>JBDGYV010000083.1:0-6363 GCA_039588915.1 Gemmatimonadota bacterium
ATCTACTGGCAGCAGGATCCCTCGCATCCTTCGGACATCATCCCCGCGGCCATCGCGTGTGGGGAGCGTGCCCGGGGGAACGGGAAGGACCTCATCCTCGGTATCATCCTGGGTCACGAGTTCGAGATGCGCCTGTGTGAAGCCGCATTTCCCGGCATCCGTGAGCGGGGGTGGCACCACGCAACATTGACCGCTTTCGCCTCGCCCATCGTCGCCGGCCGGGCACTGGGTCTGTCTTGGGAAGAGATCCAGCACGCCATTGGCATCTCCGCTTCGCGTCACGCGACGTTGGGAGCCGTCACCGCCGGCAAGCTCACGATGATGAAGAACACAGTGGATCCCATGGCGACCCAGAGTGGTGTCCTGGCCGCGTTGCTGGCCGAGAAGGGGTACACGGGGCCGGAACACGTAATCGATGGGAAGGAAGGGTTGGCCCACTGCTACGGACCGGAATGGAAGCTCGAGGTGCTGACTGATGGCCTGGGAGAATCGTGGAGGATCGAGCGCTGCGGCATGAAGGCGTTCCCCACGGAGGCGCTCACCCATGCGCCGATCTCTGCCGTGTTGGACATCGTGATCGAGAACGATCTCGCACCCGACCAGATCAAGAGGGTGCACATCCAGTCGCTGGCTCGCGCGGCGGACATCCTGGCCGATCCGAGCAAATACGATCCACGTTCGAAGGAAACCGCGGACCACAGCCTGCCGTATGTCATCGCGGCGGCGATTGTGGATCGGCAGGTCACCCCGGCGCAGTTCGAGCAAGAGAAGATCATGGACGATCAGATCAGGGCCCAGCTGAACAAGATCGAGGTGGTGGCAGATCCGGAAATCGAAGCGGTCTTCCCCGAACTCCAACGGGTCATCGTGAGTATCGAGACCGAGGGTGGCCGTGAGCTGACCAAGTCGCTGGACTATCCAAAGGGTGATCCTCGCAACCCGCTCAGCGACACCGAAGTCGAAGAGAAATTCGACGCGCTGGCATCGCCAGTACTGTCGGATGGTGGACGGACGCGTCTGAAGGACGCGGTCTGGGGACTGGAGGACGTCGGATCGATCAGCGAGGTGATGAAGCTCTGCGTTGCCGACTCCTGACAACGGACAACTGACGACTGACATGTCCCAGACCGTCGTTGAAAAGATCGCCCAACTCCATATGACCGCCGGGCCCGACCGGTCCCTTCGCACTGGCGACGTTATCTCACTGGCACCGCGGCACGTCATGACGCACGACAACACTGCGCCGGTGATGAAGAAGTTCGCGTCGATCGGGGCCAGCAAGATCCACAATCCCAAGCAGCCGGTCTTCACGCTGGATCACGACATCCAGAACACGTCGGATACGAACCTCGCCAAGTACCGTGACATCGAGGCGTTCGCTAAGGAAAAGGGCGTAGACTTCTATCCGGCGGGGGCGGGCATCGGGCACCAGATAATGGTCTCGATGGGATACGTGGTCCCGGGCTCGCTGGTGGTCGCGTCGGACTCGCACTCCAACATGTACGGGGCGCTCGGTGCGTTGGGGACGCCGGTTGTGCGAACGGACGCCGCCGCCATCTGGGCCACCGGGGAGTTCTGGTGGCAGATCCCGCGAACAGTGCAGGTTGTGTTGGATGGAAAGCTCCGTGAAGGTGTGACCGGCAAGGACGTCATCATCACGCTCTGCGGACTCTACGACCAAGACGAAGTGTTGAACGCGGCGGTGGAGTTCGTCGGTTCGGGCGTGCCGAGCCTGTCGATGGACGGGCGCATGTCCATCTCGAACATGACCACCGAATGGGGTGCGTTGGTCGGGTTGTTCCCGGCGGATGCTGTCACCATCCGATACCTCGGGCGCCGCAAGGCGATCTTAGATGCTCTCGGAGTTATCCGATTCACGGACGAGGATCTGGAGCGGTGGGAAGCCGAACCGTTGGCTTCCGATACAAACGCCAGTTTTGCGGCAACGATCGAGTTGGACCTGGGTGATGTGAGCCCCCACGTGTCCGGGCCCGACTCCGTGAAGGTCATGCGGCCGGTCAGCGAAATGGAAAAGGACCGGATCGTGATCCAGAAAGCCTATCTCGTTTCGTGCGTGAACAGCCGACTGGAAGATCTCGAGGCGGCTGCCCGGGTGACCCGCGGGAAGAAGGTGGCCGCTGGGGTGGAGTTCTACGTGTCCGCGGCGAGCAAGGAAGTTCAGCAGGACGCTGAGGCGTCCAAAGCGTGGAGCGCGCTGTTGGCCGCTGGCGCGAAGCCGTTGCCTCCTGGTTGTGGTCCGTGCATCGGGCTCGGTGCGGGGTTGCTCGAGCCGGGTGAAGTCGGCATCTCTGCGACCAACCGCAACTTCAAGGGGCGCATGGGATCGCGGGACGCTCAGTGCTACTTGGCGAGTCCGGAAGTGGTCGCAGCATCGGCCTTGGCGGGCCATGTTGCCGGGCCTGCACGCGTCGATGACCGGCTGCTCGAGCGGCGCTTCACCGAACGCGCCGCCGCGCCGGAACCCGATGAGGTGGTCGCCATTCAGAGTGGCTTCCCGGAGAAGGTCGTGGGGCGGCTGGTGTTCGTTCCGCAAGACAACCTCAATACCGATGGCATCTACGGGAAGGACTACACGTACCGCGAAGGCATGACGCCGGACGAGATGGCTCGTGTCGTGATGGAAAACTACGACCCCGGGTTCGCTGCGCGCACGAAGGAGGGCGACGTGTTGGTGGGCGGCTCGAACTTCGGAACAGGGTCGTCACGAGAGCAGGCGGCAACATCGCTGCAGGCGAAGGGCATTCCGATGATTATCGCCGCGAGCTTTTCGCAGACGTATCTGCGCAACGCCTACAACAATGGATATCCCTGTATCGCCTGTCCCGCGCTAGTGAACCGCTTGAAGGAGTACCTGGATTTCGAAGTGGCACAAGGTCAACGAACGATCATTCCTGGCGACGAGATCGACATCGATTTCGTCCGCAGCAAGGTGAGCTTTCGCGGGGAGTCGTTCGGTTTTGCAGCATTGGGAGCGGTGCCGCAGTCGCTTGTCGTGGCTGGGGGCGTCGAGAATCAGGTCCGGGAGCGGCTTGGGAGGTAACTGAAGATGGCGAAACACACAGTAGTCACCATGCCCGGGGACGGGATCGGTCAGACGGTTCTCCCCGAGTCATTGCGGGTGTTGGATGCAGTGGGGTTTGATGCGGAATACGTCCAGGCGGACATCGGCTGGAAGTTCTGGGTCAACGAGGGCAACCCGTTGCCCGACCGGACGATCGATCTTCTGCGAGAGCACAAGCTGGGGCTCTTTGGTGCGATTACCTCCAAGCCCAAACCGCAGGCGAAGAAGGAGCTCAAGGCCGAGTTACACGATAAGGGTTACGAGTACTTCAGCCCGATCGTCAGCATGCGGCAGCTGTTCAACCTCGACATCTGCATTCGCCCGTGTCGTTCGTTTCCCGGCAATCCGCTCAACTTCGTGAGGCAGCGGGCAGGTGGCGGGCTCGATGAGCCTAGGGTCGACGCGGTCATCTTCCGCCAGAACACCGAAGGCCTCTACTGTGGCATCGAGTGGACGAACCCGCCGCAGGCAGTACGCAACGCCATCGGCTTGCATCCGAAGCACAAGGCGTTTGCCAACGTACCCAACGAGGACATCGCCATCTCAATGAGGCTGTTCACCCTCAACGCCTGCCGCAGGATCGTGCGGGCCGCGTTCGAGCATGCACAGAAGCACCGCTACCGGTCCGTAACGATCTGCGAAAAGCCGAACGTTTTGCGTGAGACCTCCGGAATGATGGAAGAGGTAGGTCGGGAGGTGCGGCAAGACTTCTCCGGCATCGAGTTGTGGTCCACCAACATCGACGCGCAGATGATGTGGATGACGAAGAGTCCCGAGGACTACGGCGTCATCGTAGCCGGCAACATGTTTGGAGACATCATATCGGACGCGTACGCAGGGCTCGTGGGTGGTCTCGGCTTCGCGTGCTCGGGCAACATCGGTGATGACGTGGCCGTGTTCGAGCCGACACACGGATCGGCACCCAAGTACCAAGAGCTCGATCCGTCGATCGTCAACCCGATCGCGATGGTGCTCAGCGCCGCGATGATGTTGGATCACATCGGAGAGGGTGAGGCAGCCACCCGCGTTCGGAACGCCGTCGCGACCATAGTAAAGGAAGGCAAGGTTCGGACGTACGACATGCAGCGGTTGGCCGGCGGTCCCAACGTCATCGAGCAGGGAGCCGCATCGACCACTCAGCTCACGGATGCGATCATAGCCGCACTCGGGTGAGGAGCCATTCCATGACGGCGCGAGGTGAGGCCGGACGTGTAGGAGAAGACGTACGATCCGATCTACACGTCTCGGTTGCGATCAGAAAGACCGGGGGTAGAGAAGTAGACGTTTCGTCCAAGGTCAGCGCGTACTATGGGCGCTCGATCGATCGAGTGACCAAGCGCATGCTGGATGCTTTTGGGGTCGAGCACGCGCAGGTCGTGTTGGATGACAAAGGAGCTCTGCCTTTCGTCATCGCCGGCCGCGTCGAGACAGCTCTACGTCGCGCCGGCGTGGAGAATAAGAGTGACTCGCGTCCGGAGCGGACCGTCGAGTTGACCGATGCGACGGAGCGCGAACGATTGCGACGCTCGCGCCTCTACCTTCCCGGCAACCAGCCAAAACTGTTCGTCAACGCGGGGCTCCATCATCCCGATGCGGTAATTCTCGACTTGGAAGACTCCGTTCACGCAGACGAGAAGGATGCTGCGCGTGTCATCGTTCGCAATGCGCTGCGTTGCGTCGATTTCTACGGTGCGGAGCGAATGGTGCGGATCAATCAGTTGCCGCTGGGGCTGGAGGATCTGGACGCTGTGGTCCCAGAGTCGCCGCACCTGATTCTGATTCCCAAGGCGGAGCACGCCGACCAGGTGAGTCGTGTGCACGAACGCGTGCTCGAGATCCAGAAACGAGCTGATATCGATCGGCCGATCTGGCTGATGCCGATTCTCGAGTCGGCGCTGGGCGTGGAGCATGCGTTCGAGATCGCCACTGCTGCCGACACCGTCGTTGCGCTCACCATCGGTCTGGAGGACTACACCGCGGATCTCGGTGTCGTGAAGACTCCTGAGGGTAACGAGTCAATCTACGCGCGGTTGCGCGTGGTCAACGCGGCAAAGGCTGCGGGTATCCAGGCGATCGATTCGGTCTATGGTGACGTCGGTGATGTGGAAGGCCTCAGGGTGTGGGCCGAGCGCTCCCGAGGCATGGGGTTCGAGGGGATGGGCTGCATTCACCCGCGCCAGATCGAGCCGATCCACGAGGCGTTTGCACCCAGCCAGGTGGAGTTGGATAAAGCGCTCAAGGTCGTTGCGGCTTTCGAGGATGCGGAGGCGAAAGGGCTAGGGGTCGTAAGTCTCGGAACAAAGATGATCGACGCCCCGGTCGTCAAACGAGCGTTGCGTCTCGTTGACCAGGCCAAACGAGCGGGGTTGATCCCGGAGAACGGGGGATCCAATGGGTAGTGGCGGTGGCCTGGTGAAGAATGCGGTAGGGCGCAGTGTGCCGCGGACAGTGAACGGGCTCGAGCAGGTGCCGTACAAAGGCGTTGGACAGTACCGACCCGAGGCTGTCAGGCATGCGCCGCGAATACGGTCATGCAGCGATTACCCTGCGAGTGGTGACAAGCGCGTCAAGGACCTCGCAACGGCGCTCGAGAAGTGCGGGCTATCCGATGGGATGGTGATCTCAACCCATCACCACTTCCGAAACGGCGACAAGGTGGCACTCATGGCGCTCGAGACCGCCGCCGACCTCGGGGCCAAGGACCTGATGTGGTTCCCGAGCGCTTCGTTCCCATGCCACGAACCGGTGATCGATCTGATGGACCGCGGCGTGGTGCACCACATCGAAGGCTCGATGAACGGTCCTCTCGGACGCCACTGCTCCGAAGGCAAAATGCGGGGTCTTGGAGTGCTCCGGTCCCACGGTGGCCGCTGGCAGGCGATTCAGGACGGTGAGGTGAAGATCGACATCGCCGTCATCGCTGCACCAACCGCCGATCCATTTGGCAATTGCGATGGCTCGCACGGCCCGTCGGCGTGCGGTTCCCTCGGGTTCGCGCTGGCGGATTCGATGCATGCGGAACAGGTGATCGTGGTGACGGACAACCTCGTTCCGTTCCCATGTATTCCTTGGCAGATCCAGGGCAACAACGTGGACTACGTGGTCGAGGTTGAGTCCGTGGGCGATCCATCGAAGATCGTCTCCGGAACGACACAGATTACAAAGAGCCCCGATCGACTGCTGATCGCGGAATATGTTGCCCGGTTCATTCGGGATACCGGGATCATGAAGGAGGGTTTCTCGTTCCAGGCCGGTGCCGGCGGTATCGCCCTCGCGTTTGT
>JBDGYV010000084.1:0-6729 GCA_039588915.1 Gemmatimonadota bacterium
GCCCACCAACGGCGGTCGCAGCATGGCGGTCGACACGCGTGGCCGTGTCATCGCACGGGTCGACTTCCCCGAAGACGTCATGGTCGCTCACGTCTCAACCCAACGGAGCCGCACGCTTTACGGAATGGTCGGCGATCTCTTCTCCTGGCTCTGCCTGGTCGGACTGGCCGTGTTCATCGTCGCGCGGCGGCGGGTCGCATGACAATCCTCCGAGCGCGATCTACAATTCATGCCTCAACTCGCTGCGGCCAGTAGATGGCCGGCTCGCCGTTGGGTCGAACCACAAACTGAAGGGAAACAATGACCAAGGACGAATTCGCCGAAAAGCTCGCCAAGAAGGTGGACATCTCGAAGACCAAAGCGCACGATGTGATCGACGCGATCTTCTCCACCAACCCGCGAGAGGGAATCATCGCGGTAGAGCTGGACGCGGGGCGCAACTTCCCGATCACCGGCTTCGGAACGTTCGACACGCGTCATCGCAAAGCCCGGAAGGGTCGGAACCCGCAGACCGGAGCCCCGATCGACATCCCGGCCATGACGGTTCCCGCCTTCCGCGCCGGCAAAGGTCTCAAGGACCGGGTGCGCGTCTAACCTCGTTGATCACGGATATGTGAACGGGGCGGCTCGTCAGAATAACCTCGTTGATCACGGATATGTGAACGGGGCGGCTCGTCAGAACCGCCCCGTTCTTTTTGCTTTTCACTTGGAAGCGTGTCTACTCGGTCGAGTACGACCCTTCCAGCGAGTCCATGTCCACCCTCCACCACCAAGAAACCAGGGGCGGCTCATCAGAACCGCCCCCAGCACCCCCCCGGAACCCAGCTACGAAATGGGCTGGTTTCTACTATCGCAACAGAGCCCGGGTTCTCGGCGCGCCTCGGGTTGCGATCCTACTATTCAACGCCAAAGTCGGTGAAAAATCAACGCACTGTTTCGGCTGCGACATGCCACATAGCGGCAACGCGCCGACAGCCCGAGGCAAGGTTATGGAAATGGAGGAACCGGTTGTGGTATCAGACACGCCTAGCGGTGCCAGGCCTGGGGATCTGACTCCTTATTCGGTCGGCTGTTTCTGCCCGATTCCGAACAAGCGCTCGTCAAACTTGAGGCCGACGTGGAAGTAGAGGCCGTGGTCGGTCGCGATCGTGTCGGCCAGGTCGTCCTCGCTGAAGCCAAACAAGTTGTAGCCGGCGGCTAGGCGCAGGTTGTTGGCCAGGATGAAGCCGGCCTCGAGACCGAGCCCCCACTGGGCTTGGCCGAACCCGTTGGTGAACAGCGAGCGGCCCATGACGCCGAGGTCGAGACGGTTCGTCAGGTCGACGGTCGACCGGACCGACAGCAGCGTGGCGTCGGTGTCGGTGTCGATGCCATCCAACCGATCGGTGCTGAACTTGGTCGCCAAGCGGCTGTTCAGCGTCCACCGGTCGGCCGGCTTGTAGCTAGCGTGGGTCGACAGGATGTGCGCCGTGCTGCGCGCCGCCAACCGGGTCGGGCCGACGCCGTTGTCGCGCTCGTACTTGTGCTCGTACCGCGCCAGCGCGTTCCAGCGGTTGTCCTGTGTCTGGCGCCACGCCAACCCGAAGCGCGTCCGCTCGTAAAGGCTCTGGTCGAAGAACGTGCTCCACGACGTCTGGCCGAGGAACGTCCAGTCGTTATCAAGCTTGCGGGCCAAACCGCCGGTGAAGAACATCTGATCCTGCAACCGGCCGAGACGGTATTCGATCCGTCCGGTAGCCTTCATCGACGGGCTCCGGGTGTACTCGAGCGCCGTCGCGACCGCTGTCGATTCGTTCGGGTTCTCACCCTCCAGCGGATTCAGCCGCTCGAACGACAGGTCGAGCTTGAGGCCTTCGCCGATCGTCCAGCGGTTGGCTACCCCGATCGCGGCATACGCCTCACGACCGTCGAACGCATCGGCGGCCCGGTACTCGGCGAACAGGTCGGCCGTCTTGAACAGGTCGCTTCGCAACCCGAACAGCGTCTGGTTTTGACGCTGACCCTGGTTGAGTGCGTACGGACCGGCGAACGACGAGATGAACTCGTGACGCGCGTACAACTCGGTTCTTTCGCCCAGTCGATAGTCGCCACCGACGATCGCCTGCCACTGATCGATGCGGTCGAGATCCTGATTGAGCTCGCCAAACACCGACAGCGGCTCAGACACGCGGGCACGGAGTCGAGCGGTCACGCTGCTGGTTTCGTTGGGCGTCGCACCCTCAGTCAATGAGCTGGCCGGGATCGTGGTCTCACGCGCGTACAGGTATCCAAGCTCTAGGTCGAAGCGACCGTTGATCGCCTGCTGCAGCGTCAACTGTGCGCCACGGCGATCCCCGCCGGTGCGACGGTCCTCGGTCGCCAAGACCTCACCGATTAATGTCGTCCGGTCGGCGATCACCGCCCGGCCACGGACCCCGAGCTCGTTTCGGCCGGCGCCAAAGCCCGCGGTGCGGTTAAAGAAGTCCACATCGGTTCGGGTCGCAAACGCGTTGATGTCCAGGCGCGGCGTCCGATGACGAACCTCGATCCGCTGGGCATCACCGGCGAGCTGATCGGAGCTATCCGAAGCCGCGTACTCGAGGATCACCTTGGTGTTGTCGGTCACGTCAAACGCGGCGTTAACGCTCCACAGGTCGAGCTCGCCAAACGGGTTCTCGTCGCGCGTGATCGTACCACCGAGCTCGATCCGATCAAACGGTCGGACCGTCACTGCGCTTCCGACGGTCCAGAAACTGTCGCCGCCCTGCTCGACCTCGTACGACACCCGGATCGTAATCGGGTTGAGATCGCGGTCGATACTCGAGATCGGTCGCCGGAAGATGAGTCGGCCGGTCAGCGGTTCGACTGAATAGTCGACGAAGCGCGTCATCGGCTCGATCCTCAGAATCACATCGGGGTGGTTCCGATCACGGGTCACGATTTCGACACGCTCACTGTTGATCAATCCTTCCGGCCGGGTGAGCGAGTACGGACCCGAGATTCCCTGGCCCGGGAACTCGTCGACGATCAGACCCGACGAACCGCGGCTTACGAACGCGTCGAACGCGCCGCTGTCCCACTCGATATGGTTCTGAATACCGTTGAGCGAGCGGTAGTAAGCGCCCAGCGTGCGCACATCGGTCGCAGCCGGCGTGGTGATGTCGCCAAACTGGACGTATGACGGGCCGCGCTCGAGCCGGGCGTAGAACCGACTGTTGCTCTGGGCGTCGAACCGCTTGATCGACGCGTCGCCGTACACCGGATAGAGCTCGTCCGGACGGATGTCGCGGAACAGTCGCGTGCGGGCATCCCGCTCGGAGTCGTACCGCAACGTCAGCAAGATGTCGTTGCCAAGCTCGCCCTTCATGAACACCGCGCCGCGGGCGCCACCCTGCCAGGAATCACTCGGGTCTCCGAACGCGAAGTCGCTGAGCTGGTCCTCGAACCGGTCGCCCGCAATCGTACCCGGGTTCGACCGGAAGTCGATCCGGCCTTCGAGCACGCCGGCGATGATGAACGGCATCGGTGGCGCGACTGGCGCCGCATCCTCGGTACGCGCGGTCTGGCTCGCCGCGAACCGCAGGGCGGGCCGCTTGGCCATCGCCACCGGGACGATCAGCTCGAGCTCGGCATCACTGTCGAGAACGGCGAGCTGGACGCCCGGCTGGCTGGCATCCAAGTCGTGCGCAACCAATAGACCCGAGGTCGCCATGATCGTGATCGGGACCCGCTCGGTGTGTTGCGCCGGAACGACGTCCCATGGGAGCTGCGCGAACTCACGCCGCATCTCCACCGACGTAAGCGGCGGTTGTTCGACGGGTTGCCGATCACGGATGTGCGGAATCGACGAGTGCGTCGGCAACCCTTCGAACCGCTGAGCCGGGTCGACCGCGGTGTTGTTCGGGTCGCTAGCCTTGCGACGCGCATAGACCGCCGCGATGACATCCGGGTGGCGCACGCCAACTCCGAAGTCGGCACGGAAGAGCTCGCCCTGCTTGATGTCGGCAAACCGCGTCGTCAGGTCCCCGCGCTGGCGATTGTCGAGGAACACGAGCTCCCCGCCGACCGGCAGCGTCGTCGGATCGATCTTGATGACGTGGAGGCGCGGGCTAACGCCGACGAACGTGAAGTTGCCCTCGTTGTCGGTGACCGCTGACGTGCCGTCCTCCATCCAGATGCGGATACCCGGCACGCCGAGACCACCGCTTGCCAACGCCGGATCGTCGCTGCCACAATCGTCGCATCTCAAGAACACCTTACCGGTGACGATTCCCTCGTCGGTGAACAACCCCGGCGTTACGCGCACGGTTGCGCTTGCGATGTTCGATGTCACACCGGACAGCACGCTCGCTGCGTGGGCCGTGTTGACGGCCTCGCCAAGCGGCGTGCCCGCCCCTATCTGGACACGGTACCTGACGCTCGCGACCGCGTTCTCGCGAATCGTGCCGACCTGGAACGCGAGGCTCCCGGTTCCATCCTCAGTCGGATCATCGGCCGTATTGCCGTTGACGCGGGTCGAGCCGTCGAGGTACATGAACCCAGTCGGCAACACGTCGATCGCGACCACGTTACCGATCGGCTGGTCCGTCGGATTGCTGACCGAGATCGTGTACTCGACGAAATCACCCAGATCTGCCTCGCCGCGCGAAGCTTGCTTTTCGACCGTCAAGATCTGGCCGCTCGGAGTGGGATCCGGTACCACCGGCGTCGGACCCGAAACATCGGTGTCGTTCTCCGGGTTCATGTCGTCATCGTTGGAGACGGTGGCGCTGTTGGTCACAAAGTCGCCAGCATCGTCGCCGATCATCACGGTCAAAATCAGCGTAGCCGTTTCGCCCGGCTCTATCGGACCCGGATTCGTGCACGTAAGGACCTGGTTGTTGGCGGTGCACAGCGCACCTGGCGTCGGCGCGAAGCCTTCACCCTCGACTCTGACCAGCGTCACGCCGACCGGTAGCGTGTCGGTGACGGTGATCGGACTCGTCGTCGGATCGGCACCGACGTTCGTTATCGTGATCGTGAACGTGCCCTCCGTACCGACCTGAAACTGCTCGTCGGCTGTCTTCTCGATCGACAGATCGACATCGCTAACCCGGGTCACGACGCGACTATCGGGGTCCGAGCCATCGTTATTGGTCGGATCGGGGTCCGGGGACGGCGATGATGCAGCCGCTACGTTCTCGAACTCACCGGACGTCGTGACTATCGCGCGAACGGAATCAACGACCGATTCGTTTGCGGTTAGAGTCGGAATCGCCGGCCACGTGATGACCCCACCTGCATGCGCACCGTTCCGCGACGCCGACACGAAGTCGATGCCAGTCGGCAGATCGTCGGTCACGACGACGTCGAACGCGTCGCCCGGCCCAACGTTCGTGGTGGTGATGACGTAGGTGATCGTGTCGCCGACCGCAGCGGTCGAGGGACCGCTCTTGGTGACGACAACATCCGCGGGCAAGCCGACCACGGTGATCACGGAATCGAACACCTCCGGGTTGTTGTCATCCGACGACCACGACGCGATCGCCACGTTCTCGTAGGTGCCAACTGCCGGGAGCACGACGCGCACGAAGTAGACGACAGCAGCGGACCCAGGCGCGAGCTGATCGATCGTCGGCCACTGGATCACGCCATCCGAGAGCACGCCCTTACCCGCGTCCACGAACACGGCGTCTTCCGGCAGCTCGTCGGTGACGGTCACACTCTGCGCCGTACCTCCACCGCTGTTCGTCACTGTAATCGTGTACGTGATCGTGTCACCCACCGCGGCCATCGCCGGACCGGTCTTGACGATCACCAGGTTCGGCGGTTGCACCGGCGGCGGTGGTGGCGGTGGCGATACGGCCAACTGGAAGCCCACATCGGTCGCCGCGCCGGTACCACCCGCCGGCACCGTCACCGTTTGCGGATCGTTACCGGTCGTCAGCGTCGAGCCGGCCGGGTCGCTCACGTCCGCGGTCACGTCGCCGGCCGGGACACTCGCCGAGTAGTTGCCACCAATGTCGGTCGTAACCACGATTGGCGGACCGCTCGACGGTGTCAGCACCACAGTGACACCCACCAGATCGGGCTCGCCCGGATCCTGGATACCATCGCTATCAATATCTCGGAAGACGTGACCGATAATCGTGCCTGCGCCCGGCGGGAACTGGAAGCCCACGTTGGTGGCGGTGCCTGCACCGCCGGCGGGGACGCTCACCGTTTGCGGATCGTTGCCGGTGGTGAGCGTCGAGCCCGCCGGATCGGTGACATCAACATCGACGTCGCCGGCTGGAACGCTGGATGAATAGTCGCCATTCACATCGGTGGTCACCGTGATCGGCAAACCGACGAACGGCGTCAGGGTGACATCCACCCCGGCGAGATCGGGTTCGCCCGGATCCTGAACGCCGTTGCCGTCGGTGTCGCCGAACACATGACCGCTGATCGTGCCAGTCGCCGCTGGGAACTGGAAGCCCACATCGGTTGCGGTGCCAGTACCGCCCGCGGGGACGCTCACCGTTTGCGGATCGTTGCCGGTGGTGAGCGTGCCCCCCGCTGGGTCGGTAACATCGACATCGACGTCGCCGGCTGGAACCGTGCTCGAGTAATCGCCGTTGGCATCGGTCGTGACCGTGATCGGTGGACCACTGGATGGCGTCAGCACCACGTCCACGCCGGCCAGATCGGGCTCGCCCGGATCCTGAACGCCGTCGCCGTCGGTGTCGCCAAACACATGGCCATTGATTGTGCCGGTGGTTGGCGGGAACT
>JBDGYV010000085.1:0-7080 GCA_039588915.1 Gemmatimonadota bacterium
GGCGCTGTCGGTCGTCTTGTACGCTGAGGGTGGCGTGCGTTCGGTCGAGATCGGCTCGGTGATGTTCGGGCATCAACCCGACGGGTCGGAGAAACCGGCGCCGATGGAACTCGTGCGTCTCGCGTTCCCGCGTCGCGTGTACACGCAGAGTCACGTGGACTACCTGGTCGAAGTTCTAGTGCATGTCAACGAACTGCGGAGTCGGATACGCGGGCTGAAGATCGTCGAGGCGCCACCAACGTTGAGGCACTTTACCGCCAAGCTGGAGCCGATAGAGGGAGGACTTCTTGTTAGCTAACGCTGACGTAGCCAAATGGATGTCGGGACTGTTGACTGTCGCCCTCGTCGCGATGGCGTGCGAAAGCAGCGCGTCAAGACCGTCGCCGGCGCTGGCGGATCAAAACGCGGAATCACTACCGCCTATCGAGATGGTGGCTGTCACCGATGGGGACACGATCGCGATCGAGGAGTGGCCTGTGCCGTGGGAGAGCACGCGGCCAAGGGACCCGTTCGTAGGCCCGGACGGACGGGTTTGGTTTGTAGGCCAGACCGGTGACTACGTGGCCGCGTTAGAGCCGTCGTTTGGGGTGTTTCAGCGATTTCCCTTGGATGACGGTGCTGGTCCGCACAACGTTATCGTGGCCGCGGATGGGACGATATGGTACGCCGGCAACAAAGCCGGCCATATCGGCCGCCTCGATCCATCAACCGGCGAGATCGTAAAGATCGCGATGCCCGACGGGGCCGGTGACCCGCACACTCTGATGTTCGATCCGGTGGGTGACATCTGGTTCACCGTGCAACACGACAACGCCATCGGCCGGTTGGCGATCGGTACCGGTGACGTCGACATCGTGTCCGTACCGACGCCGGGAGCGAGACCGTACGGCATCGTCGTCAATCCCGGTGGGCGACCATGGGTGGCCGAGTTTGGGAGCAACAGGCTGGCGACCATCGATCCGTCGGGCTTTACGCTGCGCGAGTTCGAGTTGCCACGCTCAGGCGCGCGACCCCGACGGCTGGCGCTTACCTCCGACGGGGCGGTGTGGTACGTGGATTACGCCGAGGGGTTTTTGGGACGTTTCGAGCCCGCCACCAAGTCGTTTAGCGAGTGGCCCATTCCCGGCGGCCGAAACGCGCGGCCATACGCGATGGCATCCGATGATCGCGATCGGCTGTGGTTCGTCGAGACGGGTGCCATCCCAAACCGATTGATCGGGTTCGATCCTGAGAGCGAACAGTTCATCGCCGCCACCCAGATTCCCAGCGGAGGGCATGTCGTGCGCCACATGGTATTCCACTCGCCTACGCGCACGCTGTGGTTCGGGACCGATACGAATACGGTGGCGCGGGCGATGGTCCCGTAGCGAGTTTTTGAGCTCGACTGTTCCCCGACGAGCAATGCACAACACACGATTGACGGACGAACAAGGGCGCCAGGTAGCGACCGCCCTGGAGACGACTCCGGACCTACTCCCGTTTCTCCCGGAGCTCTTGGCCGACATCTGGGCGCTCGGGAGCTGGCCTGAGGTGATCGCTAAGAGCATTAGGTCCCAAGGCTTACCACCCCGTTCGACTCGAGTTTTGGATTTGGCTTGTGGCAAGGGTGCGGTGGGGATTCGTCTCGCGCAGGATCTTGGTTTCCGGGTGCTGGGTGTGGACCTATTCGAGCCGTTCGTGCGAGAAGCACGGGAGCGCGCCAAGCGACAGGGGCTCGACGATCTTTGCGAGTTTCGGGTTGCAGACGCACGCAACGTGTTGATGGGCGAAGACGAATTCGATGTCGTCATTTGGGCCGCTCTCGGCGGTGCGCTCGGCAGCTTTGATCGTTGTGTCGGACAGCTCAGGCAAGTCGTCCACCCAAACGGGTACATCGTCATCGACGACGGGTTTTTAGTCTCCGAGAACCCGATCGCGAGGACTGGTTATGAGCACTACACCTCACAGCAGGAAACCCGACGACAACTAACGAAGCACGGGGATGAGCTGCTGCAGGAAACGCTGATTCCCAGAAGCGAAGTCGAAGCCTGTAACCGAAGGAACAATCGACTCATCGAAGCCCGGGCCACGGAACTAGCCGGGCGTTTCCCGGAGCACGCTGAACGCCTGGCCGGTTACGTAAGTTCGCAAACGGCTGAGTGTGAGACTCTGGAGCGCTCGATCGTGGCTGCGGTTTGGCTCGTACAGCGAAGAGAAAGGGGCGACCCCGGTGGGGTCACCCCTTAGTCAACTGGTACGTAAGGCGTCGAAAGCGCTACTCCGACGAGAAATCCCAGCGGATCGCGGATCGGCCGTCGGGCCAAGACACCGCCGTGCCGTAAGGCCCCCCGCCTTTGATGTCGCTGAACTTCCCGGTGCCGGGGATGATCCGCCAATTCCCGCCTTGCGCATCGGCATGGCCCCATGCGCCGAAGACATCCCCGTCTGAATCGATCGCATCGCAGAAGCCGTTCGACACCGTCATCGTGCCGTCGGCCGCCAGGACGGTCGTGAACATGCAGTTCTGGTTTGTGAGATGAAACACGCTGTCGTGATCGTCAGCGATCGTTACGCCGGCGAATGTCTGACGCAGGACGCTGCCGCCGTTCGCGAGATCGATTGTCTCGGTCGCAACCGGCACGACGGCCACGTACCCGGACGCCTGAATCGCTTGGGCGTGAGCTCCAGCGGGCAGCAGAAGGATCGCGATCAACAGTAGTAACGAGGAACGAGGCATGAGGACCCCCTAAGGCCGCCGACCCGTGCCCGGGGATGTCCTGGGCGTCGTCGACGAAGCGGAGCGGCCAATCTGCTCCGTCGGAGGGGGAAAATGAACGCGAGGTCGAGCGCGGCGCAACGCGTGCTGCCGCTGAGCGCGCAGAGACTAAGCCGCTCGCTCGACCAGGAACTGCTCGGCGAACGCCGCGGACCCGACCGCCTCGCCGGTAGCGGCTCGGGCCAGTTCGTCGAAATGAAAGCGGGCGCCGGGCCGAAAGATGTGCTCGGTCAGCCACGCGCCGACGTTCTCGTTGTCGACGTATGTCGGCTCTCCCTTCAGTACTTGCGCATGCAGCTGGGCATCGATCTGCGACGCGAAGCACTCTCCGTACAGGTAGTTGTGGTAGTAGACCGGAGCTGCGACGACGTGGATCTTGGCGGCGTAGTCCGCGGCACCCGGCGGTCTCGGCGGCGGTGTGAGCCCTTGGAATCGCTCGACCAGCTGCCACCAAAGCGCATTCAGATCTTGGCTCGGATCGCCGTATAGACCACGCTCGAAGTGAGCCATGACCTGGATCCATCGGGCGGAGAGAAGCATCGCGCTGCGGAGCTCTTCCTCGATCGGGCCAGCCAATCGAGCGGCCATGGCTTGATCGATCAAACCCATGTCACACATCCAGTGCGTGCTGCGCGACAGCCGGCCGAACAGCATAGCGATCGCCTCGGTGGTGAGTGTGTGCGCCGGGTGGCGCAACTCCCACGGCAGATCGCGTGCAACGCCTTCGTCGTATACGGCGTGCCCCAACTCGTGGAGCGTGGTTCCCATCCAGCGCTCGTTGGGACGCAGGTTCAAGAGAATCCGGACGTCACCCTCGCGGTCGATGTCGGTGGCGAACGCGTGCGGATCCTTGCCGACCGCTTCGTGGAGACTGGAACGCTCGAGGATTTCGTGTACGGGCAAACCGATCCCTGCGAAAAAGCGCTCTGCGACTGCGATCAGATCGGCAGGTCCGTAGATCCGATCCAGGTGGGTGTCAAAGACGTCTGGTGAATCCTGAAAAAACGGATCCTGGTAATGCCACGGCATGAGTTCGGCCGGCTTGATACCAAAGCGATCCGACAATCGGGCGTCGATCTCCGACTTTGTCTCCGCGAACGGTTGCTCCGTGTCGGTCTCCACGCGTTCGAGGAACCGCGCCACGTCGTCCGGGTTTTGCTCTTCGAGCTTGAGACGCATGTGGTAGAAATCGGGAAAGCCCAACCCGTGGGCAGCTTCGTTTCGGAGCTCGACCAACTCCTGTAGCTGCGAAACAAGTGCCGGGCCGACCGCCTTGGTCGCCTCGTACGCCTCCTCGAGCTTGGCTGGATCGCGCTCGTGGTTGAGCGTCTCTTCCATGTAACCGAACAACCGCGGCTCGCCCTGGTACAGCGGTTGGTAGGTCGAAAAGACGCGCTCGACGTCGGACGACAGCGCGTTGATCCGCTGGTTGAGCTCGGGCTCCACCCGGCGCGGCAAGGCCTCCAAATACAGGAGCTCGATCGATCGGGCTAGCAAGCCGTCGTCCGGCGGTGTCTCGTGCAGCGCCTCGATCTGGTGGAACCGTCGGTCGTCCGCCCAGAACCGGTCCAGGGCGTCGCGGAGCTCGGTCAGACGAGCGTACGCGTCGGCATCGCCGCTGACAGCGGCATCCCACCACACACGGTTGACCGCCGTCGCCAACGGTTTCAACCCGCTGACGAGGTCTTTGATGAGGGCTTTGGGGCTTGTCATGAGCGCGCCAATCTATGGTGGTCGCGTATACTAGTACAGGCGTAACATGTGGCCAGGCCCGTTGGAAACGAAGCACCCGATGGGTGGAAGGAGGGTCATGGAAGCATCGTTCGAGGAGTTCCGCGAGGGTGTGGCCGCTCGGCTTCGCTCCGCGCGGGGTGACTTGACCCAAGCACAGTTGGCCGAGTTGACGGATTACACGCAACAGATGATCAGCCGTTACGAGAACGGTCGTATCCCGCGATCGTACTGGTATCTGGCAGGTCTCTCCGGAAATGCCGGTCTCGACATCGACTACGTCTTGACTGGTACACGGCGGCGCAAACCGGGCGCGACCACGATTCGACAAGCGACGAAGTGATAACAGCGGTGCGACTCGCCTGACGTGTCCCGTTACCTCAACTGTGGGACATTGATGGCGCTGGCCGGTCTGTGCGTGTTTGCGCTGCTGGGCTACGCGTTGTTCCAAATCCTCTGTTACGGCCTCGGTGGAGCGGGCGCAGGTTCGCTGCGCTACCCGGGCTGAGTGATCATCCCGTGATCAGCGATCCGACCGCTGTCTTTGTCTATCTTGCCGGTGTACTGGGCGCGGTGTACTGGCTCTCTGGGCTCAAGCCGCTGGCACGAGTGTTCGAGATCGCGCCGGCGATCTTGTGGGCGTACTTCGTGCCGATGGTATCGACCACGCTCGGCATCACCCCCGCCGACTCACCCGCCTATGACTGGATGGTACGACATCTGCTACCGGTGTCGTTGTTTCTGCTTATGGTCACCGTCGACGTACCCGCGCTGCTAAAGCTCGGCCGACCGGCGACGATCATGATGCTCACCGGCACCGTTGGTATCATCATCGGCGGGCCGATCGCGCTGGCGGTGTTCGGCACATGGTTGCCGACCGACGCTTGGAAGGGATTGGGTGCGCTGTCAGGCTCATGGATCGGCGGGACGGCGAACCTGGTGGCGGTGGCCGAGTCTATCGAGACACCCGACGCGATGTTCGGTCCGATCATCGTCGTCGACACGGTGGTCGGTTACGGCTGGATGGGCGTGCTGCTCTTTCTGTCGGCCTACCAGCTGCGTTTCGACCGCTGGAACCGCGCCGACACATCCCTGATCGAGGAGACGAACGCCGCGCTGGCCGCCAAGTACGAGGCGATTCGGCGGCCGATCACGATCCGCGACCTGGCGATGATCATTGGCGTCGGTTTTGTGGCGGCTTACGCGTGCGTGCTGCTCGGCGAGCAGATGCCAGAGCTCGGCGACCCCAAGATCATCAGCCATACGACGTGGGCGGTGGTTCTCGTTACCACACTCGGATTGACGCTTTCGTTTACGCGGATAAACGATCTCGAGGGTCCGGGAGCGTCGAGCGTCGGGTTCGTCGCGCTCTACTTGTTGGTGACCGCGATCGGGGCCCAGGGCGATCTAAAGGCGATCATCGACGCGCCGCTGTTCTTGGCGACGGGTGCGCTCTGGATCGCGATCCACGTCGGGCTGCTGCTGCTGGTTGCACGCCTCATTCGGGCACCGTTGTTTTTCGTAGCGACCGGATCGATGGCGAACGTCGGGGGTGCGCTGAGTGCGCCAGTCGTGGCCGGCGTCTACCACCCGGCGATGGCACCCATCGGCCTGCTGATGGGGGTCTGCTGATGGGGGTTTCGGGCTACGTGTTGGGGATCTACGGCGGGTTGGCGTGTGCGTGGCTGCTTGGCCAGGTCGCGATCCACCTGCTCTGATTCACAGCTACGACGAGGTCTGTGCTGGTTCCCAGAGCTCGACCTTGTTGCCGTCGGGATCGATAAACCAACCGAAACGGCCGAAGTCGTACTGTTCGATTTCGCCCACGATCTCCGCCCCGCCCTCAGCGACCTGTGATAACGCGCCGTCGAGATCGTCGACGATCAGATTGACCATGAACGGTTTCGCGGACGGACCGAAGTACTCGGTCGCAGCGTCGAACGGTGCCCACACCGAAAACGCACCATCCGGAAGCTGGTCGGGCTTGAAGGCAACCGATTGCGTCTGCTCGTCCACGGAAACCCCCAGCCAGGTCGAATACCAGGCTACGAGCGCCTTCGGGTCCGGACTCTTGAAGAACGCGCCGCCGATGCCGAGCGCCTTGGCCACCCTAGTTGGCTTCCCGCCACTCATTCGGTACCCGCACAGCGACGACCTCACCTTCGGCGCAGGTGTTCCCACTCGATGACAGCGTGCAGGTGAGCCGCGTCTTATGATCGTCGGAGTCGACGATCCGGGCCCGGACTTCGACCGGCGGTTCGATCGGCGTCGGCTGCAGGTAACGCACATAGAGCGACGCAGTCGCGTACCAGATCGGCGGGTCCGAGCCGATCTCGCGGCCTTCTGATTCGTAGGCGAAGGCGATCGCTGAGCACACCGCGTGACAGTCAATGAGCGTGGCGATGATGCCACCGTTGACGAACTGAGGTGGTCCGGCCGCGTGATGCGGTTGCGGCTGGTACGTACACACTGACTCGCCAGCTCCGGTCCAGACACTCTTGATCTGGAGCCCGTCAGCGTTCCCCGGCCCGCACCCGAAACACAAGTTGTCGGGGATCTTATCCTGGAAAGCGCCCGTCAAGCGGCTTGCGTGT
>JBDGYV010000086.1:0-15962 GCA_039588915.1 Gemmatimonadota bacterium
TCGAGCAACTCGTCGAACAACGCATGCACCTCACTCGACTCGAGCATCGCATTGGTGTCGTCGGTCGCGATGTCGTGCTCACGACAGTAGCGAACGACTGTCTCCATGTTGGGCACGATCAGAACGCTGGCGTACTTGCGACGGTTGCCGACGACGACCGCTTGCGAAACATAGCGCGATGTCTTGAGGTCGTTCTCGATCGGTTGTGGCGCGATGAACTTGCCGCCCGACGTTTTGATCAAGTCCTTCTTGCGATCGGTGATCGCGATAAACCCGTCGTCGTCGATGAACCCGATGTCACCGGTTCGGAACCAACCGTCGGGGGAGAGCACGTCGGCTGTCTTCTCGGGCAGGTTGTAGTAACCCTGCATAACGTTGGGGCCCCGCACCAAGATCTCGCCCTCGCCACCCGGCCGATCGGGGTCGGGCTCGATCTTTACTTCGACGTTCTCGATCGCTTTGCCGACGGTGCCAAACCGGACCGCGCCAAACGTGTTGACCGAGATCACCGGGCTCGTCTCGGTCAAACCGTACCCTTCGAGGATCGGGATCCCAGCGGCGTAGAAGAACTTCGCGATTACCGGGGCCAGCGGTGCGCCCCCCGAGACGAAGAAGCGCATCCGCCCGCCGACCAACTGGCGGATCTTGGAGAACACGAGCCGGTCTGCGATCCGGTACTGCAGCGCCAGGTGGGTGGGGATCCGTTCACCGGCGACACGTTTCTCCGCGTAGTCGATCCCGATTCGCCGGGCCCAGAAGACAAGCTGCTTTTTGAGACCCCCGGCGTCGGTCGCTTTCTGCAGCACGCCCGCGTAGAGCTTCTCGTAGAGTCGCGGGACGCTGGTCATTACCGTCGGCTGAACTTCGGCCATGTTGTCGATCACCGTGTCGACCGACTCGGCATATGCGATCGACGATCCGGCGTGCATCATGATGTAGTAGCCGGCAGTGCGCTCGAAGCTGTGCGACAACGGCAGGAACGACAGGTTCGTGTCGGTCGTCAAGATGACCAGCGATTTGAGCCCGTCGATCACGTTGGTGACGAAGTTGTTGTGCGACAGCATGACGCCCTTGGGCTGACCGGTGGTGCCCGAGGTGTAGAGGATCGACGCCGTGTGTTCGGGTTCGATCGCCGCCAGCCGCTGCTCGACCACACCGGGCGATGTCGAGCGGAACGCCTGACCTTGTTCGAGCAAGGTCCGTGCGGTCATCGTCGACGGATCGGTCGACTCGATCGGCTCGAGCGTGATGACGTGCTTTAGCGCCGGGCAACGCGCACGTATGGCATCGAGCTTGGCCAGCTGCTCGGCGGTCGACACAAAGCACGCCACCGCGCTGCAGTCATTCAGGATGTACGCGATCTCGTCCGGCATGAGCGAGGTGTAGATCGGCACCGACCACGCGCCGACCGACAACGTCGCCAGGTCGGCGAACGCCCACCCGGGTCGGTTCTCCGACAGCAGCGCGACACGATCGCCCTGTTGGACCCCGAGCTCGATCAGCCCGAACGCCGCCAACTCGACCTCCTTGCGGAACTCGCGCGCCGGGATCGACACGAACTCGCCGCCCGCCTTGTAGCGCATGAACGCGGGGTTGTCGTGGCGCTCGACGGCTTGCAGGAAGAGCTCGGGGATCGTGCGCGGCTGGGGATGCATCAGATCAGAACAGCCAGATCTCAATACCTCCGGAGATCTCGATATGGTTGAGCGTTTCGTCGTCGAAGCAGGCCGCCACCGTTTCCACTACACCACCGGCGCTGGAGGTGCAGAACATGATGTGATCGCGAACCTCGGCCCGAAACGTGATGTGATCGGTCGCCCGATGCGTCAGACCGGCTCCGACGCTGGCCAAGAAATCGGTCTGATCATCGACGCCCTCCAGGTCAACCGTCATCCCACCAATGCCAGCGGAAAGCAGTAGTGTCGTCGGCGAAACCCGAGAGAAGAGGTTGTACTCAAAACCGCCGTAGTAGACATGACTGTTGGCGTCGAGGTCGGTGATGGTCAGCGGCTCGCCCACAAAGCCCGACGCATCCAGGGAGAGCGGCGCGTAGCCGTAGGCGCCAAAGAGTCGGAAATTGCCCGGCAGCGCCACGATCGCTCGTGCACCGAAGATCCCCCCGACATCGACCTCCAGCCCGAGGTCGTTGACCGCACCGTCGTCGAAGATGATCCCGCCCGCGTAGGGGTTGATGGCGATGTTACCGACGTGCTGGGCACGAAGAGAGGTCGCCGACACGAGAAGGGTCGCAACCATCAAGGTGAGTACAAGGCCTGCTATCTTGCTTATTGAATTCTCTCCGATTCAGTCGATGTGATTGGCAATCGTGTTGCCGAGTTCGATGAGCGCGTCACCGAGTTCACCGGCGTCGGCTGTCATAAGCTCCAGTTCGATTACAGAGTTACCCTGACCCGCGGTCAACTTCATTTCGGTCGGGTCGCCGTATAACCAACCTCCGTCGCCGACCTCGATCTCACGGATCTCGTCGTAGAGCTCCGACATCGGTCGTCGGGGCTCGATCTCCGTGAACAGTGTGTTATCGGTAGCGACGTGCACGGTCACAGTCAACAGATCGTGGTTGGCATTCGAGTATGAGCATTGGTATGCGTCGACGCCCTCGATCATCGAGCCCCCGGTCTTGACCGCCATCCCCTCATCCGGGTCGGCCAGCACAGTGGCTATTTGTTGAGCGGTGAGCAGGTCACACGGTGCGATCGCTCCGCTGGCCTGCTTTGCCCCGTTATTCAGATTGGTCGTCGATCTCGCGGTGCTTGGTGTCTCTTCCCCGCCCCCGCACGCTAGCGCCAGCGTGGAGATCACCAGAGCAGCCGCGGTCCGCACCCGCAATCCAGTCATGCTCTCCCCTTTCGGCGGCTGGTTATGCCGCTAGAAGTCTCTCTCGTTCGGGTCGGAACCACAAGGGGAGGGCGGGAGAGGGCCTTACCGCCCGAAGAGCGTCAGCAGACCCGTCGTGAGCCACGGAACATACGTGATGAGAAGAACCCCCAAACCCAGGATTAGAAGGAACGGCACCGCGGCGCGGTAGAGATCGAGCACCGGCCTATCGAAGCGGTAGGACGCCAGAAAGAGGTTCAGGCCGATCGGAGGGGTCAGGTAACCGAGCTCCAGGTTGGCCACAAAGATGATCCCGAGGTGGATCGGGTGAATCCCGAACGCCGCGCCCAGCGGGACGATGAGAGGAACGATCACCACGGTCGCAGCGAAGATGTCCATCACTGCGCCCACCAGGAGCAGGAATATGTTAAGACAGAGCAGAAAAACGATCCGCGAATCGATGTGGCTCTGCACCCACTCGAGCGCGCGCATGGGGACCATCGCGTCGACCATGTAGCCGCTGAAGCCCATTGCCATCCCGAGGATCAGTAACACGCCGCCAATGAGCACGAGACATTGGCGGAACACGCGCGCCAGGTCGCTGCCCAGCGACACGTCCCGGTGCACGAAACACTGGGTAACAAAGGCGTAGAGTCCGGCGAGAGCAGCCGCTTCCACCAGCGTGGCGATCCCTCGGAAGATCACGAAGAGCACGAGAATCGGCAGGAATAGCTCCCACTTTGCCGCCCAAAGCGCTCGCGTGGCTTCGCGTGGCTCGAACGGCTTGCGCTGGACGCCGGTTTTGATCCCCTCGCGAACACCCCAAACCGCAACCAACGATACGAGCAGGATGCCCGGTATGATGCCCCCGATGAACAAATCCTCGATCGGCACACTCGCGACGATCCCGTACAGGATCAGGGGAAGGGCTGGCGGTAGGAGGAGACCGAGAGAGCCGGACGCGGTAAGCAGACCGAGTGAGAAGCGCTCAGGATAGCGGTCCTCCTGGAGAACGTGAAACAAGAGCGCCCCCAGGGCGAGTATAGTGACCCCGGAACCACCGGTGAACAAGGTGAAGAAGGCGCAGACGAAGGCACAAACAACCGCCGTGCCGCCCGGTGCCCAACCGACTAAGGCGCGAAACAGCCTCAACAACCGCGAGGATGCCCGCCCTTCCGCGAGGAAGAAGCCGACCAGGGTAAAGAGCGGAATCGCCGCCAGTGTCGGGTTGACGGAAAGACTGTAGGTCTCGATTAGAACCGCTACGGGAGGGACCCCTTCCGCCATGAATAGCAGGGCCGCAATGCCGCCGAGAGCCGCGAAGATCGGCCCGCCGAGCAGGGTGGCCGCGACGACCATGAGTACGCCCGGCCAGCTCGGCCGCGTTTCGAGGAATTCGGGAAACTGAGCCAGCAGGAGGCCCAGGAGGGCACCCAGAATCGCCATCGACCGTCCCTTCCAGCTGTCCGCCGACCGCCAGATCAGTCGCAGGCCAATCAAAAGAAACCCGACCGGCATGACGATCTGTGCGACCCAGATGGGCAGGGTCTGGGTGATCATCGTGGCGGCTGCCTTCTCCTCCAGAACGAGGTCGATCGCGGCTCGGAAGAAGAGCGCGCAGACCCCTACGGCGACCGCCGAAGCGATGCGTCCTCCCACTGTTCGTAGCTTGCCCCCGGGAAGCAGCTCACCTCTGGCGAGCGAAAGCAGGCGCCCTTCGCGGGCGGCCAGCGAGGCACCTAGGAACGCCACCCACAAGGTCAGATGCCGCTCGACGGAGATCCCGCCAGGGATGCCCGTGCCAAAGCTTCGGAGGGGAATCTCGATGAGGGGCAGCAGAACCATCGCCGCCAGGGCGAGACTCGCTGCGGCCTCTTCGACCTTACGTAAGGTTTTCAAGGAGCCGGGTCACGGAATCGAACCGGCAGCAGCGGCCGGCTCTCGCTGGCGATATTCTGCGCGATACTGAAGAGCCAGAGCGAACACTTCCTCGGGAACCATGGTCGCGCGGAAGCTCTCGGCAAAGGACTCCGCCGTGGCTCTCCACGAACCCGCGTCGTCATCCAGGTGAACCGGGATCACTTGAAGACCGCGCATGATCATCTCCGCCAGGGCCTCTTCGTCCTTCTGAGGGATCTCGGAGGCGAGCCGGCCGGCGGCTCGGCGAGCGGCTTCGAGCAGCGCCGCTCGATCGTCCTCCGATATCTTCGCCCACGTTCGCTTGTCGACGACCGTGGCCCCGACGAGCGGGGCGAGGCCCTGGCCCAGCATGTACGGTGTATGTCTATACCACTGAAAAGCGAGGGCCCCGAGCGGAGGAGCCGGCAAGCCATCGATCATTCCGCTCTGCAGCCCCACCATGATGTCGGTCGCGGAGAGAACCACCGGGTTGTATCCGTTCCGCCTCCAGATACGCACCATCCGGTCGTCGCCCGCGCTCGTGTACATCTTCAGTCGCTTGAGATCCGAGGCCGTCGGCGCCGGGATCTTCGAGAAGAAGTACATCCACCCACCGTAACCCCAATGCACGGCGACGAACCCCCGCTCCTCCAATCGCTTGCTCAGGAGCGGCGAGAGGCGATCGAGAACGTAGAAGAATTCCTCCGTCGACTCGAAGAATAGGGGGATCTGGAACAGGTTGAACGCGTCATCGAGCTCGACGAGGCCGATGTTCATCAGGCCGGCTGCCTGGAGCTGCCCGTGCCGAATCTTCCGCAGAGTGGCCCGGTCGTCGCCCGCGACGCCGCCGGGATAGATGACCAGCCGAACCCTGCCGTCCGTGGCCTGTTGCCATTCGTGTCCCATGTCCTCGAGGATGCGGTGCCACGGCGAGCCGTCGGGCGCGAGCGTGGCCAGCTTGACACGCACGCTCTGCTGGGCAGCAGCTTCCGCGGGAGCGAGTGCGGCCACGCAGGTGGCCACGAGCACGGTACTCCAGAACGTCCGGCAGCTGTCCTTCCCCATGATCCCCTTCGTCAAGCCCTACTCTATGAAGTAGTCATCTACGTGATCGAGCATATACCGGGCGCGCTTCTGCGCGGTGAGGTTTCGTCGACGCATCCGTCATCTGGATGTCGTCATGACCGATCCGGCGTTGGCGGATCACCCGCGCTCCAGAAACATAGAGTGGCGCTGATAGGGCGTTTCGCGACTTTGTGGAATTTCGGGTCAGTGCTTTCGCACGGTATCAGCGGTGGAGCGTTCGACTCGCGCCCGCATCCGATCCAGATCGGCCTTCATTTCTTGCATCAAGCTGATATAGCGCGGGTCCTCGTGCAGATTCTCCCACAAAGGATTGATCATTTGTATGTGATAGCCGCGCCAACCGTTATCGATAGCTTCTCGCAGCCAACGAAGTGCTTCGTCCGGTTCTCCCTGAATGGCATGAATCTGAGCCAAACAGAGTTGGCGATAATATCCTTTCCCGCCTTCGATCGTTTTGAGAGCATACTCCTTTGCTTGTCGGAGGATCTCTTTCGCCTTATCCCGATTTCCTGTCTTCCAATGGATATAGCCCAGGTAGTGTGGAAGCGTGTACTCGGGGGCGACTTCCTCCGACGCTTTCTCGACATACCGCTTAGCCGCCTCGTAGTTGCCTCGATGAAGCTCGACCATGATCCCCGTAAATAGGACCCACCGATTATTTGGATCAATTGACCGTGCCGTCCGTGTCTCCGCAGTCGCCCGCTCTACCTCTCCGCGAGACAGGGAAATAAAGGCTAAACCAACGTGAGGGAGGCCGCTGTCCGGTTCGATCTGCGACACCTTTCGAGCCCATTGTTCCGCTTCATCGAAGTCCCCCAAAAAAAAGTGGGTTCGACTAACCCATGCATAATGCAGCCCTACGGTCGGTTCCAGACTCACAGCGCGTTTGGCCCACATCAACGTCTCGTCCAACCGGCCCATCAACTCCATGGATCCGGCCAGGACCCTCGTCGCTTCGGCATTGTTTGGATCGAGTTCTATCGCCCGACGGGCATCCTCGATTGCCTCCTCGAACCGGCCACGTGCTTGATTGACGCGACCTCTTGCCGCATATCCCTCAGCGAGATTTGGATCGAGGGTGATCGCCTCGTTCGCTTCAACTAAGGCAGAATCCAGGACGGACGCGCCCGAGTGTAGCTTTAGGTAGCTGTATGCCATGCCAAGTCCTGCATGAGCCAGCGCGTACTCGGGATCCAGCGCCAGGGCCTCCTTGAAGAGCGCAATTGAACTCCCACAGTCGCGAATGTGCTCCCTCATGTCGAGAGTGAAAGAGAACAAGTACTCACGTCCCTTGAGGTAGAGATCGTATGCCTCTAGATCGCCCGTTCGTCCGGCGACAATACGCTCACCTTCTTCGTCCGAGAGGGTCGCCTTGAGCGAAGTAGCGATCCGCTCAGCCACGTCATCTTGGATCTCGAAGATGGAACTAAGCTTTCGGTCGTATCGCTCGGCCCACAGGTGTTCGTCGGTTCGGGCGTCGATCAGCTGTGCCGTGATCCGAACACGGTCGCCTTCACGTCGAACACTGCCCTCCAAGATGTTCCCCACCCCGAGTTCCTCCGCGATCTGACGCACGTTCTTGCGTGTTCCTTTGTACTGCATGACGGACGTGCGGCTGATGACTCGCAGGTCGCGGATCTTGGACAACGCCGTGAGCACGTCGTCCATAACTCCATCGCTGAAATACTCGGTTTCTGGCTCTGAACTTCGATTTTCAAACGGAAGTACGGCGATGGAGCGCTCGGTGGGAGCCAAAGGAGGTACCTCAATCACTGGCCCCTCTCGCAGACGTACGATCTGCTCGACTACCGCCGGATGGGAATCCGTGTCAAACTCCTCCCGCATGCGACCCGCGTGCGCATCTGCCTCGCGTAGCGCCTCAGCCGTCTGCCCAGCCGCCGCAAGCGCTTTCATGAGCCGTGCCGTCACGGCACCATTGTACGGATCGTGCGCGGTGAGCTTTTGCAGCCACCGCACCACCTGACGTTGCCCGTCCTGCGCCCCAGCCCCCTCCACCAATGCTTCCAGCGCGCCGGCATACATACGCCCGAATCGCTCCCGCTCCGCCCGCACCCACTCCTCGAACTCCAGCGCCTCTTTCACGAACAGACCGTCCAGAAACGGTCCCCGATAGAGTTCTACCGCCCGCTTTGGGTTACCAGACTCGATCGCCGCCTCGAACTCCGCTACGTCGCACCCGACCTTATCGACGTCGAGTCGCAAGCCGTTTCCGACAACCCCCACCGGAGTGATGTCCAACTTATGATTGAGCACATAAACCGTATCGCGCAGCGAGTGTCGCGCTCGGTCCGGAACGCTGTCCGGCCACAGCGCGGCAATCAGTTTGTCGCGCGAAATGGGCTGGCCACGAGCTACTGCAAGGAGTGCGAGGAGGGCTAGGCGGCGTGGCTGTGCGGCCGGACCTGTTACGGGCCCAGCCGGACCCTCAATCGACGCGCCACCAAGGAGGCGTAGTGTATGCGTTTCCCTGGTCCCCGTTGAAACGCCCCGTCAGCGCCACTCTACGCTTCTGGAGCGGTGGATGACAGAATTCTCTCAAACCGAGTGTACGAATATAAACCATGACCGTCCAGGAAGTTGCGGGTGATCCGACAAAGCCGGATCGGTCATGACGACATCAAGATGACGGATGCGTCGACGAAGTCATGACACCACTTCGGTACGCTGAGCCCACACGCCCGATTCGTGGGTAAGGCCAGAACGCGAACCGAAGGAGGCCGTAATGAACAAGCTTTCCCGACACCCCGTCGGCAGACTGGCTCTTTACGTAGTCATCGTTCTCTTTGCGAGCTGCGAGGGCGGCCCTAACGACCCAGTCCCGACCGGAGACCTTTCGCTCTCGTCACATGGCTCGAGTTCGCAAGTGGTCGTCAAGATCATGACGAGAAACATCTACCACGGCGCCTCGCTGACGCCGCTCTTCGCGCCGGGTCTTCCCGCTGGACAAGTACCAATTGTCGCAGCGCAGATCTGGTCCCAAGTTCTGGCTACCAACTTTCCTGACCGGGCCGAGGCCTTGGCCGACGAGATAGCCACCGTTGAACCCGAACTAGTTGGTCTTCAAGAGGTCGCCCTTTATCGGATGCAGGTTCCCGGCGACGCCGCGTTCGGTGGAACGACCCCGGCGACGGACGAAGTGCTCGATTTCCTTGAGATCTTATTGAGCGAACTCGCTGCCCGCGGTCTCTCGTATCAGGCCGTCGTCTCCAACTCAAACATTGATGCCGAGGTCCCGATGTTCTTTCCAGCTTCCCCGACGGGGTTGGCCGACATCCGACTCACGGACTTCGACGTTATCCTCGCTCGTGACGACGTTTCCTGGTCGGATGCCCAGTCGGCGAACTTCGTGGCCAAGTTCCCCGTACAGATCGGTCCGATCACGTTGTTTGTGCCCCGTGGTTGGTCCTCGGTGGATGTCACCATTGAGGGTAGGGATTTCCGGTTCGTAAACACACACCTCGAAGCGTTCGTTCCCGCTGTTCAGGTCGGACAGGCGCAGGAACTGCTCGCGATCCTGGCTGCCGAACCGCTTCCTACGGCGCTCGTTGGTGACTTCAACTCGGAGGCCGACGGAAGCACGACGCCGACCTATGGAATGGTCGTTGGAGCTGGGTTCACTGACGCCTGGGAGCCGAGAGGTCGAGGGTTCACGTGCTGCCACGCCCATGACCTGCTAAACCCGGTAGCAGATCTCGACCAGAGGATCGACTTCGTTTTCTTGCGGGGTGACTTCGGGTTCGATCCGCCTGGAGTGGGGGGCCCATTTCAGGGCTCACTCGTAGGGCACAAGCCATCTGACCGTTCGTCCACGGGTCTCTGGCCTTCGGATCACGTGGGTGTCGCGACCAGGCTACAGTTCCTTCGGGGTCCGCAGTGATGTGTGAACCCAAAGGAAGATCCTTATGGGTGATGCCGTCGCGTTTTGCATCGCTCGGACATAGGAGGCCACTGTGATGCTCATGAGACGCTCGTGTTATCTCACGTACGTCCTGCCCGTCATCTGCGTGCTTTTATTACATGTCGAGTTGACGGCCCAGGAAGCCGAGTCCCAATCGCACGATTTCAGGTCTGAGATCTTCGGCGGTCTCGGATGGGCCCGCTATTGGGGAGACGAGAGCCAACGGGGAGACGGTATCGATCTGACCGGAGGCTTTGCCTACTTCCCGACTTCGCGGCTCGGTTTCGAGATTGAGGTGGATGGAGGACCTCATTCGCGTGATTTTGGTGGTGCAAGCCCAGTTCGCTTCGAGGGCTCAAGCCTGTATCTGTCCGGCAACATCCTATATCGATTCTCCACGTCCGCGACTCAGTTCTACGTTGCTGGAGGCGGGGGGTTACTTCATTCGCGATCTGAGACGCGGTTCCCCGAGCAGGAGGTTTTCGAGTCTGAGGATACCGGGCTCGCCTGGGATGTAGGGGTCGGAGCCAATCTTTTCGTCGGTACGGATTTGTCGCTCCGACCAGAGTTTCGATTTGTTGCCGCCGCCGAATCTGACCAACCGATCGTGTCGGGCCTATCCATTAGAGTGGCACTCGCTTACCACCCATGATATTCGCTCCGCCTGATCCAGCGGGATCATGGACCGTCGAGCCACCGAAGGGCGCAGGATTTCTCCAAGTGAAATCGCTCAATTTTCTTTGTCTAGCGACAGCAGCAGAGGCCAAGATGCTTGGACAAACGCAACGTCACGCATGCCCTGGGAGGCGATAGTGAACACACGAGCCGGCATTCGCATGTCGAGTGCAACTTTCCTGTTGGTAATCCTGTTTGCGGGCGGGTGTGTAAGCCAGAGCACCCGGTCTCTAGCCTTTCTTGGGAGGAGTGATCGACCCGAGGCGCTTTGGCTCAACCCGCCCGGAGCCGGAGCAAGGGCCGAGTGCCAGGAAGAGTCAGTGTCCGTGCCTGGCAACTGGGCAAGGGTGGACGCACTCCAATCAGGAATCCCGATTATTGTAACTCTAAGGAGCGAACTGCAAATGCGCGGCGACTTCCAAACCTCCGACACCGATGGGATCAGTTTGCTGAACAGCGACGGTGACGAGATCAGAGCCGTCAAAGCAGATGTCCAGGAGGTGCGATGTGAACGGGAGGATGGCAATTGGAACGGAATCCTGATCGGAGTCGGAGCAGGCGTCGGCGGAGCACTCCTTCTTATGGAACAGGCTCAGAAGGGCACTTCGACCGATCTGCTTGGTACCAGATGGGCGGCGGCCCCATTCGTGCTCGGAGGACTAGGAGCGCTAATTGGCTGGATGGTAGACGATGGGCACAAAGGTACCGATGTTGTGTATCGGGCACCCTGAGAACACACGAGAGCCTGCTATGCGAAGGCGCGGCGCTCCGGGCGAGTTCCGGCTTTTTTCGCAGGTGGCCACGAGCACTGTGTTCCAGAACGTCCGGCAGCTGTCCTTCCCCATGATCCCCTTCGTCAAGCCCTACTCTATGAAGTAGTCATCTACGTGATCGAGCATATACCGGGCGCGCTTCTGCGCGGTGAGGTTCGGGTCCGCATCCGGGTCCAAGGCCAGCGCCTCCGACATCAACCGCTCGAAATCCTCTCGTCGCTGCTCGGGCAGCATCACACTGGTCGCGTACGTGGCGTAGGTCCCGGCGAGCCCTCCTCCGTTGAGCTCCAGTGCTCGCTCGAAATGCACCCGCGCCTCCTCCGGAGACCCGCCCATGCTTGCGGGGAGACCGCGCAGCATGACGAACACATCGTGGATCGTGCCATCTCCGAACGCCTCATCGAGCTCCAGGATTCGCTCCATCATCGCGATCACGGACGGAAGATCGGCGATGAGATCGGGACGGTCTTTGCCACGGGAGATCGCCGCCCCCCACGAGGCCGCCGTCCAATAGAGCAGCGGGACGTCCTCCAGGGTGGTGTTGGCCACCGCGCTGTCGGGATCGATCAGAAGCCGCTGCTCGAGCCCGGGATGCCTGAGCTCGAGGCCACGAATGCCGTAACGCTTTGCACGCAGGAACAGATGAAGAGCGCGCTCCAGCTGCAGCTTCGACCCTTCGTAGTTTTCCTCGTCGAGGAGAATGCCGTTGGTCTCGACGCAAACGTAGGCGTACTGCGTGAAGCCTTGCGTCGCGGTCAGCAACAGCCGCTGGCTCTCGGGCTGCTTTCTTAGCAGCCCCGCTACCGTCGAGAGTGCGAAGGGGATCGACTGGCACACGAACTCCGGATCGTTGTCGGATGCCCAGACCTCGCTGGTCGCCTCCATCACACCCGTCATGCTGTTGGTGGCCAACCTGTTCACCATGCTGCACCCGCTCAACGAGACGCTGAGTAGCGCCACGGCGGTCACGGTACAGACCGTCTGAACACTTGCCCGCACGGAGATTATCCCTTTCCTCGGAGCTCCCGAGAAGGGCCTACCATCGTTAAACCGTAACCCTGATTGGGCGATGGGTGTCTGTGTGGAAATACCCGTCATGATGTAGTCAAAAACCGTGTGGGTTGATGCGCCACGACACTAGGCGCCATCGAAAAGACCGCCAGCACTCGCTAGCCCTGGTTCATTAACTCTTGCAGCTCGGGCAATAGTCTAGCGTTCGTGCTGATCGCACACCCACCGTAGATCGTCGGGTCCCCGCTCCAATCGGTAAACGAGCCACCGGCCTCTTCCACGATCGGTTTGAGTGCGGCGTTGTCCCAGACGTTCATGATCGGGTCCAGCATCGCATCGGCTCGACCGGACGCGACCAAGCAATGTCCGTAGCAGTCACCAAAGCCCCGCAGCGTCCCGGCATTCATCCGCAGTCGCGACGAAAATCCCGCGTGCGTTCGCTCCAAGTCCGCCGCATCGGTGAAACAGACCATCGCCTCCGACAGTGTCGATGTTTGGCTGACGTGACATGGGCGCCCGTTCCAACGACACCCCTCACCGACGGCGGCCGCGAACATCTCGTCGACGGCTGGCAGATAGCAGACCCCAACCACGACCTCGCGGTCGATTTCGAGACCGATCAACACGCCCCAGAGTGGAACCCCGTGGATAAAGGAACGGGTTCCGTCGATCGGATCGACAATCCAGCGGTGATTTTCTTTGGACTCTTTCTGTCCCATCTCTTCGCCGAGAATTCCGTGGTTTGGATACGCGGTTTCAATCAACTCTCGGATTAGGGATTCGGCCCCCCTGTCTGCTGCCGTAACCGGAGACAGATCGTCCTTTTCGCTGATCTCGATCGGACGCTGAAAATGGGAGAGCGCGAACCGACCCGCTCGAAAGGCGGTTTCGGTAGCGAAGTCCAGATGTTCAGACATTAACTTCCCGGCATGCATCTAGTGAGGATCGTCGCTTTGGGCATGGCGTGGTTTCTTGTGGGGTGCGTCTCCACAACGAACGGGATAGACCGCAGCGCCCTCATAGGTGCGTGGGCATCCGAGGGTCCGAGCTTCGATTTCGATATCCGCGAGTCTACGATTCTGTACGAGTTCGACATGCAGGAACATCCGTACACGTTGAAGGGCGATACGCTAGTTGTCGATCTCCGATCGGCATCGCTTGGCATACAGAGAAAACGGATCCTGAGTCTGACGCCGGAGTTACTGATCCTGCAAGACGTCGATTTTGATGGCGGCACGGAATACCGTCGCGTGCGGTAACCTGATCCGATCATGCACGCCGAAGACGCCGCCCAGATGTTCGACGAAATCGCACGGCTGCTCGAGTTCCGCGGCGAGAACCCGTTCAAAATACGCGCCTACGACAACGCGGCCCGCACGCTGCGCGAGTTGGACGAGCCGATCGATGCCCTGATCGCCGAGGACCGGCTCGAGGATCTCCCCGGGATCGGCACCGCGATCGCGCAAAAGATTATCGACCTGGCGACAACCGGGAGCGTGCCGCTGTACGAGCGGCTGGTCTCAGAGACACCGATCGGCGTGGTCGACTTGTTGCGCGTGCCGGGGCTCGGGCCCAAGCGAGCGCGGGCGGCCTACGACACGCTCGGGATCGACTCGTTGGACGCGCTAAAGGAAGCCGCCGCCGACGGCAGTTTGGCGGGCGTGGCCGGGTTTGGCGACAAGATGTCGGCGACGGTGCTCGCCAACGTCGACCGGGTCAAGGCGTACGCGGGCCAGTTCTTGGGCGTCGAAGCACGCGAGGTGGCCGAACTACTCGCGGCCCGACTCCAGGAAACGGACGCCGCGAGCACCGTGGTCGCCGGCGGCGGTGCCCGACGGCGAGCAGAAACGGTGCGGCGGATCGTACTCGTCGCGGCCGGTGAGCAGCCGGCCGCGATCGTCGAAGCGTTTATCGGGCTGGCCGCGGTACACCAGGTCGTCGAAAGCGAAGCGGGTTGGGCTCGCGTTCAACTCACTGGCGGCCTGGGAGCCGAGCTCCGCGCCGTAACCGAGCGCGCGTTTCCGTTCGCGCTGCTGGAACAGACCGGCAACACCACCCATTGGACCTCGCTGCAGACGGTCGCCGAATCGCAAGGCCAGGTACTGACAAGCCAGGGGATTGTCGACGCCAACGGGACATCGATCGACTGCGGTGACGAGCCGGCGGTGTACAGCGCGCTGGGTCTATCGTTGGTGCCACCCGAGATGCGCGAAGGTCGCGGCGAGATCGACGCCGCGGTCACCGGCACGCTGCCCGAGCTCGTCCGGCTGGGCGACATAAAGGGCGTCATCCACTGCCACACGACCTGGAGCGACGGGCGGGCGTCGGTCGACGCGATGGCCCGAGCCGCGCTAGAGCGCGGCTACCAATACCTGGTGATCTGCGATCACGGGCCGAGCTCGGGCGGACCCGACGCCGATGGGTTGATCGAGCAGCGCGAGGAGATCGAAGAGGTCGATAGGGCGGTCGTCGACTTCAACGTCCTGGCTGGCATCGAGGTCGACATCCTAAAAGACGGGCGGCTCGACTTACCGAACACCGCACTGGCCGAGCTCGATTGCGTGGTGGCGGCGGTCCACAGCCATTTCGGTCTCCCGCGCGATGAGCAGACGGCGCGCTACTGCCGCGCCATCGCCAACCCGCACGTCGACATCCTGGGCCACCCGACCGGGCGACAGCTCTTGGCTCGGTCGCCAGTCGACATCGACATGGCGCGCGTGCTCGACGCCGTCGCGGAACACGAGGTTGCGATCGAGATCAACGGACAGCCCAAACGGCTCGATCTCGGCTGGCGCTGGCACCGTCCGGCTCTCGAGCGCGGCATAAAGTTCGTCATCGCGCCCGACGCGCACGGACCAGAAACGATCGACTATCTGGAGCATGGAATCGCCATGGCCCGGAAAGGCGGCCTGACCGCGAACGACATCCTGAACACCCAGCCGGTCGAGACGTTTCTTCAGTCACTCGAAACGGGGTAGTGATCCGCGTCCGCGTAGACGACTCGCCACTCGCCGTCGCGGCGTTCCCAAATGAGCGTCGTGGCGCCACCCGCCAAAAGCACCTCACCCGGTCCAGTGACGATCGAATCTCGAAAGGTGAAGGTCGCTAGCGCGGTATCTGGACCGAGCACGCGCACTTCGAGGTTCGCCCATCCGGGCTCAAAGTGTTGGAACGACGCGATGTCGCGGATCCCGGCCACGATCTCGTCGTAATCTGCCCGCACCCCGTCCGCGTACATGTAGAAGTCCGGTGCGATCAGGGCGAGCACGCGTTCGGGATCCCGGTCCCGCTCGGCCTGCTCGAAGGCGCCCGTCAGCAACTCTACGCGGGTGACGATGAGCTGTTCGTCGGCTGCGGTGAGAACAAGCTCGGGGGCGGGCTGTTGGCATGCGCCCATGAGCAAAGCCGCTACGAGGATGATACGATGCGCGGGTAGGCACGCGGCCCGACTTTTGGTCTGCATGTCATTATCGTACGCAAAACCGTGAGCGCCGCAAAGGAGGCGTGACGTGTACACGCTCTTCAAATCGATCTTGTTTGCGCACATCGTCGTCGCGTTCTTCGGATTGGTCGTGTTCTGGATCCCGATCTTTGCACGAAAGGGCGAGCGCGTTCACGTCCGTGCCGGCAAGGTATTCCTGTACGCGGCATACTTCGTGGGGGCGAGCGCGTTCACGATCGCGACGATGTCGATCGTGAGTCCTTTTGGCACCCACCCCGACGCGTTACCCAGCGACCCGGCGGACATCGCAGCAGCGGTCACC
>JBDGYV010000087.1:0-5879 GCA_039588915.1 Gemmatimonadota bacterium
CCCAAAGCCGTGAGCGCGGTCACCTGCGTTTCAATCGATGCGTTGGTTCCACAACGGAGCCCCACCTCAAGCGCATCGATACCATCGCTCAGATAGCCGTGCCACAGCCAGAAGCGGTATAGCGCGCCCGCTAACTCGAGCCCTGGCTCACACTCCCCAACCGTTGACTCGCTCCACTCCAGCGCCGCCCGGAAGTTGTCGTGCTCCGCTTCGAGCCGTTCCAGCCAAACCGCCTTATCCTTGCCAATCAGTTCGGGATTCGTCCGGTTGGCCAGCGCCAGGAACCAATCGCGATGACGCCGGCTCATGGCGTCCAGCTCACCGGAGTCTGCTAGCCGATCCCGGCAGTATTCGCGCACCGTCTCTTGAAGCCGGTACCGCGCTTCCCCACCGCGGTCCTCTACCACTACCAGCGATTTGTCTACAAGCTGTGAAAGGAGATCCAGGATCTCGCCCTGATCGAGCTCTCCATCGTCACCGGTGATGACCTGTTCCGCAGCCTCCAGCGTCCAACCATGGACAAAGATCGACAACCGCCGAAGCACTGTCTCCTCGGCTTCGGACAATAGGTCGTAGCTCCAATCGATTACACCGCTCAAGGCCTGATGCCGTTCCAGAACTGTCCTACCGCCTCCCGTCAGGAGACGAAAACGGTCGTCAAGCCGCTCCTCGATTTGCTGAATCGGCAGCACCTTGACCCGGGCCGCCGCGAGTTCGATGGCAAGCGGCATCCCATCCAGCCGATGGCACACCTGCACCACCGACCTCGCGTTATCGCTCGTCAGCTCAAAGCTCGGCTGAACAAGCTGAGCTCGATCGACAAACAACCGTATAGCTTCGTAACCGGCGGATTTGCCGAGCGAGCCGTTGCCTGCGATCTCTTCCAATGTCGGCATCAGAAAAGGAGGGACGAGCCAGGTCGTCTCACCGTAAACCCTGAGAGTCTCCCGGCTCGTCGCGAGTATCGTCACGTCAGGACAGGACCGGAGCATCGTCTCCGCGAGGCTGGCGCAGGACTCGATCAAGTGCTCGCAGTTATCGAGAACCAACAGAACATTTCGCTTTTCCAGGTGTGACAACAGCAAGTCGGTCGCGCTTCGACCGGGGTGTTCCCGAAGTCCGAGAGTCTGGGCTACCGACTGTGACACAAGTGCGGGATCGGTCAATGACGCGAGCTCGACATACCACACGCCACCGGAGTATCGCTCCAGTACCTCTGCCGCGACCTGAAGCGCGAGTCGGGTCTTTCCACAACCGCCAGGACCGGTCAGCGTCAGCAAGCGTGAGCTCGATAGCAGCCCGGAGATCTCCTCTATGACGTGCTCACGACCGATAAAGCTCGTCAGCTGCAAGGGCAGGTTATGCGGCAGGGCATCCATGGAGGACAAGGACGGAAACTCCGACGGGAGCTCGGGATGCGACAGTTGGTAAACGTGTGTTGGGCGTTGAAGGTCTTTCAGCCTGTGCTGGCCCAGATCAAGCAGCGAGACATCGGGCGGCAGGTTGTCACGCACGAGGTCGTACACTGTTTCGGAGACCAGCGTCTGCCCTCCGTGGCCTACAGATAGAAGCCGCGCTACCCGACTGAGGGCCGGGCCGAAGTAGTCCCCTCGCCGCTCGTCCGCCATACCGGTGTGGAGCGCCATTCGCACTCGAATCGGATCGCTGGGGTCATCCCGCGCCCGAAGCAGATCCATCTGTGCGCGAAGCGCAGCGCTCAGTGCGGCAGGAGCGGTATCAAACGCGGAGCAGAACGCGTCCCCGAGGGTCTTGAAGATGTAGCCACCCTCTTCTACGATCGCCGCTCGCACGATCTCGTCGTGGCGACCGAGAGCGGCTCGCATCCACTCGGCGTTCTCTTCCCAGAGGCGAGTGCTGCCTTCGATGTCGGTGAACAGAAGCGTAACCGTGCCGGTCGGCCGGGTGGGTGGGGTTAGAACCGTCCCGTCAGGTGAGGAACGGACACCTGCCATACGCAATCGCCCTCGTCTGCTGCATTTTTTTCCATTATTAGGATAGGCCGGTGCCTAGCCCCAGTCTGTAGGGGGGGCTTCGCCTCATCGCGTAGGGGTTCTCCCTGCACGCCTAGAGCGCGAACGCGACCGACCAGGCGACGCCCCCATGTTTTGAGGCCACACCCAGTCGCAACGCCTGGAGCGATACCGGTTCCCACCGCTCCCCCGGGAGCGCCGCTCCGATGAGGGCTCCGATCCCACCGCCAACTCCGGCCATTACGACCGAGACGAGCACGACCTCGCCAGCCGAGCATCCATCGTGATGCCACCCCCACCACTCGTCATCTTGAGCGGCGCACGCCGCGCCGACCGCGAGGCCAAAGACGCCACCGATCGGGGCGCCCCATTTGAGGCCCCGCACCGCGCCCTCGCCGGCGTTGCGCGACCGCCGCATGTCGAATCGCGTGAGTCGATCGATCGGAACCCTGTTGATCTCGCTCGTTAGCGATGAGCGAAACTCTAGGCTGTCGGCACTAAGTCCCACAAACCTTCCGCGGACCGGAGTTGCATCCGAGGTGGCCCTCGCCTGCTCGTCCGGGTCGTCCGCAAGAAGCATGAACCGAATCTGCGCGCCCGACTCGAGATCTGGACTGTCCTGGGCGTACGCAGAACCGACCGTGACAAGGCCAAGAGCAAATAACGCTATAACTCGCTGCATAGCTCAAACCCCCGTAATCATGATGCTACCGTTTGTGGATTCCAACCTGATCGTTCCGTCGCCATCACCGAGCGTGCCGGTGAGCGATGTTGGTGAACTCACCTGATTCTGAACCGCCAGGTTCAAAACCGTGATCGTCCCGTTCGCCAGCGTGGCCGATAGCTGCGCGTCGGTATCCACCGGGATGTCGAGATCGATGGTTCCGTTCACGTTGACCAAATCGATGGAGCCGTCGTCTTCGATCCGCAGCTCCGCGTCGATGTTCCCATTCACCAACGAGACAGCAGTATCACCCTCGATGTCGCGGACGATGACGAGTCCGTTGACGTTGGTCACAAAGGCCCCGCTATCAAAATCGTCTACAGTGATCTCGCCATTGACGTTGGTGATGTTTGCCACCAGCCGGTCGGGAACGAGAAGCTCGTAATCGACGATGAAGTTGCGGCCCCCGGTGTTGGTCGGTTGGACCGTGCGGATGACGATCTCGTTGGCAGATTCGGTGATCTCGACCTGGAGATCGTTCAGCCTCGCCTCAGCGTCCGCCTGGCTGGATGACTCAACCCGCCGCTCACCGCGCACGATAAACTGCTCGCCAGCGGAGGCGCCGGTCACGAGCATCCTTCCATTGACCCCAATCAGTCGAAACTGAACCCGGTTGGTGGCGTCCAGTTGGAAGTTGAAGTTCGCCGCTGCTTCGGCGTCACAGCACGGACCGGTCAAGTCGATACTGTCCCCGTTGCAGGCGACAAGGGCGTGTGCAACGAGGACCGTCCCGCTCACGATCAGGTCTCGGGCCCTATGTGGATACAATCCGCCCATCGATTTCAGCATAGGAGGAACGAACTAATGCAGTCTGTGGGGAGAAACCTGATTCGATGTAGGGGCAGCGGCAGGCAGTGTGCCGCAACCGGTTACAGATCGGGCACGAAAACGATGTCGTCGACTGCGCCCGACCGTCTGAAAGTGACAACGATCTTCGCGACCCCCGATGTCGGACCGAGGTTGAGTGGCGGAGTGATCGTCCCGTCGCCGGTCGGAGGAACGGGAATCCCAAGCGTAATCGGGGTACCGTCGGAGCTGAAGAGGTCGATCATAGTCCCGACGTCGTCGATATCGAGGAAACGCAACGATACCAGTGTAATGGTGCCCAGAGGTCCAACGTCCGAGAAGTCGATCGTCAGCGTACCACCTAGGTCGCAGTCGTCAGGGAACCCGTCGGCGCCGAGATCATCGAAGTCCTCCTCGATGATCAGGACCTCCGCCTGAGCAGGCTGAGCATTGAGGTCGGGATCAGCGATGTGACCGACTGAGGTGTCGTAGATCGTCGCGCCGTTGGAACATCCGGTCGCCGACGTCGACACCGTCCCCGTCGCCACGGTCACAACAGGATCCATGGTCCCCGGCGGGATGCCGTCAAAACCGATCTGTTCAGACCCCGCGGTCGACACCTGGAGATCGAGGTTGCCCATTGTGGAGCCGGCCAGGTTCTGTTGGTCGAGGCCGACCGAGAAAGTCGTATCGTCAGTTGGCACCCCGGCCTCGATCGGGAAACTGACTTCGAGGGTCGCCGTCTCGCCCGGTCCCAGGGTCCCCGTGACAGGGGAGAACTCTAGTGGTGTCGCCAACCCGACGGTCGTCCAGCGGAGTGCGGCCGACCCGACGTTGCGAACCTGGACGGAGCCTCGAAAATCGCTGCGCGCCGATAGCGATACGGAACACGTGTCGAGAACCAGAATCCCAGCCATCGGATCCAGGGGCACGGGCACCTCGAAACCATCTTGGCTTACTGTTGTGACTTCGGTTCCCCTCAGAAGGAATGAACCACTGTTGCTCAGAATGCTCACTTCGAAAGTGACGCTGCCCACCTCAACGTTGACATTTTCGAATGTGACAGTGCCGGTCGATTCGAGTTGCTTGGTCCTCTCAGGCCGACCATTGACACTCAGGGACGCGGTTTCGTACACCGTGCATTCCAATCCCTGGGCGAGTCCCAAGTCTATGCGCACGTCACTGATCACCGCGGAGGCAGGAGCGCTCGGGTTCTCTCGGCCACACGAGACTCCCGCCACAGCGAGCGCCCCCAGCAGCGCGAGAATCGGCTTCGTTCGCGGATTGATCATGGGATCGGCTCTCCGGTGACAGTGCCGGTCACCCTTTCGGGACCGCCGTTGCCATTGCCCCCGTCGCCATCACCACCCGACCCCAACACACCCCCAACGATGGCGCCGGCACCGATCCCGACGTACCAGAGGGGCTGACTCCAGATCGATCCACCGCACAAATCCTCGTCGTTGTATTCAAGCTCGCGCCGCAGCGCGGCCATCTGGTCAGGCGATAGCGAGGTTACGAGTGCGGGCACGATCCGGTTGCGGTGCAGCTCGACAACCTGTCCAGGTCGCATTCCAAAGGTCCGCGCGAGCGGGAAAGTGACCGTCCCCTCGCCCAAGAAAACGATGCCGCGCTCACCGTCCGCGGATGTCTTGACCAGGACCTTGGCATCAAGCACAGAAACCGGGTTGTTCGCCACGTACGTCGTGATCCTGCCCTCGGTCCATCGAGCCACCAAGCTGCCCCGCATGACGTCGACCGCGATGTTGCCAGGCCGGAACGGGTCGCTCAACAGCTTGTACTCCGCGCCTTGTCCGACGCGCAGTGTGGGACCCCCCAACTCTTCGTCCAGATCGCGATTGCGAATCTGCGGGAAGAAGACCAGCCTGCCGGCCTGACTCGACCGATCGACTTTGGCCCGGACGTGGAGACCGGCGTTCAGCAACAGACCATCGTCGAGCATCAGCGCTTGATCCGGCGCCGCTGACCTAGTCATCGCCTCCCGCTCGATGCGAACGCTCGAAACCGGGGTCTTGATCGACTTGGTGTCCCGCCCGCCTCCAATCTCCTGCCTTATGCAGTCAAGTTTGGCGACCGGCGGCTGGGCGGTTTGGCTCAATGCCACCGAGGCGTACAACGCCGACGCGACGAGCGACACGGAGACGCACCCGAATATCCTTGTCTTTTGCACGATTCTGGCCCTCAGTTCATACGGCGCACGGGAGACGTATCCTGCGATCTGCTACCAATTTATACAAGTTTCGTGCCGATTGTGCGGCGGGGGCTCGAAGGAGGGTTCTCCCAGTGAAAGAGGGCCCCGTTGATGCCAACGGGGCCCTCTGAGCCTTGATCTCGAACGGGTTGGCCGGTCTACTCCG
>JBDGYV010000088.1:0-5842 GCA_039588915.1 Gemmatimonadota bacterium
CATCAACATCAACTTGAACGGGTGTGACTTCTCGACGGTCGCGGGCAGCGATGGGATCGACTGCGAACCAGAGTTCCGGACTGCGGTCGACAATCGACCGGTGTACCAAGAACCAGACGACTTCGACAGCTCGTTCACAGCGTTCACAGATCAGGTCGCTGAGAATAGTGATTTCAATGCTGTCTACGTTAACGAGTCGACCGCCGAATCGGAGGCGTTCGTCCTCGACCTCAAGGCGGGCAAGCGGTTCGGCAACGGACTCAGGTTGGACGTGTCCTACACGTTCAACGACGTCGAAGACAACTCGTCGTTCTTCTGCTGCACGTCCAACGAGGGGTGGCGGATCCGGCCGACCGCAGGCAACCCGAACTCCATCGGTGAGCCAGGCGACGAGGACGAAGGAACGTGGGGTCCGGCTGATTTCGAGCGGAAGCACGTGTGGATTCTCTCCGGAACCTTCGATGGACCTTGGGGAATCGGCATCAGCGGCATCTGGCGAAGCCAGAGCGGACGGCCCTTCACGCTCACTGTCGAGGGCGACGCCAATGGCGACGCGAACGGTATCAACGACCGCGTACCAGTCTTCGCCGAGATCCAGTTCTCGGATGCCGAAGACGCTGCCACATGGGCCGACTGGCTCGCAGGGGGCGGCGGGGACAATCAGGCGTTCGAGTGCCTACGTGAGGAAATGGGCCGCATCGCGCACCGCAACGCGTGCACCAACCCGTGGTTCCACTCGGTCGACCTCCGCATCGCAAAAGAGTTCATCTTCGCGGGAGGACAGGGGATCGAGTTGACTGCCGATTTGTTCAACGTGCTGAATGGCTTGAACGACGATTGGGGCAGGCTCGTCGGATTCGCAAGCGGTGCGACCGCACTCACCAACCAGCCGATAGAGAAGCGTGGGTACGACGCCGATACGAACAAGACGGTCTACCGGATCAACAGCCAGTTTGGCGATGAGCGGATCATCGGGTTTAGTCCGCTCCAGTTCCAGGCGCAGCTCGGGGTCCGGTACCGGTTCTAGGTTCGGAGCGCGATTGCACAGTTAGCACGCGAGGCCCCCGACCGTGTGGTCGGGGGCCTCGTTTCTTATATTCGCCGGCCACCATGAAGGCTCTCCTCCCGACAATCGGAGTTTTGGCGCTAGCGGCTGTTGTCGCGTGCGCGTCAAACACCCTTAGCCAGCGAAGTGCTCAGCCCGGCGATCACGTCGACCTGGTCGTTATGGGCACGACCGACGTCCACGGTCGGCTCGTGCCGTGGGACTACTACACCGGGCAGCCCGAGGAGCGCGGCCTTGCCAAGGTCGCCACGCTAATCGACTCGATTCGGGCCGCCAACGAGCGCGTGGCGCTCGTCGACTCGGGCGATCTTTTGCAGGGCAACCCGCTCGACTACTACTTCGGCGTCGTCGAGCCGACCGAAGTCCACCCGGTCGTGTACGCCATGAACCACCTTGAGTACGACGGCTCGACGGTTGGCAACCACGAATTCAACTACGGCATCGAGGCCCTCAACCGGGCGCTCGAAGACGCCGGCTTCCCGTTCGTGGCCGCGAATGTTTTTGTCGCCGGGACCGATACCACCCGCTGGCCGCCGTACACGGTCGTCAACAAGGACGGTGTCCTAGTCGGCATACTGGGCCTGACGACGCCGGGGTCGACGATCTGGGATCGGCGTCACGTCGAGGGCGAGCTCGAGTTTCGCGACATCGTCGAGTCGGCGCTCCGGGTGTGGCCGGAGTTGGAAGCGGCGAGCGACGTCCAGGTCGTGGCGATCCATTCAGGGATGGGGCCCGGCTCGTCGTATGACGCGGTGGCCACCGGTGTGCCAGAAGAGAACGCCGGCCAACGATTGGCTCAAACGATTCCTGGGATTGACGTCATCTTCCTGGGTCATTCACATCGCGACGTTCCGTCGGAGATGGTGAACGGTGTACTCTTGACGCAGGCCGCCAAATGGGGTGAAGCGCTGGCGGTGGCGACCCTGACGCTCGAGAAGGAAGAGCATGGCTGGCGGATCGTCGATAAGGCGTCTACCACGCTGTCGACCGAAGGCGTGCCATCTTCTGCCGCGTTTATGGCTGAGCTGGCGCCGTACCACGAGAGCACGGTGGCCTATGTCGCTGACACGATCGGTTGGACCGCCGAGTCGTGGTCGACCGCTCGCGCGCGGCAGATCGACACTCCGGCAATCGACCTGATTCAGCGCGTCCAGCTCGAGGCCACAGGCGCCGATCTGTCGGCCGCTTCGGCGTTTACGACCGAGGCCCAGATCGAGAAGGGCGCCATCACCGTCGCCGACGCGGCGGGCTTGTACATATACGACAACACGCTCAAGGCGATCGAGATCACTGGCGCCCAGCTCGAGGCGTACCTCGAGTACTCGGCGCGCTTCTTCCACCGCGTCGACGAGAAGGGCGCCAACATCGATGCCGCGGGTGACCTGGACGTCTTTGTCGACTCTATACCCGGCTACAACTACGACATGGTCGCCGGCGTCGACTACACGATCGACGTGTCGCAGCCGATCGGCTCACGAATTCACGATATCACGTTCCAGGATCAGTCCGTTACTGCCGAGCAGAAGTTCACGCTGGCGATCAACAACTACCGGCAAAGCGGCGGTGGTGGGTTCTCGATGCTCCAGGGAGCACCGGTCGTGTACGATCGCCAGGAGGAGATCCGACAGCTGCTGATCGATTGGATCGGCGCTCGGGATACGCTCCGCCAAGCCGATGTGTTCGAGCCGTCGTGGCGGCTCGTACCCGAGGCCGCCGCCGGCATGGACATCACGATCCCGGGCTCGCAGCGCGAAACCGAGCGGATCGAGGGCGAGGCCCGGTCACGCATTACACCGCTCGTGCGCATGCTGGATGCGCTGCCACCGCCAACGCCCGTCGGTAGCGACACGTTGCGACTGGTGGTGCTGGCGACCAACGACTTTCACGGCGCGCTCGAGCCGATGACGCCGGGTTGGGCCGAGGGCGACACGGTCGGCGGCGCGGCGATGCTGTCGGCTTTCGCACGTGCGGTCGAGGCGCGTTACGCCGACGTCGTGCTCCATCTGGACGGCGGTGACGTCATGCAGGGGACGGTGATCTCGAACCTGACCGCCGGCCGCTCGACGGTCGACGTCATAAACGAGATCGGCCTCGACGCGGCAGCGATAGGGAATCACGAGTTCGACTGGGGCGTGGAGACGCTTCGCGCCCGCATGGAAGAAGCCGCGTTTCCATGGCTGTCGGCGAACACCTTCGTTCGCGAGACCGGGGCACGGCCGGATTGGGTCCACCCGTACGCGTGGTTCGAGCGAGCTGGCCTCAAGATCGCGGTGATCGGTGCATCGACCGTGTCGACGCCGGTTACCACCATGCCGCAGAACGTTGCCGACTATGAGTTCCGCGACATCGCCGATGTCGTGAACGAGTTGGCTCCCAGTCTCAAGGCCGAGGGCGCCGATTTGATCTTTGTCACCGTGCACGCTGGAGCGTTCGGTGACGATCAAGGCGTGTACTCGGGTGAGGTCATCGACGCGGCGCGCCGGATTACTGCGCCGGTTGACCTGATCGTCTCGGGGCACACCCACAGCCGAGTCGAGACGGTCGAGAACGGCATCCCCATCGTTCAAGCGCGGTCCAGCGGAACCGCGCTCGGGGTCGTTACGCTGAGTTACCTCCCTGAGCTGGACCGGGTCGTCGATCACACGATCGACATCTGGACCACCCGCCACTCGGCAGGTGTCCACCCCAACGGGGCTATCGCCGATCTCGTCGCCGAGTACCGGGCCGAAGTAGCGGAGATCGCCGACGCGCCGATCGCGCGCCTCGCCGACACGCTCTCCCGCGAGCGAGCCGAAGAGTCGGCGCTGGGAGACCTGATCGCCGACGCCCAACGGGCCGCCACCGGCGACCAGATCGCGATCGTTAACGGAGGTGGGATACGAACCGACCTGCAGGCTGGGTCGATCGCCTTCAAGGACGTTTTTGCTGTTCAGCCGTTCCAGAACGTGTTGATGCGGCTGGAGCTGACCGGCGCGCAGCTCGAGCGCGCGCTCGAGGCGGTCGTGGATGACAGAATCGGTCAGGTGTCAGGCATTCGGTTCCGCTTCGACCCTTCGCGGCCGGAGGGCGACCGGGTGGTGGACGCGACGCTCGAGGAGGGCGAGGTTGCTGTCATTCGCGATGGTCGAGCGGTCGAGCCGGAGCGGATCTACACGGTGACCGCCAACAACTTCATGGTGTCCGGCGGAAGCGGGTACGATGCATTGAGCGAGGCCAGACAAGCAATCAACACCGGGTTCATCGATAGCGAGGTTATGATGGCGCACCTGGCGCAATTGCCGCAGCCCATTCGCTACTCTATCCAGGGGCGGATTGAACGGCTCGCGCCGTGGCCCCCGGGCTCGTCAGAGTGACCGAGTGAGCGTCGACCGCGCGCTGCTCGAGCGCCTTCCCAAGACCGACCTTCACATTCATCTCGATGGATCACTCCGGCCCGAGACGATTCTCGAGCTGGCCCGCCAAGACGACGTCGATCTCCCTTTCGAAACGGTCGATGACGTGCGCCGTTTCTTCACCGAAGACCTTCCCGAACGAGATCTGGTGGCGTACCTGGAGCGGTTTGACGTCACCACTGCGGTCATGCAGACCGAATCGGCGCTCGAGCGTATCGCTTTCGAGCTCGTGGAGGACGCCGCGCAGGAGAACGTGTGGTATATGGAGGTGCGGTACGCTCCGATTCTGAGCGTCAAACGCGGGCTCTCGCCGCGTCAAGTGATCGACGCTATCGAGCGCGGCTTGCGGCGGGGTCAAGAGGTGTACCCGAGGACGCGGTCGCACCAGATCATCTGCGGGTTGCGACACTTCGAGCCCGAACGCGCGCTTCGGTTGGCGGCGCTGGCGGTGGAGTACAAGGATCGTGGTGTCGTAGCGTTCGACCTGGCAGGCGCGGAGCGCGACAACCCGGCCAAGCGATTCCGCGAAGCGTTCTACCTGGTGCGTGACGCCAACCTCAACGTAACCGTGCATGCTGGCGAGGCGTACGGGCCAGACTCGATCCACCAGGCGCTCCACTGGGTCGGCGCGCACCGGATCGGGCACGGAGTCCGGCTGCGGGAAGATCCGGATCTCATGGAGTACGTGCGCGATCACCGGATCGCGCTCGAAATGTGTCCCACGTCCAACGTCCAGACGGGGGCGGTGCCGTCAATCGAGCTACACCCGATCCGCGAGTACTTCGATCGCGAGATCAGGGTGACGGTCAACACCGACAACCGCCTCATGTCGAACACCACGATGACGAATGAGCTCGAGCTCTGTTGCCGACACCTCGACTTTGATCTGGACGAAATCAAGAAAATCGTGCTGAACGGGTTCAAGAGCGCATTTCTGCGGTACCCGGAACGGAAAGCGATGATCGGCGAGGCGATCGACGCGCTCGGCAAGATCGATGGCTAGCGGACCGCGGAACTCGCTCCGGCGTTGGGCGGTCGCGCTGTGGATCGTCACCGCGACGCTGATCGGCGCCGGTTGGTGGTCGACCATCACCGCACCCGAGAGCGCCGCGGCCAGCGTAGTCCAGTCAGCCGGGGACACGACCCAGCGCGGGGATCCGACCCAGGCTGGCGCCCGCGCGGCCGCCGCTCGCGAAGCGCTCGACACGCCGCTTCAGCAGCGAGCGATCTCGCTCCTCGGCCTCGGCGTCATGGTCTTTATCGCCTGGCTGCTCTCGGTCAACCGACGCTCCTTCCCGACCCGGGTCGTGCTGTGGGGGATCGCGCTACAGCTGATCTTCGCGCTGCTGATCTTGCGGACTGCTCCCGGCGAAGAGTTCTTCTC
>JBDGYV010000089.1:0-6179 GCA_039588915.1 Gemmatimonadota bacterium
GACCGCGTGTTCCTGTTCAGCACCAACTCGGATCCGGACATGAGTGTGCTCATGAACGGGGCCATGGAGCACGGCCCGATCGAGCTCACGGCCGGTGAGACGTACCGTCTCCGGCTCATGAACATCACGCTGTTCAACGGCAGGCTGAGAGTCCGGCTGCTGCACGACGACGGCTTTCCCGGCACCTGGCGGGCGATCGGCAAGGACGGCGCGGACCTACCGGCGTACCAGCAGGTCTCTGGCCTGGCGGAACAGATCGTGAGCGTCGGCGAGACGTATGACTACGCGTTCACGCCGCAGGAGGGCGCGACGTACCGTCTCGAGGCGAGAAGTTACGATGGTGTCCTATTCGTCGAGCAGTCGCTGCTGGTACGAATAGTCGAGCAGGGCCGGTGATGGGTGCCTCCGCTTCCGAAGGCGATCGGCCACGATAGTCAGAGATCCTACGCTCAGGAGGGTGTTCGGTTTTCCGCTAAAGGCTCACGAGATATACCGGGGTCGTCGCGCTTGTCACCGTCCTTGTTACCACGCCTTTTCGACCCCACTAGACCGCCTACCCTCTGAACCCAAAGAAGCCCCGCCGTGACGAGGCTTTCTCATGGTGGGCCTGGGTGGAGTTGAACCACCGACCTCACGCTTATCAGGCTATTGTTGATCCGCGCTGTTACCGCTCTTGTTACCGTCCGCTCGAATCGGCAACCCAAACGAGGCACCAAGTACCGCTCACTCCCGCCGCAGACCCTTGAGCCGAATGTAGCGAGACGTGCCCTTGCTATCTTCGAAACGCGTCGTCATAATGAGACCAAGAACTCGGTTTTCCGCCGGTGGCCTGTAGCAACCTCACCGAGCACTATCTTGGCCAATCCTCTCCGCCCCAGGGGGACCGCGATGCTCGCGCTGCGACTACGCATCTTGCTGGTCGGGCTAGTCTTGCCACCGGTTGTCGACTCGGCCTGTACGCGAGATGAAGGCCTTAGCACCATCGAGTTCGAAACCACTGAGGTGACCGCCCCGGATGTTGCTCTCTCGCCGGACGGCGAGTGGTTGATCTTCACCATGCTGGGGCACCTGTTTCGCCTACCCGCCGAGGGTGGCTTGGCCGAGCAACTAACGTTCGGCCCGTATCACGACACGGACCCGGCCTTTTCTCCCGACGGGAGCCGAGTGGCATTCGGCTCAAATCGCGACGGGAGCGACGGAAACGTCTTCGTGCTGGATTTGGCCGACGGGGACATTGTCCAGCTGACGCGTGACAGCATGGCTGGGCGACCCGCCTGGGCACCTGACGGAAGTGCGATCGCGTATCTGCGTTTGCGCACACGTTCTTACCATTGTCCGAGCGGCCGGGCTGGCGTTGCCCGCGTTGCCTTGGAGGGAGGGGAGCCGGAGCACGTCGTTGGGGGCGACAACGCGATTAGTTCGGTCTTCTATATGCCGGACGGCCGCCTCGCGTGGGCAGCCATCGGTCTCGAGCCCCACGGATTCATTACCCGCATCGACGCCCTGATCGCACCCGATTCTGTCGAGACGCTCGACACGCTCGACGGAGCAATGGGGCGTGTGCTGGTGGATGCCGCGGGAAGCGGATTCTATGGTCGCGGCCACCCCAGAGGCCCGTTTGAGATATTGGCAGTCGAGCAACTCGTCTTCTGGGGATTCACCCGCGATGAAGAGCGACCCATCGCCACACTCGCGTTTATGCCCGCGTGCGACTTCCTGGTAACTCCGAGCATCGCAATCGCCCCAACCGGCGACGCCGTGTATCTCGGTGAAGCGGGACGGCTCTGGAAGTATTCCGTCCAAGGTGGCGTCCGCGAACCGATCCCCTTTCGCGCGAAGGTAACACTCGAAGTTCGAGAGCCGACCGCTTCCCGCACGATCACGTTTCCCGCACCCGGCGCCTCCAAGGCGCCACGAGCCATCACGCATCCGGGGCTTTCCCCCGACAACGAGAACGTCGTGTTCGGAGCGGCCGATCACATCTGGCGGCAGCCCACTGACGGTGGGCCTGCACAGCGGCTGGTCGACGGGCGCGGGCACGAACGCGAGCCGGTTTTGTCACCCGACGGGCAGCGTCTGCTGTTCATTTCAAGTGAAGCCTGGGGAGAGCAGGTGCGAATGCTCGACCTCGAAACTCGAGAGATACAGACACTAGCGGCGGGTCCGTACTACTGGGACGTCGCGTGGAGCCGTGACGGACAGCGTGTCGTGTTTGGCGGTTTCGACCGTTCGACATCTCGCCCCCAGCTGATGGTTGTGGATCTCGCCGAGGGCACCACCGATCAGTTCGCCGTCCCGGGCTTGGAGAGATTGTCGCGCCCCCAGTTCTCGGCAGACGGGGAATGGCTGTACTTCTCTGCGAAAATTGGCGCGATGTTGTCGCTCTACCGCCTGCCGCTCGACGGTGAGCCCGAACCCCAGGAGTTCATCACGTTGGATCGCCACATGATCGATCCACTGTTGACTCCTGACGGACACTGGTTGGCCTTCCGGCGCAACACAGAGATTTGGCTCACACGGTTGGATCAGGAAGAGCGGATCGGTGACAAACAAATTCGTCGCGTGAGCCGTGAAGGGGGCGCCAATTTTTCGTTCACGCCAGACGGTACCGCACTTCTCTATGCCGCGGGGGGTCGAGTCTGGCGGCAGGCGATCGAGAATGGCGAGCGGGAGGAGATACCGATTGGCCTCCGTCTTCGTGTCCCCTCACCCTCCCCTCTCCTGGTTCGGCGTGTACGCGTGCTCGATTTCACGACTGGCGGATTTGGGACAGAGACATCCATGTACCTGGAGGGGGGGCGTATCCGCTGGATGGGCGCCGAGCGCGAACACGAGCTGCCCGCAGGCGTGGTCATTCTGGATGGTGGGAGGCGTTTTGCCGTACCGGGTTTCTTTGACATGCACGTCCACGCGACTGCCGACGCCTACTTTCGATCAGGATTCCAGGAGGCGTGGTTGGCGTACGGCGTCACCTCCGTCCGAGAGGCGGGAAACGACCTTGCCTTCTCGGCGACCTTGGCAGATCGCAGCGAGGCGACAGCTGACCCTGTGCCCAGGTACTTCTTTTCGGGGGATGTGTTCCACGGAGAATTTGGCCCCCTGCCGTGGGAAACATTCCCCGTCGCACAAAGCTTCGTGCTCTCCGACGAGGCGGACGTGCACTCCTATGTGCGGCAATGGAGCAAACGCGGCGTCCATTTCATCAAGACCCATCCGTCTCTGTCCTGGCCTCTCCAGCGCGCGCTGGTCGACGAAGCCCGGCGCCTCGGACTGCCGGTCATGGAACACGGCAACTGGCATGAATCGCTGCTTCGAAGTGTGACGCTGGGATCCAGTTTTGTGGAACACTTCGATTCGTATTTCGACGACGTGCTCCAGCTGCTGGCGGCCGCCAGGACCGAATGGAGTCCGACACTGACTCTCAGCATTGCTGATGTGGCACTACTCGAACCGGAACGCATCGAGAACGCGAAGCTTCGGGCATTTGCTATGGAGGGGCTGCTCGAGCATCAACAGGACCATTTTGGCGAAGTCGACGAGGTACTGTGGCGCGATCGGAGATCCACGCAGCTGTCGGTGATCGGTGCGGCATATCGTCGAGGCGTCCGGCTCTACGCGGGCACGGATGCTCCCTACGGGCCAGTGCCTGGTGCCTCGCTGCATCGGGAGTTGCGCTCCTTCGTCGACGCGGATATCCCGGCGCTTCAAGTGCTGCGCATCGCGACCCAGCAGGCAGCGGAGGCCGTCGGCGCGGGTGACGACCTCGGCACGCTGGAGGTCGGCAAGCTCGCTGACATCGTGCTGCTCGACGCGAATCCGTTGGATGATATCCGGAACGCGCAGACCATCTGGCGGGTGATCAAAGGCGGGTGGGTGTTCGATCCAGAGGAGATGGCGGAAGAGGCAAGACGCGTGAGGGAGAACTAAGCGGACTGATCCTGCACACCAGGTCGGCCACGTTCCTTGTCAGTTCGGAGAGCGTAACCATGTTCAGATCAAAACACACGATTGTTGCATTGCTCCTTGTTGGCCTGGTGTCCTTCATCCACCTGCCCGGGGCCACACTGCATTCCGATCCCCAACAAGAACATCAGGCCATTGCCTTCGTCGAGGTCAACGTGGTGCCGATGGACAGCGAGCGTGTACTTGAGCAACAGACAGTGATCGTCCGAGACGACAAGATCGTTGAAATCGGACCGGCCTCAGCGGTCCCGGTGCCATCCGACGCCGTCCCGATTGATGGGCGGGGCAAGTATCTGATGCCAGGGCTGGCAGACATGCATGTCCATTCGGCTCTCTTTCAGAGGAAGAGCGATTTGCTTACGTATGTCGCGAACGGCGTGACGACTATTCGTGACATGTGGGGCAACACGAATGGTCTTGAGTGGCGCGAGCAGATCGCGCGCGGCGAGCTGCTGGGACCAACTATGTACGTGTCTGCAAGGCCGTTCTTTAACGAGACGCCCAAGGAGGCGGTGCAGCTGGTCGATGAGCGGGTAGCCGCGGGATACGACTTTATCAAAGTGTATAATCCCGTGTCCAAGGCCACCTACGATTCAGTCATTGCGGCGGCGAACAGACGCGGAATGCGAGTCGTGGGGCATGTGCCGCTGTCTGTTGGCTTGCAGGAAGCGTTTGCAGCGGGGCAGGCATCAATCGAGCATCTTTATACAGGATACATCTTCGAACTCGTGCCACCTGATGCTCCGATCCAACCACAAAACGATATTCGCTCTCGCGTCTTAGCATGGAACTACGCGGATGTGTCGGAATTTTCCCGCCTGGCCGCAGGAACACACGATGCGGGTGTGTGGGTCTGTCCGACGCTAGTGCGCGTCCAACATTCTGCGCTACCAACCGAACGGTATCTAAGGCTCTTCACCCGCCCGGAGTGGAGATATATGCCTCCACAACACTACAATAAACAATTGATGGCTCGTGAGGCCCCATGGAGTCATTTGAGGACTTTTTCCGAGGACGATTTCCGATCTGCGCAAGAAGGCGCTGAAGTACAGAAGATATTTATCAAGGCATTACACGAGGCGGGCGTGGGGCTTCTACTCGGTACGGACGTGTGGACTGGCGGGTTTGCGGTGCATGAGGAACTGCGGAATTTCGTGGATGCCGGTCTGTCGCCATATGAAGCGATCAGAACGGGTACGAGGAACGCGGCCGAATTCCTTAACGCAACAGACACGTTTGGCACCGTAGCGGTGGGTCTGCGAGCCGACCTCATTCTCGTTGAGGCCAATCCGCTTGACGATGTGGCGAACGTGGCCCGACGGGTAGGTGTGATGGTGCGGGGGCGCTGGCTGCCTGAAGAAGAGTTGCAGCAGAGACTCGACTCGCTCGCGGTGTTCATGGACTTGTGGAAACTAGGCGCGTTTTTCGAGAGGGAAGACAACCCAAAGTACGCGATGGCGGCCTACTCCAGTGCCCTGGCTTTCGATTCGACGCTCACCATTGACAACTGGTTTTGGAACGCGTTGTGTTGGACTGGGAGTCGTACTGGGCATGCGGCCGAGGTCCTGTCGGCCTGCGAGCGGGCGGTCGCGCTACGAGCGCTCGGGCTTACTGAAGATTTTCAATGGTGGGTGCGCGATAGTCGTGGGCTTGCCAGGGCGCTGACCGGCGATTTGCCAGGTGCCATCGAAGACTTTGAGGCATACGTAGCCGGTACATCGAATGACGAAAGTCGGTCCCAACGTCAAGGGTGGATTGACGCGCTCCGCCGGGGTGAGAATCCGTTTACGCCGGAAGTACTGCGGGCGCTGTCAAGGAAATGAGAGTGTCGTATCTCCGCGATTACCCACTCAGGAGTACAGTCACCTTTCTAAACATGCCCACGCGCGCGAGGAAAAAAGGCTCTCGAAGCCGCGAGATCAATCTGATCCTATCCTGCCCCGCCTCGATTAACTCGCGTGCCAGGAAGGCCCGTCGGAAGGCTCACGGAACATGCCGGGATCATCCGTCTTGTTACCGTTTTTGTCACCACGCCCACCAGAACCCCACCAAACCACCATCCCCAAAATGCAAAGAAGCCCCGCCGTGACGGGGCTTCTTACTGGTGGGCCTGGGTGGAGTTGAACCACCGACCTCACGCTTATCAGGCGTGCGCTCGTGATTGCCTGGGTCGTTCGAGCTACCGCGTATCTAGCGGGCCTTCTCCGAACAGAAAC
>JBDGYV010000090.1:0-7247 GCA_039588915.1 Gemmatimonadota bacterium
ACGCGGCGGCGCAGATCGAAACCGCAATCGACAGCGCGCTTCGGGCTCGTGGCCGGGCGTTCATCGTCTTGACCGGGGGTTCGACGATCCCACCCGTGTACGAGCGATTGGCCCAATCGGCGCTCGTCGATTGGAACCGCGTCGAGCTCTTCTGGAGTGACGAGCGGTGCGTGCCACCCAACCACCCCGACAGTAATTACGGCATGACGAAGGACGTTCTGTTGGAACCGGCAGGGGTCCCAGAAGCCAACGTCCACCGGTTCAAGGGCGAAGACCCGGATCGTGACCGCGCCGCCGCGATTTACGCAGCCGAGATCGAAGCCGCGCTCGTCGACGACGATCCGCGATTCGACCTGATCGTCCTGGGGATGGGCGCCGACGCGCACGTCGCCTCGCTCTTCCCCGGTCATCCACTGATCGACGAGATCGAACGCTGGACCGGCGTGGTCTCCGCCGATGACTTCGACATACCGAAGCCGGTGATCGATCGACTGACGCTGACACCGCGTGCGCTCCATGCCACTCGTGAGGTGCTGCTCGTCGTCACCGGCGCCAACAAGGCACCCGCCGTGCACGGCGCGTTGGGTACCGTGCGCGATCCTACACGGTGGCCGGCGCAACTCGTGGACGGTCCCGATTCCAGGATCACATGGCTGTTGGACAGCGACGCCGCGGCGGAGGTCGAGGGCGAGCTCTAGCGGCTAGAGATCATCGAGTGGCACGGGTACGGGCAGCTCTTCCAGCTCTGCGTCGATCGATGGCGTCACCGGCGCCGGACCGCCTCGCCCCCCGGCCGAGATGAAGATCTCCTGCGCGGCATGGCGCTCTTCTGCCTCGCCGACTGCGCGGAGTACGTACGTACCGTCCGGTTGGCACTCCCAAGCCGAGCAGTTGTCTTCCGCATAAACGTTCAGAATTCGGTCGAGACGGTCCTTCACGCTGTCATCGAGCACCGGCATGATCGTCTCTACCCGATTGGTGAGGTTGCGGTGCATCCAGTCCGCCGAGCCGATAAAGAACTCCGGGTCGCCGCCATTCTCGAAGCGGTAGATGCGACTGTGCTCGAGAAACCGACCGATGATGCCAAACACGCGAATCGTCTCCGAAACACCAGGCACCCCCGGTCGGAGGCAGCAGAGGCCGCGTACGTTCAGCTCGATCGGCACCCCGGCTCTACTGGCCAGGTAGAGCTCGTGGATGACCGGTGGATCCTGGAGCTGGTTGATTTTCGCGCGGATTCCGGCGGGTCGTCCGGCGGCCGCGTGCTCGGCCTCGCGACGGATGAGATCGATGAACCGATCACGCATCGTCACCGGTGCGACCAGCAGGTAATTGTACTCCGGAGCTGCGATCGCTCCGGTGAGCTGATTGAACACCTTGGCCACGTCGTCACAGATCTCGGGGTGACACGTGAGTATTCCCAAGTCCTCATAGATGCGGGCGGTGCCGATGTGGTAGTTGCCGGTCCCTACGTGAGCGTAGCGTCGTATCTGACCACCCTCCTCCCGTACGACGAGGGCCAGCTTCACGTGGGTCTTCAATTTCTCGACCCCGTATGCGACGTGGACGCCTTCCTTCTCGAGAGACCGACCCCAGGCGATGTTGGGGGCTTCGTCGAAGCGGGCGGTGATCTCTACCAACACCGCGACCTGTTTGCCGCGGCGGCCGGCCTCGGCGAGAGCCTGGATGATCGGTGAGCCCTTGCTGGTGCGGTAGATCGTCAGCTTGATCGCCAGCACCGCCGGATCTACAGCGGCTGACTCGATGAACCGAAGAACGGACGTGTCAAAGCTGTCGTAGGGGTGGTGGAGCAAGATGTCGCTACGTTGGATCTCACGAAAGATCGCTTCGTAGTCGTGGCGGGGTAGATGCTTCAACCGCGGGTGCGTCACCGGTTGGTGTTTTGGCAGCTGCAGTTCATCCCGGCCTTTCGTGTCGAGGCTGAGCAGATCATTGATCCCCAGAAAGGCACTAGAGGGATAGATATCGTCGGAGGTGACACGCAAGCGCTTGCCGATCCAGGTGACCATCTCTTCGGGCATGTCCGCTGCCACCTGTAGCCGTACCACCCCGGCGAAACGTCGCGCTTTGAGCTCGGCCGACACCTGCTGCACGATGCTTCCCGGCTCGTGCAATTCGTCCTCGCTGAGATCTGCATTCGGGTCGACGTCGCCCTCCGCTCCACGAGTAACCCGGAACACGTAGACGCAACTCGGTGGCCGGACGGGGAACATCAGATCCAAGTTGGCAGCGATGACCTGCTCGAGCGGCACGAACCCGTGCGCAGTAGAGAGCGGCACCCATCGTGGACGGTTGTCCGGGACCTTGATGCGGACGAAGGTTTCCTGCTTCTCGCCATCCGTCGGCAGCATCACGGCGAGGTTCAGCGCATCGTTGCTGATGAACGGGAACGGATGCTCGGCGTCAACGGCCAAAGGGGTGAGGATCGGCATCACCGACTCGCGGAAGTAGGCGCGGAGATTCTGCTTCGCGGATTCTTCGACCTCGGTGTAGTCGATGATCGGAAGATCCTCGGCGGCCAGCGCGGGCACGATTTCCTCGCGTATGACGACAGAGAGGGCCTCGGTCTGCCGGACGAGCTCTGAGCGGCAGGCCTCGAACTGCTGTTCCGCAGTGCGGCCATCTAGCGAAAGCTTGATCGACTTCTTTCGAATTTGCCGCTTGATCCCGCTCATCCGCTTCATGAAGAACTCGTCATGAAGCATCCCCATGATCCCAGCGAACTTGACGCGCTCGAGAAGCGGCAATGAGGAGTCCTCGACCTGGGCCAGGACCCGACGGGCGAAGATCAACCAGCTCAACTCGCGATCGAAGAAAGCCTCGGGTGGGAAGGCAGGAACTTCTCGAGCACCGTCTTTAGACATGACTGTGTCGCGATGCTCGTGGGCGTGTTCGCCCGGATCGCTTAGTGCTTCCGGCGTTAAGCGCGACTTCATGCTTTGAGTTTACCAAGCGTGGCGCGTTCGTTTCTGTAGGGAGAAGTGCGATGCACTGTAGGGGATGGGAGTACATCGTCCTGCTTGGCGTTGTGTTCGTCGGCAGCGCGTCGCCGCGATCTATGCAGCCGGTCTCTAGCCGTTCCCCGGCGTGCTGCTGCCCCGCCACAACACGAGTCCCGCCAGAACGATCACGATCAAGGGGATAATCGGTTGGCTCGGTTGGAGCGGAAACACCTTTGAGTCATCGACGACAACGTGGACGTAGGTCGCCACGACCATCACGGCTATGATTACGAGGCTAGCGATCCGAGTGAAAACGCCCGCGAGCATCGCAACTCCAACCGCAACCTCCACGATCGGAACGGCGATTTCGCTCAACGAACGAAACGGTAAACCCGCCTGCTCCAGCTGAGCGGAGAACGCGTCGCCGAGCGCCGGCACCAACAGCTTCATTAGACCGCTGCCGACGAACACGACACCCAGCAGGATACGCACGATCTTCACGCCGGCGGCCCGCCCCAGTCATCATCGTGGACTACGACGCGGTCGATCCAACCGGCGACGCGGGCGTCATCGTCCAGCCGGAAGTGATCATCGAAGAACCGCCAGATGGGGCTCTGCACGGCGAATCTCTCGGGTGGCCGAGTGGGCAACAGGTTGCACGCCAGCACGATGTCGTAGAGCGACATCGAATCGCCGACCAGCCACAGTCGATCGGCGAGGCGTCGCTCCAATCGCTCAAGAGCGGTGCGCATCGCCACCCGCGCTTCGGCGATGGCTGATTCTTCCCGATCGGCCTCCGGTTTCTGGAACTGGGGCGACAACCCCCACTGGATCCTCAGGATCTCGGGGCTCAGGTTGGCGAGCAGGGCCTCCGCCGTCTGGATCTCGTCCCGCGACTCCGGCGTCAAGCTCGGCCCATCGCGGTAGTTGGCCTCGAGGTAGTGGAGGATCGCCAACGAGTCACGCATCACGATGTCGCCATCGATCAGGATCGGGATCATCGGCCAACCGGCGGCCTCGAGCATCGGCTCCCGGTTGGCAGCCATCATCTCCTCGATCTCGTACTCGAGACCCTTGTAGTTGAGTCCTACGCGGACCTTTACGGCGTTGGGGGAGCGGTGGAACTCGAGCAGCTTGCGCATGGCGGCCAAAGGTAGCCAGGCCGCGTTTCGGTGGCCTCCAGGGCCCCCGACGAGTAAAATCACGGCCCCCGAACCGCCGTTCCTGCATGGACTTCAGCCGGCGACGCGATGACCGAGCACCGTCTCACCCTGACCCAGCACCTGCTGCGGGAAGTCCAATCCGGAGCCGCTAGCGGCAACGTCGACGCGATCATCGCCGAGATCGCGACCGCCTGCAAGGAGGCTCGCGCTCAACTGGCACAGGTCGGCTTGGGACCGCTGGCCGGGATGCAGGGCGCCATCAATGTCCAGGGTGAGGCTGTTCACAAGCTCGACTGGTTCGCCAACAACCTCTTTGTCGAGCATTTCGAGGGTTCCGGCCTGCTGTGCTCGCTGATCAGCGAAGAGCTCGAGGAGATTCATCACTTCGATGACGATTGTCCGAGTGCTGGCCATACGATGTGCATCGATCCGATGGACGGCTCGTCGAATCTCGACGTCGATGGCGTAGTCGGAACGATCTTCGCGATCCGTCGGAAGGCTTCCGACGAACACCACGACAAGCCGAGCCAGGTCTTCCATCCGGGCACCGAGCAGTTGGCAGCGGGTTACGTGCTATACGGGCCCCAAACGATGCTCGTCTACGCCGCCAGCGGCTCCGTTCACGGCTTCACGCTCGACACCGCGGTGGGCGAGTTCTTCCTCTCCCACCCTGATATCCGAATCCCCGACTGCGGCAGCGAGTTTTCCGGCAACTTGTCGCGGTTGGCGGCGTGGAACCCGGCGTTCAAGACGTTTGTCGGGCATCACAGCCACGGCGGCGACGGCGAACCGTATTCGCTGCGTTATATCGGCGCGCTGGTCGGAGATTTTCACCGCATCCTGTTGCGCGGCGGTGTGTTCTTTTATCCCGGCGACGCCAAGAACCCGAACGGCAAGCTGCGGCTTCTCTACGAGGCCGCACCGCTAGCCCATTTGGCCGAGGCCGCCGGTGGAGCAGCCACCGACGGCGCTCGACGCATCCTGAAAGTCGTGCCCAGCGCGCTGCATCAACGGACGCCGCTAGTTATAGGGAGTCGAAACGAAGTAAACGCCATTCAATCGCTGCTGGCCGATGGTGCGCCGGCAGCCACAGCATCGAAAGGAGCCGGCTGATGAACCCCGAGACAGCCACCATGACGCCCGCTCAGGCCGCTGATAAAACCGCCGCGCCCGGTGGGCGTGTGGAAGAGATCCTGTCGTACTACCCGAGTGATAACGCCGGGACAAGGACCAACATCCGGCGGTTGCTGAACCACGGCAGATTGGGCGGGGTCGGGCGGTTGGTGATCCTACCGGTCGATCAGGGATTCGAACACGGTCCGCACCGGTCGTTCGCCGTCAACCCGCCGGCATACGATCCCGAGTACCATCCTAGGTTCGCGCTCGCCGCCGGGATGTCGGGGTACGCCGCGCCGCTCGGCTTTATCGAAGCGATCGCCGGCAACTACTCAGGTCATTTGCCGCTCATCTTGAAGCTCAACAGCCACGACCTGCTGTTCGCTGAAAACGACCGCATCCCGGCAGTGACGGGCTCGGTCGAGGCCGCGGTGCGTCTCCGAGATGTACGAGAAGCTCCAGTACCTCGCCGAGGACGCGAAGAGCGCGGGCCTCGCCGTAGTCGTGTGGTCGTATCCGCGTGGATCGGGCATCACAAAGGACGGCGAAACGGCGCTCGACGTAATCGCCTACGCCGCGCATCTAGCCTGCCAGATGGGAGCCCACATCATCAAGGTCAAGCTCCCGAACAGCCATCTCGAACAAGACAAGGCCAAGGAGGCGTACATCGAAGCCGGGGTCGCAACCGAGTCGGTCGTCGACCGCGTGCGGGTGATCACCCAAGCGGCGTTCGCCGGCAAGCGCATCATCATCTTCTCCGGCGGTTCCAAGCGCGGCGACGAACCGTTCTTCGATGACATCCGTGGCATCCGCGACGGCGGCGGCTTTGGTTCCATCATTGGCCGCAACACGTTCCAGCGGCCATGGGACGACTCGCTCGAGTTCATCGGCAACGTGATCGACATCTACCGGGGAGAAGCGTAGGACACGCAAGCCGCTTGACGGGCGCTTTCCAGGATAAGATCCCCGACAACTTGTGTTTCGGGTGCGGGCCGGGGAACGCTGACGGGCTCCAGATCAAGAGTGTCTGGACCGGAGCGATCAAGAGTGTCTGGACCGGAGCCGGCGAGTCAGTGTGTACGTACCAGCCGCAACCGCATCACGCGGCCGGACCACCCCAGTTCGTGAACGGTGGCATCATCGCTACGCTCATTGACTGTCACGCGGTGTGCTCAGCGATCGCCTTCGCCTACGAATCCGAAGGCCGCGAGATCGGCTCGGACCCGCCGATCTGGTACGCGACCGCGTCGCTCGATGTGCGTTACCTGCAGCCGACGCCGATCGAACCGCCGGTCGAAGTCCGGGCCCGGATCGTCGACTCCGACGATCGTAAGACGCGACTCACTTGCACGCTGTCATCGAGTGGGAACACCTGCGCCGAAGGTGAGGTCGTCGCCGTTCGAGTGCCGAATGAGTGGCGGGAAGCCAACTAGGGTGGCCAAGGCGCTCGGTATCGGCGGCGCGTTCTTCAAGAGCCCGGACCCGAGGGCGCTCGCAGCCTGGTATTCGACGTGGCTGGAGGTTTCCGTAGACGAGCAAACGCAATCGGTTGCCTTCAAGCTCGACCAGCTTCCAGCTGGTGCGTTTTCTGTGTGGGCACCGTTCGACGCTGCGACCGAGTACTTCGGTCCGTCCGCGAAACCGTTCATGATCAATCTGATCGTCGACGATCTCGATGGCGCGTTATCACAGGTCGCTGAGGGCGGGGCGGAGATCGTGGGCGAAATAGAAGAGTACGACTTCGGCCGTTTCGGCTGGTTTATCGATCCCGACGGCAACAAGGTCGAGCTCTGGGAACCAGCACCGACCTCCTCATAGCAGGTGGATCGCGACCTGACCGAGCAGCCACGCGCACGCCAACCCGCCATAGATCCCCAGCACGTAGCCCGACACCCCCATCAGCAGGCCGATGGGTGCCATCGCCGGGTGGTAGACGCCGGCCACGACTGGCGCACTCAGCGCACCCCCGACGTTCGCCATCGATCCGGTCGCTACGAAAAACAAC
>JBDGYV010000091.1:0-5583 GCA_039588915.1 Gemmatimonadota bacterium
TCGCCCGAACTGGCACAGAAACTGGTACACCCCACCTCACCGGCGTTTCTGCCGGATTCCCCCAACCCTTTGTTGTTCTTGAGATTGACTTTGGTGGGCGGTGGGGGACTCGAACCCTCGACCTCCTGCATGTGAGGCAGGCGCTCTAACCAACTGAGCTAACCACCCACCTGTTGTGTTTTGAACGTATGCGCGGCGTTAGGACCCGTCAACGACGGAACCAGCCTAGACGATCGGTGACAGTGACGACCGTTGCCCAGTGGCGTCAAACTCCTGAATGCATTGCACACCCGGCGAGCTCGGGTGAGTCCCGTCATACGTCAGCCGCCCGTTCGCCTGGAGGCTCTCCACACCGATCAATATCTGAAACTCCATGAACGAGTCAACCTCGTTGAGTTCGCCGTTGACATCGACCGTCACCGTCACCGGCCCCTGAGCCTGGATTAGTCCCTCGTTATCGAGTTGACCGGTCAGCACGCCATCGTCGCCAAACGCCACGGTGAACTCATCGCCGTTCCGGTTGATCACGATCTGGCTTGTGATGCCGGCGTTCAGCATGCCGTCGCACGTGTCTAGCGTTTCACCGATGAACAAGTTGTACGTGCCGGTGATCGAGTTCTCGTCATCGTCACAGCCCGACGCCGAGGCTGCCAGCACGGTAACAAGTAGAAGCATCAACGTTCGCATCGAATTTTCCTCGCTATCGCATGTTGAGTGGGCCCGGCTGGATTTGAACCAGCGACCCTCGGATTATGAGTCCGGTGCTCTGACCACTGAGCTACGGGCCCGTACGATCGCAGCGGGCCCGCTGCGTTACAGCACGGGTCCGCTAACAAAGTAAGATATCGGTTGCCGGGGTTTAACGCCCGACGGTATTGCTGACCCCTACTCGTCGTAGTAGCGAAGCAGGTCGCCGCATTTCGAGGGGTGTCGGAGCTTCTTGAGCGCCTTCGACTCGATCTGTCGTACGCGCTCGCGGGTGATGTTGAAGATCGATCCGACTTCCTCCAACGTTCGCGGACACCCATCGCCGATCCCGAACCGAAGTCGGATGATCCGTTCCTCGCGCTGACTCAAGGTATGGAGAACCGCATTGACGTTCTCGCGCAGCATCGTGAACGCGGCGCTGCTCGATGGCGAGGGCGAGGTCTGATCCTCGATGATGTCGGAGATCTGCGTATCTTGACCGTGCTGAATCGGCCGATCCAGCGAGATTGGCTCCTGGGCTATTTCGAGCACCGCCTTGACCTTGTCGATGGGCAGCCCCAGCTCTGCGGCGACCTCCTCCGGTGGCGGCTCACGACCGGTTTCTTGGACGATCCGACGCGTAAAGCGATTCACCCGGTTGATCGTCTCCATCATGTGCACCGGGATCCGAATCGTCCGCGACTGTTCAGCGATCGCCCGCGTGATCGCCTGTCGTATCCACCACGTGGCGTAGGTCGAGAACTTGTACCCCTTGCGGTAGTCGAACTTTTCGGTTGCCTTTAGCAACCCCGAGTTGCCTTCCTGAATCAGGTCCAGGAACTCGAGGCCACGCCCGATGTAACGCTTGGCCACAGACACAACGAGCCGGACGTTGGCCTCGACCATCCGTCGACGGGCCGCCATCACGAGCCACATGAGCTCGCTGACTTCCTTGAGGAGGGCGTGATACTCGGCTCGTGTGAGGCCCGTTTCACGCTCGAGGTCTCGCTCACGCCACTCGACTGCTGTGGTGCCGTCCCGCAGGTGCATTGACTCGGCCAGGTACTCGACCTGCGATGGGTGCAGCGGCAATCCGACAAAGAAGGTGCGCACCTTCTCCATCTCTTCGAACGCCTGCTTCCCCTTCTTCCCGCGAAGACCGCTCTTCTCGAAGGTGCGGCGAGCTTCTCGCCATGTCAGTTCCAACTCTTCGAGCTGACTGACCAATCCTTCGCGTCCGCTAGCGTCACCATCTGCACCCTCTTCGGACTCGTCGTAATCCTGCGACAGAAAGGCCTCCACTCGTAGTCCGCCGTCGGCCACGCGGTGTCCCTGGTCGAAGGCGTTTTCGATCGAGCTGAGCGAGCGGAAGACCTTCTCTCTGAGCTCGACCTGACCCTCGGCAATCGCGCGGGCGATTTCGATCTCCTCCTCGGGGGCGAGCAACGGCACACGACCCATCTCCTGGAAATACATCCGCGTGAGATCGTCGTGCAGTCGAACATCTACCGCAGGTTGTTCCGCTTCTGGCTCGAGGATGTCCTTGCCGCTCCGCAGGTCGAGGATCGCGCGGTCGATCGCGTCCGAAACGGGAGCGCCGTCGGTGTCGGCTTCATCGTCCGAAAACGACTGGGGTGGTGGTTTCGAGCGCGACATGGGTTACGAAGCGGGTCGCTCCCTTTGCCGGATTGCGCGTGCCAAGTCACGCTGCTGAACGGCATCCGCCAGCCGCTCACCCGTCGGCTCGAACTCAGGGCTGATCCCGCGCTCGACCGCCTTGACCTGAAGTTGGGAGAGGCTATCACGAAACGACTCCGCGGACAGCGGAAGTCCATTCGCCGACCGCCACACCTCGAGCTCTGCAATCACCCGTTGAAGATCGGGTTCAGAAATGCGCTGAGCCTGCTCGACGATGTTCACAGAATCGGCATCGTAACCGGCGAGATGTTCGAACAACGCCCGATAGCCGGCATGGACAAAGTACGCGGGGCGACAGGCGGCCTGTGCCTCGGCCAGCCAACGCGAATCGTTGACCGCGTGGAGCAGCACGTAGCGCTCGTCTTGTGCGCCTGGCGTAGCGATCGCTCCTGAGCTCTGGCGTCGCTCTTTCGGCTTCACTTCGCGGGTCGGCTCAACACGTCGTTCCGTGCGATCCAGCGCTGGGGATACACTCAGAGTTTCGCGTGGCACGCCCACCCCAGCAGAGATCTTGTCGAGGTACAATGACTGAGTCACGGGATCAGGCACCACTTTGACGCTCTTGAGCAATCGGCTGATCGCTCGGCGTTTCTTCATGACATCGGAGAGATCAACGCGCGACCGAACGACGTCGAGCTTGGCATCGATCACATCCTTACCCGCCTCGACGAGGGCAGCGAACGCATCCGCCCCGCCATCCCGAATCACGTCATCAGGATCACTGTCCTCAGGCAGCGACACCACCCGGACAGCAAAACCGGCCCCAAGCAGCAAATCGCTGGCTCGGAACGCCGAGCGCTCACCAGCCGTGTCGCCGTCGTAAGCGAGGTAAGCCGTCGCCGTGTACCGTTTGAGGATCCGCGCCTGGGCACTGGTCATCGACGTCCCCAGCGGCGCCACCACGTTGCGAAACCCAGCCTTGTAGAGGCCAACGACATCGAAGTTGCCCTCGACAACGATCGCCGCGCCTGCCCGACGGATCTGAGACCGAGCAAGATCGAGGTTGAACAGCGTTCGGCCCTTTGAAAAGATCGCCGTATCGGAGGAGTTCAAGTACTTCGGCTCCTCGTCGTCGAGGCGCCGGCCCGACAACGCGATGACCTTGCCGCCCACCGATCGGATCGGGAAACAGAGTCGCCCGCGGAAGCGATCGTAGATACCACCGGTCTTCTCGCTCCGGACAGCTACGCCCGCCGCGATCAGTGTTTGCGGCTCGATCCCTTGACGCGACGCCTCGCCGGTCAGCGCCTCCCACTCATCCGGCGCCCAGCCGAGCAGAAACGTCTCCCATACCTCGCGCTCGACCCCACGCTGCGAGAGATAATCCCGCGCCAACTCTGCCTCCGGCGACTCCATCAACTGGCGGTGATAGAACTCGGCCGCCAATCGATTGGCGTGGTAGAGCGGAGCGTTGGGATCGTCCGCGGCAGCCTCTCGGTCCGGCACCTCGACGCCGGTTCGCTCGCCCAGCGCGCGTACCGCATCGGGGAAATCGAGCTTTTCATGCTCGATCAGAAACGAGAACACATTGCCACCCGCCTGGCACCCAAAGCAGTAGTACATTTGTTTGTCGGGCGAAACGCTGAAGGACGGCGTCTTCTCGGGATGGAACGGGCACAGACCGACGAAGTTCTTGCCGCGCTTTTTGAGCGCGACCACTTCGCCGATCACCTCGACGAGATCGGCCCGCTCCCGAATCTCATCGATGATGTGATCGGGTATCGGCATCCTTAGCTCCCGGATTCCACGCGATTCTCCATGGTTACGACCGTAACCCCATCGCCGCCCTCGTTCCAATGCCCCACACGAAACTCCACCACGTAGGGGTGCTTCTGCAAAAGCTCGGCCACACGCCGCCGCAGGACACCCGTTCCCTTGCCGTGTATAAACCGAATCGAGGCCCGACCGGTATGGTACGCTTGTTCAAGCGCGCCGGCGACCGGGAAGCTGACCTCGTCTGCGGTCATCCCGCGTAAGTCGACCTCGAGCGGCAGGCCGTCTAGCTCCTCGTCACCAGGGGTAACCGCTTCTCCTGCAGACGATGCCGGCTCCAGACGATCCGAGGCCCGTTCGATGAGCTCGCATTCCGACGCGCGACAACTGATCCGGATCTGCCCGGCTTTCACCGCCGCAACGTCCTCGCCGCGATCGAGGTCAACGACCTCGCCAACGACATCGTAGCGCGGGATCCGAACCCGATCGCCGAGCTCGATCGGCACGACGCTCCGTTCTTGGGCGAGCGCTTCCTGCTGGGCACGAAGCTCCTTTGCCGCGCGATCCGCCTCCTCGGCGAGCATCCGGGAGCGTCCCGCATCGGCTTCGGCCTCGGCGAGCTCCGCCGTGCGGCGACGAAGCTTCTTCTGCTGATCGCGCACCTCTCCGCGCAACCGATCGAGCTGGGCCTCGAGCTCCGCGAGCCGCCGTTCCGCCGCCTCGCGCTGTGACCGGGCTTCCGCGGTCTGGCGGGCAGCGCGAGCAGTGGCCGCTTCGCCAATCGCCTTGCGTTCGGCCTCGAGCGCCTGCTCTGCCGCGCGGTGCGCGGCCTCCTGTTCCGCTAGTCGGCCCACCACCTCCTCGACGTCTCGCACCCCGCTCTCGAGCCGCTCCCGGGCGACTTCGACGATCTCGGGGCCGAACCCCCATCGCTCGGCCAGATCGATGCCAAACGATCGACCGGGAACGTTGCTCACGAATCGATACCGCGGTTGGTTGCGCTCGACATCGTAGGCCAGTGACCCGTTGACGATGCCGTCGGTCGATTGGGCCAGCACCTTCAGCTCATGATAGTGAGTGGTAACGATCGTCCGAGCTCGACGGTCGGTCCACGCCTCCAAGAGCGCCGCCGCCAGAGCCGAACCTTCGGCGGGGTCGGTCGAAGCCCCGATCTCATCGACCAATATCAGGCTGCCGTCGCGGGCCCCATCCCAAGCCGCCTTGAGCTTCGTCAGGTGCGCCGTGAACGTCGACAGGTCCTGTGTAATCGATTGCGTATCGCCGATGTCAGCGAACATCGAGTCGTGCCACGGAAGTCGCGTACCGCGGCCGATCGGTGGCACAATGCCGCTTTGAGCCATCAACGCCACCACGCCGATCGTCTTTAGGAGGACCGTTTTGCCGCCAGTGTTGGGACCGGTCACCACTAGCGTTCGCTCGTCCGGTCCGAGCTCGAGCGTCAGCGGGACCAGGTCGCCCACGCCG
>JBDGYV010000092.1:0-6521 GCA_039588915.1 Gemmatimonadota bacterium
GCTTCCAGAAGAAGGTCGCCAACACGGCGGGTGTCAATGCTCCGTACATCGTGTATGCGTACAGCGCCATCGATAGGACCGATGTGAAGAACTGAATCTGAATGAAGGCGACGATTCCGAGCGAGACGATCACGATCCGCGTCAGCCTGACGATCGTGGCCTGAGATGCGTCGGGACGTATGCGCTTCTGATAGATGTCGTGCACGATGTTCGTGGCCGGGACCAACAAGAACGATGTTCCGGTCGAGACGACGATCGCCACCGTCGCCGAGAGCATGACGGCGGCGACTCCTACCGGCAACGCGTTCCTCAGGACGACCAACAGGATCTGCTCATGCTCGCCGGTGGCGATCGACAGATCCGGGTAGACCACCCGCCCGAGCACCGCCAGCACCACGATCAGCGTTTCGACGAAGATCGTCAGCCCGATCCAGATCGGCACCGCTCTGCGCGCAGTCGCTGCGTCCCGGGCACTGAAGAACCGTTGGTACATGTTGGCCTCCGCCAGGATCAATGCCAACGGCGGGAGGCTGAGGCCCAGGATTTCAGCCGGGCTGAGCGTACCAAAGAGCGTGAAGTGGGACTCGGGCAGACTCTGATGGATCTGCGTGAACCCGCCGGCGTCGCTCAAGAAAAACGGTGTCGCCAACACCAACCCCGCGATCAGCAACACACCATTGACGACGTCGGTGTAGACGACCGACATCATGCCTGCCAGCCCGGTGTACGTGATCACGACGAGCGCCGTGACGATTATGCCCCAGGGCCAGTCGATGCCGGTCCAACCTGTAAGTACGGCATCGAGATCGACCGTCAGGTTGAGTATCAGCGAGCCGCCGCGAAACTGATAGGCGACGATCGTGGTGTAGGCGATAATCGTGACCAACGTCGCCAGCGTCTGCGCGACCGGGTGGTACCGGGCCTCGAGCAAGTCGGGAACGGTGTAGCTGGCGAAGGCCCGCGCGCGCGGCGCGATGAACCACAGAATAAAGATGCCCATCCAGGCGCCGATCGAGAACCAGACCGCGGCCAGTCCATAGTTGTATCCGGCGCCGGCGCCGGCGAGCAGGCTGCCGGTCCCGATCCACGTCGCCAGCATGGTGAGCGCCAGGACACCGGTCCCCAGCCGACGCCCCGCGACCATGATGTCGTCCTGGGTCTCTACGCCGCGGGACTTCCACACCCCGACGCCGAGCAACCCCAGCAGATAAGATAGACGACGATGGTTACGAGGTAGATCATGAGTCTTCCGGTGGCGGTGGAAAGTCGATGCCGACGGTCGGTTGGACCTTGGATCGATCGCCGTGCTCCAGAAAGTAATGCGTCACGCGAGCGAACGCGTCCGGCTCCTCGAGGAACGGGAAGTGACCGCTCTCGAAGAACGCCACGAAGCGGGAGGTCAGCAGCGAACCCCGGAACTGGAGTTGATAACGTGGCTGGACAACGCGATCGCTCTCGCCGTACACGACGAGCGCGGGCGCCCTCACGTTCGGCAGCGCTGGCGCTAGGTCGTAGCTCTGAAGGTCGACCGCGATCGAGCGGTTGACGCGGGCGCTGAACGATATCGCCGAGACGAACGCTTCAGCGTCCTCGGGTTCCAGCGCACGGTGAAAGTAGAGCGGCAACGCATTGAGAAAGCGTTGTCGATATGCGTCGTCGGTCAGCTCTTCACGTTCGAGGTCGGCCAGTGCTGCCTGCGTGCCGGATGGCAACTCTTGAACCGCTTCCCGGTAGCCGTCCATGAACCCGCGGTCCGGTGCACCGCCCATCAGAACGAGGTGCGACACACTGTCAACGTGATTGAGTGCGTAGAGCAGGGCCAACACCGTACCAAACGAGTGGCCTAGCAGTGCCACCGTATCGAGCCCGAGCGCACGCCGAACAGAGTCGATGTCATCGACGTGGCGTGAGAGCGCTAACGGCTGCTCGACATCGGGCACCCCCGAGCCGCCACACCCTCGCTGATCGTAGGCGATGACGTGATAGTGTTGGGCCAGCTCCCGCAACCCGGGGCCAAACCGATCCGGTGGAAAGAAGTACGCCGCGTCCATGCCCGGTCCGCCGTGAAGGCAGAGCACCGGTGGCCCGGCGCCAACTCCCGCTTCGCGCAGCTGGACCGAAAACCCGTCGAGCTTGAGTTGCCGAGTCTGAACGGTTGTGGTCATGAACGACCGAAGATAGACGGCCGTCAGTACCGAGGGCACGATGGATCGTCGCCTGGGGCTCGCGGTATACTGACCGTCTGTGGACGGTATCCTGCGCCTGGTGATTTTCCCCGCCTTGCTGGGGTCGATTGGCCTCACGTTTCTGCCTGTGGAGGTATCAGCTCAAGCCGCGACCCAAGCCCAGGTCGACTCTCTTCGGGCCGAGATCGAGCTTTTGAAAGCGCAGATCGAAGAGTTGCGAGCCGAGACTCCAATCGATGATGCGGCCGCTGACACAACGGACGCGGTGGCCAAGCTGCGAGCCGCCGCCGAAGCCGCGGTGGCCGAGGCCGACACGTTAGGCGCCCCCGCCGCCTCGGAGGGCGAGGAGTTTATCGGTCGACAGCGATCGCTCCAAGCGCTCAACCCCGAGATCAGCGTGACTGCGGACCTGTTCGTTGCGGTGGGAACCGAGGATCCGGACAGCGACAACTTTGTCCCGCGGGAGTTCGAATTCGCGTTCCAGTCCACCCTCGACCCCTACTCGAGAGCCAAGATCTTCGTCAGTCACGAGACCCCCGGCGCCGAGATCGTTCCCTTCAGCGAAGAGGACGAGGGGGAAGAAGAGGAAGGCGTGGAAATCGAGGAGGGTTACGTCGAGTGGGTAAACCTTCCGGCTGGTTTTGGGCTCAAGTTAGGTCAGTTCTTCCAACAGTTCGGGACGCTCAATCGTTGGCATCAGCACGCGCTGCCGTTTCAGAGCCGCTCGTTGCCGCACCTCGCGCTAATCGGCGAGGAGGCATTGGCACAGGCGGGAGTGTCGTTGCACTGGTTGGCGCCGGTATCGGGCGCTGGCACATACGAGCTCACGTTGGAGGTAAATCGAAGCTCCAACGAAGCGTTGTTTGGAGAATCGACGGGACCGTCGTTCCTTGGTCACTTGAACGGTTTTTGGCAGGTTACCGAGGCGGTTGACCTCGACCTCGGAGTCAGCGCGTTGTTCGGCGATCACGACACGGAGGAATCGAGCTACGATCAGCGGCTGTTCGGGGTCGAAGGCGCGCTCACCTGGGCGCCACCCGCTCGATCGCGGTACCGTGGAGTCGTTGTGCGCGGTGGTGTGATGGTTCGCGATCCGGGGGATGTGCCCGCTGACCTCGATGTTCGTGGCGCTACAGGGGTGTGGGTCAACGGCGAGGCTCGAGTGTCTCAGAGTTGGTTGATGGGAGGTCGCTACGGTTGGGTCGAGGATCCGGAGGATCCGAGCGAGAGCGTGTGGCTAGTCGCGCCGACGCTCACATGGTGGCAAAGCGAATGGGTTCGAATCCGGGCCGAGTACGATTTTCTTGATCGGCCGAGCGGCTCGGATGGTCTGTTCGTCGTCCAGGCGACGGTTTCGTTGGGTCCCCACAAGCACGAGACATACTAGGTAGTGCAGGAGGGGAGATTGCTCGATGGTTGATGTTCTCGCGCTGACGCTGGCTCTAGTCACCGCGGCTCCAGTCCCGTTGCCGATGAACGCTGCCACCGCTGACCGAACGGATCCCCAATCCCGAGCACCTCTCCGGGTTGTCACGACGCTGCCGATCTACGCCACGCTGACGCGCGCCATCGGGGGTGACGAGGTCGAGGTCACGTCAATCGCAAACCCCAACGAAGACGCACACTTCGTTCGGCCCAAGCCGAGCTTTGCGCTCGACCTCCGGCGGGCCGATATGTTCGTCACTACCGGCTTGGACCTCGAGCTTTGGGTCCCGACCCTGCTGGACAAGGCGGGCAACGCGAAGGTGAGCGAGGGTGGACCGGGGTACGTGACCGCCTATACCGGCATCACGCTGCTCGATATCCCTGCCGCAGTGGATCGAAGCGGCGGTGATGTGCACATCTATGGAAACCCGCATGTGACGACCGATCCGATCCGCGTCCTTCAGGTTGCGCAGAACATCGCCACCGGATTGAAACGCGTCGCACCGGATCGATCCGCGACCTTTGATCGCGGATTGGCGCAGTTTCGGGTCGATGTTCACAGGCGTCTGTTTGGCCCTCGATTGGTCGAGCTGCTGGGCGGCGACACTCTCGAACGATTGACGCGGGCTGACACATTATTCCGTTTTCTCCGCGAGAACGACCTCGAAGGGCAGCCGTTGATCGACGAGCTGGGGGGCTGGCTCAAAGCCGCGGAGCCGTTCCGTGACAGGAAACTGATCTGCTATCACAAGAACTGGGCGTACCTGGAGGAGCGGTTCGACCTGACATGCGCCGACTACGTTGAGTCCAAGCCGGGCATCGCACCGACCCCACGCCACGTGGCCCAACTCATCGAGATGATGAACGGCCAAGGCATCCGTGTGATTCTGGCTGCTGGCTATTTCGATCGCCGCAAGGTGGAGTCCGTCGCCAGCCGTGGCGAAGCGATTCCAGTGGTGCTGTCGCTTCAACCACCCGCAGGATCGGGTGCTGGGGCGTACTTCGCAATGGTGGACGGGTGGATCCGCGACATCGCGGACGCCTTCCAACGCGCGGACAGGTAGAGACTAGTGCTCGACCTGATCATCATACCGCTGCTTGCCGCGCTCATTATTCTCGTCATGCACGCGTACCTCGGACTTCACGTGTTGTCGCGTGGGGTGATCTTTGTCGATCTCGCCTTCGCCCAGATCGCCGCGCTGGGAACCACCGCCGCGCTGCTAGCTGGTCTCGAGCATGGAACGTCGGGGTCGCTCGTGTTCGCGCTCGTTTTCACCGCCATTGGGGCACTGATCTTCAGCTTCACTCGGCTCGAGAGTTCACCAATCCCGCAGGAGGCGATCATCGGGATCGCTTACGTCGTCGCGTCCGCGGCGGTGCTGCTGCTAGCGGGATTCACCGCCGAAGGTGCGGAGCACATTCGTGAAACGCTAACCGGTAACCTGATCTGGGTGAACTGGCGCACGGTGATCAATCTCACGATCGCCTACGTGGTGCTCGGAGCCTTCCATTGGGTTTTTCGCAGGCAATTTCTGGAAGCGTCGTTCGAAGTCGATAGAGCGAAACGCGCTCGCTTGTGGGATTTTCTGTTCTATCTGAGCTTGGGGTTCGTGATTAGTTTTTCCGTTGACGTCGCCGGCGTGTTGTTGGTTTTCAGCATGCTCGTGATCCCAGGTGTAATTGCGTTTCTGTTCACGGATCATCTCGTCGGCGCGTTGCTGATTGCATGGGGAGTAGGGGCGCTCACCTTGATCGGTGGGATCGTCAGCTCGTTCGTGTGGGATATCACCACCGGCCCCTTGCTTGTCGTCGCTTTCGGGTTCAGCCTGGTGATTGCCGCGGTTGTCCGGCCCATCATTGGTGCCAAAACCGGAACCGTGATCCATCTGCCAGATGAAGAGACGAATCCGGGCGGAGAGCGAAACCAAACTGGAAGGAGCTCAGGATGAGGGTCGAGGTCGCTTGGGAGGGGAAGAAACGATTCCAGGTCAAGACGCCGACCGGAGCCACGCTGACGGTCGATGGCGACGCCGAGGTTGGGGCCACGCCGATGGAGACGGCGCTGATTGCTCTTGCCGCCTGTATGGGGATCGACATCGTCGACATCCTGACCAAGGGACGACAGGATCTGACCGCCTGCGCGCTGGATGTGTCCGCCGACCGGCGGGATGACCCCCCACGCCGGTTCACCGCGATCCGGCTCGACATCACCCTGACCGGCCGAGGCGTGGACGCCCGCAAGGCCGATCGCGCGGTCGAGCTCAGCCGGTCGACCTACTGTTCGGTGTGGACCTCGATGGCTCCCGACATCGACTTGCAGACTTCGGTCCAGATCGTCGAATCGGACCCCGCGAGTTGACGGTTTTTCCCCACACAGACTAGATTAGACGCCCGTTTCCGGTCGTTTTCTGCAGGTTCCAACCCTTTCAATCGAGAGGTCTGGCGGGTGGGCGCCAACCACGAGCTTCGGTTGCTCACCGGGGGCGCCAATTCGGCGCTCGCGGGCGAGATCGCTGCTCAAATGAAGGTCCGGCTGACCGATGTTCAGCTGAGCCGATTCGCGGACGGGGAGATCTTCGTCAAGATCAACGAGAATGTCCGCGGGCGGGACGTTTTCATCGTCCAGTCGACCAATCCGCCGGCCGAGAACCTGCTGGAGCTGTTGCTCTTGATTGACGCCGCGCGAAGGGCGTCGGCGCACCGAATCGCGGCCGTCATTCCGTACTTCGGATACGCGCGGGCCGATCGCAAGGACCAGCCGCGGGTCGCGATCAGCGCCAAGCTCATGGCCAACATGTTGATTCAGGCGGGAGCGGATCGGTTGATCACGATCGATCTCCACTCACACCAGGTGCAGGGCTTTGTCGATATCCCGCTCGATCACTTGTACGCGTCGCCGGTGTTCCTCAA
>JBDGYV010000093.1:0-6080 GCA_039588915.1 Gemmatimonadota bacterium
GCAACGCGACGGGCAGCGCGCACGTCCAAGTCCCGCAGCTCGCAATACCGAGCGGCGACCGTGCCGAAGTGTCGTGCCATTAATGAGCGAAGCGCGGGCATGCCGTTCTCCTATTCGGGGGAGCTACGCCCTACGTCACCGAGAACGTACCCTTTCGCACGTTTCTAGACCTTCACGCGCGGGAGAGGAAAACGTCTACACCCTGGTCGGCACGTCAACATGACGTTGTCCAACCCGAACAGAGTGTGGGTGTTAACGACGCCGGGTTCCTGGCGAGGGCAGTGCAGAATCGCGAGAATGAACTGCGAGCGGGTCGTGAACGATTGGAGTGACGCAATGGCGATCCCATGCCCGAGGTGTGGTCGGCAGTACGATGTGACCCTCTTCCAGTTTGGGCGCACGATCCACTGTACTTGCGGGGAGCGAGTCGGCCGAACGATCGAGTACCGGCTCGAAGACGTGGAGCCGCCTCGGTTCATTTGCGATGTCATGCTGGGGCGCCTAGCTCGATGGCTGCGTGTCCTCGACTACGACACGGCGTATGAGTCGAACATCGAGGACGCGGACCTGGTACGCCGCGCTCTAGATGAGGGGCGCTCGATCCTCACCCGTGACCAAAGACTCCCAGAGGAGTGGCGAATCGGCAAGGCGTGTGTGGTGCTGGTGGCAGAAGAGCCGATGGCTCAGCTCACCGAGGTTGTGCAGAGTATCGGGTTGAAACAGCCGCGGCGGCTCTTCCGCCGTTGTCTGGAGTGCAATGTGCCACTGGAGGTAGCCAGCGCAGAGGAGGTAAGCGAGCGCGTACCCGAGCGCGTAAAGGATCTACTGGGAGGGTGACCACACCCGCCGCATGAGGAGGCAACTAGAGTCGGTCTTCGGCATCTCTTCATGTTTCTAGACCTTCACGCGCGCGAGGCGAAGCATTAGTCCCCCTGACGGAAACGCGGGGGTAGGCCTGTTCGTGGCGCGCAAGGCTCGGTGATCGAGGTTTAACCCAAAGACGATCGGAGGCAAGCGTGGTTCAAGAAGCGCATCTGGAGCAGACAGGCAATGGCAAAGTCCCCACGACCGACGGTTGGTTTGTGATGCACGCCTCTGAGGCACCGTGGTTCCGAAGTGAGAGGTTCGGGCTGGGATGTCGTTTCGAGGGGCAGACTCCCTTCCCCGACATCGGCATCAACCTTCGCGTGCTCGAGCCGGGCAAGCCGGCATGCCTCTACCATCGCGAGGATGCGCAGGAGGATTTCTTCGTCCTGTCCGGCGAATGCGTCCTTGTGGTCGAGGAGCAGGAGCGTCGCCTCCGATCAGGCGACTTCGTGCATTGCCCCGCCGGCGCCAACCACGTGTTCGTCGGCGCAGGTGACGGACCATGCGTCGTCCTTATGATCGGGAGTCGGCCGGATCCTCTGGAGCTCTGCTACCCGGTGAGCGAAGCGGCCGCCAAGTACGGCGCATCGGTCGACAAGGAAACGGCGGACCAACGCGAGGCTTACGGCGAGCGGAGCATCGAGCCGACCGCGCCGATCTGGCCACTGTACGGGGTGGAGTGAGCACGAGCCGGCCCGGTGGTCCTCGAGGTAGACTCGTTCAGCGCGGCCGAACGGTCCCGCACCATCTGTACCAATTTTGAGACGGCCTCACTCACCAAACAGAAACTCCGCTGTCGGATCTGTCGGGGGCTCTGGTAGCGCCTCAATCCGAGATCGGCTGGCTGGCGACAAACCGAACTCACGACCCAGCCGAATAACGTTATCGAGCATCGTTTTCTGGGCCGTGACGGCCGGATGGAGGCGGGCGCCACCCCTTTGGCTGGTCGTGTAGTGGCCCACCTCTGCCACCTCGGCCTTCAGCGCCCAATACTCTGCCCAGCACTCGCAGAAAGCCGCCAGCACCTCACGGTCGAGTTCGGTCAAGACCTGGGCTTCTATCAGCCTGGGTACCATCCGACGCCAGCAAGATCGCGCCATCGGACTCATCCCCTTCGGTGCCCTAGGGGCCCCAGATTGAACTCTAACTGGTGTTTTGGGGGCTCTATCTGGCCTAAAAGTGCCCTGAACGACCTTGAGGGCCGACGGCTTTGGTGGTGGCCCACGCCTACCCACCAGGAACCTGTAAGTCACGCGCCAGCAAAGACTTGCCTGGCAGATATTCCCTGGCGTAGTTAACCAGATCTGGCGACCCCCATCTAGTGGTATGCCCCGTTTGGCAAAACCTGACAGTGCGTGTCCCACCTAAAAAGGCGGGTCTCGGGTCGATACGTCTAGAGATTTTGCCCCCTATTCCCCTTCACTCTCCGTACAGTCCTGCATCAACCTTCCAAGCTTGTCAGAGAACTCTATCTCACACTTGCCGGGTCGAACTGACTTCGGGAGGTAACGGGTCGCCCCTTTTGCCGGATCGTATCTCACTGCTGACGCAAAGCCATTGAGCCATGATCTTTCCATTTCCCTGGTGCTCAGATGGTCTGTCCCATGCAGGAGTGCGTGCTGGTGGGTTAGCCCACCACGGCACCCGGTCTCCACGACCACCGCCCACTGTACGGGTCCTTGCGATCGACGTTCCAGATGCCGAATCCACTTTTTGAAGAGGCACCGAGCCAGTCTGGGCGGCACTAACCAGGAACGATATGTGAGGGTGACAAAGTGATCCCAAAGAACACGATGCAGCAGGCTCGTCCACCCACTACGGTACTCAGACAGTCTCAAGCTTGAGTCAGGCAATAGTGCAGAGTCCCTCCCTACAAGTGGTTGTGGACCACTCTCAGTTGAAAGTCTTGGTGGGTTCCCAGGGTAGTGCTGGGTTACACAGGCGAGGGCGCTCTACGGCGCTATAGTCGCCTACTGAACCAACCTGAGGTCCACTCGCTGATAATCCCGGGCAGACCCGAACAAACCGGGTCAACCCGGTGTGACGGTTTCGTGTGACTAATTGAGTGTCTTGAGCCGGTATTCTCGGTCGGATGAAGTACCGAGAACCGGCGGTTTTCATAGGGAGATGTGGTGGGCGACACTGGATTCGAACCAGTGACCTCCTGCATGTCAAGCAGGCTCAGCAGAGCTCAAATCCAGACGGTTTCCGTATTTCAGAGGGGAGATGCGGAAACCGTCCGCGTTCTCCACCTGGCCATACGGACGGTTTACGCACTCATTCTGGTACAGCGTTCTGGTACAAGGCACCAGCTCGTGACTGCTTGCATGTGAGGCGAGGGGCGCTACCTATCTGCCGAACGCTCCGCCCCCTGATACGGAAAAATGCCGGCACTCAACTAGCACCCTTACTAGCACAGTTTTGAGCCAACATAAAGGGGCGGCCCCGAAGGACCGCCCCCATCAGCATGCTCTTGCTGCTCTACTAATCGTCCAGCACAATGACGTCTGCCATCCAGATGGAGTTCCCGTCGGTAAACACGAGCTTCTCGTCCTCGGAGACCGAGATCTGCTGGCGACCAAAGTAGTTATGGACGAACACGTCTTCCGCGAATACCAGCACCGTGTGGTGCCCATCCCGTTGCCGGACGATCTCGCCACCAAATGCATCCGAGTGGAAGTACAAGTCCCCGGTTGGGCTGCCCGGACGCACAGCGGGGTGCCGTGCATCAACCCCCTCATCGGGGACAAACAGGGGTGCTGGAGCGTCCGGGTCCGTGGTGAACGCGTCCACGGACCGGATGTTCATGTGCGCATCGGCTGGATACGAGCTGGTGTACAGGACTCGCCCGTCCCGCCACACTCCGCCACGCGAGAAATCGAGCGTAGTCAGCCGCACCGCTGGTGAGCCGCCGGGGTCCAGCTCGCCAATGGCGGGCATACGGTAAATGGCCCCCCATTCCCGCGTGAATAAGATCCAGTTCCCGTCGGGTGAGTAAGATGGGTCGACGTCCCAGAACAAAGTCCCGGGTGTCAGTTTTCGCACTGAACCGCCATCGATGGGCGGGTTATCTGCATCGATCTCCCAGATCGCAAAGTCAAATCCAACCACGATCTTGCGATTATCGGGCGCCCACTCCGGACCCCCGTAAGGCGGATACTCAGTCCAGAACCCTGGCGGGGTGATCTGCCGCTCCTCGCCCGTTACCAGATCCTTGACCCAGAGGTGAGAGCCCGCGCCCGCTCGCACGAAGACGACCCGTTTCCCGTCCGGCGAGATGACCGGCCATCGGTCACCCGGGCCGCTGGTCAACTGCACGAGCGGCACAACGGTGCGTCTGATCTCTACTGAGCCGCTGCCTCTATACCGGGTGCCGTCGCTCAGCTCACCGAGCACTTGAAGCTCCTCAATACCTACCGTAAGCGTCGGGTTTTGAGCCAGGAGTTCTGCGCGCTTAATGTGGATCACCACGTCGGCCCCCTCCCGATCCGAGGTGAACGGGGCGACACCCGACAATTTCACTTGCGCGGGATCAAAGAGAGCGGCCAGGACTTCGGATGCGAACGTGATCCGGGCCTTCCCGCTCCCGCGGGCTTCGACGTTGAGGACGTCGGGGTCAATATCGACGTCGACATCGACGAGGCGGGGTGGTGGGGGTGCTGGCAGGATGAGGAACTGTGCCCGGGCCGCCGCGGCGGCGGCTTCGAGCTTAGCCCGATCGTTCCCGGCCAAGAGCGCGAATGACAAGACGACCGAGCCGCCTGCCGGGATGTCGACATCGCCGGTCGTCAGCATGGTGCGGATGTCGCGGGGTCCAACACCTCCTCCAATGCCCGCATCCATGAGAGGCAAGAACTCCACCCACGTCGCGGGGTCTGTGCCGTTCCACCAGGCGCTAAACCCCGGGGCGGGACCGAGTTCGTCCAGGATAATGACTGCCGTTAGGGTGGGGGTGTCGCTAACAGGGCTGGAGATGACCGCGCCCTGTATCACGGGGTCGAACTCAACCGTGTCGTCGCCCGCAGCGCCGAGGTCAATATCCAGCGTTGGCCCGCCGCGGAAACCAATAATCGGGTCTGGGGTGTGGTTGGCCAGTGCGACCTGGACGATGACGTAGTCCGCGTCCGACCAGCCGAAGACGTGGGTCTCTGCGGTCAGGCCTAAACCGTCATGGAGCCCCGGGGACGCATCCGGTGCTTCCTCTGGAAAGGCCCGGATCACCCTGTCGGCCACGGCGCTGTTGTCGTCCACCTCGGCCGGGAACCCGACCGACGCCCAGTCCGAGCCGTATGAGCCCGAAATTCCGCGGCCCGACGCGTCGCGATAGGAGACGTGTCCGCTAAAGAACACCGCCATGGGACCAAACCGGCCAGCAAACAGTCCGCCCCCTCGACGAACCGTAAGCGTGTAGTTGCCAACGTCCATCGCGGCAGTTCCAGCAAAACCGGGCGGGACGTGGTCAAACCGGGGCGGCTTGGCCAGCTCACTGAACTGACGCTCGCGGTCGGCGTCCGATGGCCCGGTCGGCAGGACACAGGGATCATCGGAACAGATTACAAGAGCAAAAATGAGGACCGGGAGCAGAAATATGCTCATCTGTGGGACTCCTCTCGGCAGTCGAGCATCCAAAAGCCGCTAGAACGGCGTTTGCAGAACCTTCGGCGGCTCGGCGGTCTTGGGGTCCTACGTGGCGTCGGTAGGCGTCGCGAAGGAAGCGAGGATCCGTAGCTTTGCGTCCCCGGCTTTGGCCGGGTTTGCTCTTGTCGGGGTTGCTACTTCAACCGTATGCCGAATCAGGCGCAAGCGTCTGTGGGGGAGAACCCGTTGCGCTGTAGGTGATAACCTCACGCACGGCACAGTTGATCTGAAACGGGAACGGTACAACCGAAGTTTTAGATCCTACGTAGGAACGTCTATCGGCAGGAAGTGAACGACATCACGTTCTCGCGGCGTCCAACTCGCACAGCTTGTGACACAACCGAGGCGCAAGCAGTTGACTTATCTACGGTTTCGGCTGCCAACAACCTGACAGCGGTTCAGGCGCGGAGCGACGAATCGGACTCGGACTATCTGGTGGGCGGTGCATGACTCGAACCTGCGACCTCCTGCATCGCGCCAAGCTCAAGGGAAGGGTGACTACGAACTAGCGGCCGCAGCGGATCTCATGAGGGATCGAGTGGTTGACGTTTTGCGGATGCGGGCAGGCGAGAACT
>JBDGYV010000094.1:0-5412 GCA_039588915.1 Gemmatimonadota bacterium
GTACCGCCAGTTTCGATCGGGTGGACGGCCTGGCTGCAGGGCTCCTCGTTGGGGGAGGGGTCCTCGACCTGATCGGCGTTCTTCGAATAAGGGCTGGCAGAAGAGATCTGTCTCCGAGTATATCCCGTGAGCCTTCCGACGGGTCTTCCTGTCACGCGAGTTAATCAAGGCGGAGCCGGATAGGATCGAATTGGTCTCGTGGCTTCGAGCCCCCCTCGCGCGGGCAAAAAGCCGGAGTTCAACTCGCATATCGAGAGGAGAGTACACCCGCTCGAAAAAAGGGGCGGCCCGAAACGAACCGCCCCTAAAATGATCTGTAACTTGCGAAGAGATCTACATACCCCTCCGCCAGTAGGGGGGGCTTGTCAGTTCTCCGCCGCCCGCATCCCGGCCCATTTCTACCCAACCGCCACAAAGGCAGGCTTCCTAGTGGGTCGGCGTGCAGCCACGAGGACGATCACGAGGATCAGTCGCCTCGACATCAGAGGCCGGCGTACCAGTCGTACCCCTGGTCTTCCCAGTAGCCGCCCGTGCGGTGCGACAGGAAGTTGATCTCGGTCAGGTACTTCACGCTCTTGTAGCCGTACTTCAAGCTCGAGTACAACCGCGCCGGTGCGCCGTGGCCGGGATCGAGCAAAGCGCCGTTCATGCCGACGGCGATCAGCGTTTGCCGATGAAGCGCGGTCTCGCGGTCCCAGCTCGACCAGTACGCGTCGTCGAACGACCGGAAGTCGACGTACTTCACCGCCGGATCTACGCCGACCAGCTCCGCCAGGTGCGACAGCTGAACACCGCTCCACTCGGCCACTCCCGTCCAACCCTCGATACAGTAGTGGCGTACCCGCGTCGTCGTTATCGGCATCTTCAATAGATCGTCCAGTGACAACGACAAAGGCCGGCCGACCATTCCGCCGATTTCGAGCCGCCAAGTGGCAGTGTCGGTCATCGGAACGGCGTCGCTGATGTAATAGGTCGGGAACGTGGCGGTCTCGCTCCCGGGTGGGTAGAGCCTGGCCCCTCGTCTTGGCGTCGTCAACGCCTTCTGCAGTAGCTCGTTCGGGTTCCACCACCACTGCAATACGTCCACGAAGGGTCCGCCGCGCCATCCACAGCCAGCGGTCCATGCGCCGAGCGCGCCGATGCCGGCCAGCTTCAGAAACTGCCGTCGATCGGACTCGCGCTTTTTATTCTGCATCTGGTTTCTCCCGGTAGGCGCCAACGATCATCGACCGAGTCGACTCGCGATCGACGATCAGCGTCATGAACAAGTGAATCGCCAAGAACCCGACGAACGCCCACACGATCAGAAAGTGCCAGAAGCGAGCCCAGGCGTAACCGCCGATGATGTCGGCCACGAACGGCAGCGAGACCGGCTTCCAGATCGCAAACCCGGTGAACACCGCCAACGCGCCCAGCGTCATCGTTCCGCTGTACGAGAGCTTCTGGAGCCCGTTGTACATCTCGTACGGCGGTTTGTCTCTGCGTAGCCGTAGGTAGTAGAGATGCATATGCCACGCGCCCTTGACGTCGCGCACTCGGAACCAGCGCCGTCGCCACTCACCGCTGGCGAGCTGATACCCGCCGTAGACGAGTCCGTTGACGATGAAGAACCACATCAGGAAGAAGTGCCAGCGAAGACCACCGGCCAACCAGCCGCCGAGCCGTACCGCTTCGGGGAAGCGGGCACCGGCAAATGGGTAGCAACAGAACGTGCCGCCGCGCTCGGCGAACGCGGGGTAGGCGTGAAAGATCTGTAACCCGCTGGCGATCAAGCCAAGCAACAAGACGGCGTTCAGCCAGTGGGTCGCGCGAATGATCCGCGGTTGATAGAACTTGACCTTACGTTCCAACGTCGATCACCATCGGTTCGAGGATTAACCGTGATCGCGAACCTCAATATCGTCACACAGACGTGCTCGACTACTTCCCGTTCGCGGATCTCGAATAGTCGGCTAGACCCCGTCCGGGAGCACGAACGGACCCACGTGCGGCCCTGTATTGTGGAGCGAGGCCCAAAGCGCGAAAGCCAGCCGGTCGCGCATCGTCTCGGGAGCCAGCACGGCGTCGACAAAACCCCTGGCCGCGGCGAACCGCGCGTCGAGCTGATGCTCGTAGTCCTTGAGCACGGCGTCGATCCGCGCTTTGAGGTCGGCGTCGGGCTCGCTCCCCTCCGCGGCTAACCGCTCCAACTCAGGCGCGAACAGTGCCTGCACCGCGCTCTCGCCCTCCATCACGCCCGTGCGACCGGTCGGCAGCGTGAAGATGAAGTCCGGATCGAACCCCTGGCCGGCCATCGCGTAGTAACCGGCTCCGCTGGCGTGGTTGATCGTCAACACGAGCTTGGAAACCGTGGCCGTCGCCATCGCCTCGACAAACTCCGCGCCGGCGCGAATGATGCCGCTGTACTCGGCTTCGGTGCCAACCATGAACCCGGAGACGTCCTGCACGAACAACATCGCAGTGCGGTGACGGTTCAGGTTCTCGAGGAAGTAGGCGACCTTCTGTGCCGACTCGGTGTAGATGATTCCGCCAAACCGGGGTGCCGATCCTTCCCGCGGGAAGAAGCCACGCGTTGCGTATCTCTCGCGGACCATGCCGGGCACCCGGACGATTCGTGACGGCTCCATCGTAAGGGACCCCGACCAGGGCGATGTCGAAGTCTGATGGGTCTTCGATGATGGGAGCACGCATGAACGTAGGGATGTGCATGTAGCGTGGTGCCGACATTACATCAGGGCGACCAACCAATTCGTGATCACTCACCTGCCCACCTCTGAGTCTGTGACTTGATCACCTAATTAGAATTATCTAGTTCCGCTTATCCTGATAGCCTGCGAGCCACGGTCTGCGCATACGGATATACTTCAATCAGTCTTACCGATCCAGTGGGGATAGCACGCTGCGCGATTGAAGCGTTGTCCAACCTGGAATTAAGCGAGACAGCAGTCGCCTTGGGCCGAATCAGGAAGGATCTCGAAGACAAAGGCAATTACGAGTCAGCTGCGGTGGCTGACTTGGTGCGAGACCGCCTGGCGGATGAGCAGAAGATGCGGGCGGCCGAGAACTAGAACCCTTCGGCTACAGCCCTTTCACCCCTGATGTGCAGCAGTCGTCCGGCTGGGGATTGGGCACCGCGTTCTTGAGCCAGCAGCGTGCGGTGTTGCCCTGGACACCGGGCTTCACGTAGGTCCATGCGCGACACTGTTGGTCCTCGGTGCACGCCTGTTGACAGAGCTTGGCGTCCGCCTGCCGCATCTCGAAGCTGCGATAGTCGCTCCCTGGCCGATTGACACCGACTTCCACTCCCACTTCTAGTAGAGGCTCATCTGTGCGTAGGAGCGGTGGCCTCTCATCCGGCACTACGGGGGCCTGTTCTGTCACGTCTGGCACCTGTGGCCTCGGCTGTGCAGCAATGGGGGGATTCAAGACAAAGTCTTGTCTTTGGATAACAACCCCCCGCTTCACCTGAACGAGCATCTCTCGTCCTTGTGGATCGAACCATATTCCTTTGAGAATGACCTGCCGCTCGCCTGTAGGAACATTCGTGAGCAAGTAATATCCATACGGGTCCGGCCTGGCTGATACAATCCATCTCTTACTGCCCCGAAAGTCCGTGCCTTCTACGCTCACTACCATCGCGGCTAATTGCTCGGGAGTCGCAGGCGTGATCCGACCGTGAATCGCTCCGGCCCACCACAGGACGATGGCACCGACATCGGTGTGCGTCATCGGTTTAATGGGTACGTGCTTTACGGGGTGTCCCTCCTCGTATCCCCCTTCGGTGAATTCCCCGTCCACCATCTGCACGATCCTCAGATGGCGCGCTCCTTCTGGTATGTTTCTGATGATAAAAGAACCATCGCGCCCACAACGCGAGCTTCGCGGCAAACCTTCTACGAAGACCGTGCAATCCTCTAGGGGCACGCCCGCAACAAGTTCAATCCGACCACTGACCAGACCACTGGCTTTCTGTGCCCAGATCGTAGCCGGTGTCCCCACCAGAAGGAACAAGAGAACGATGCCTCCAACGATCGATCTTGTGGCTGAGAACGTGCTCACTCTTACCTCCTAGTCCTCCCCGCCCTACTCCTCTCCTTTGCTTGCCTATGTAGGGGCGGGTTACTGCTCTACCGTAGACTCATTCTGGCAGGGATGTCTGTGGGGAGACACCCTCTTTGTGGTGTAAGGCGAGACCGCGTGGCGGATGAGCAGAAGATGCGGGCGGCGGAGAACTAGCTCACATGCAGGGGTCCTGGAAAGATTACGGCTTAGAGACTTTGCCATAACAACGAAAGAGCCCGGATCGCTTGCAGTGGTCCAGACTCTTTCTCTGACATGCAGGTCTTTTCGTTGTTCGTGCAACGCAGCTTGCCGTGCCATGCTCAGCTAGACCGCTCATTCCAGCGAAGCTGTACCACTGCAAGCTCTGCCTGTCACTTTTAGTATACCGACGCTCCTTGATCGGAGCAATTCCCTCGCGCACGTGGGCTGCTTGACCTGAGGAGCCCGTCTCGGTCTGCCGGGTTATCGTAGCAGACGGCATCGTGTACTTATGTGAAGCCCAGGGGGTCACTGGTGAACAAACGCAATGTTCAGATCTACGCGTCGCTGGCCGAGATTGTCTCGGCGCTTGCGATCATCATCTCTCTCCTCTACGTCGTATCGGAGTTCCGGCGTACCGAGATGCTGACGAGCCGGGAGGTCGACGGCATCCTGTTTGAAAGGGCGCGGGAATCCAACGCCATATTCATCGAGAACCCGGACTTGGCCGACATCGTGATCGCGGCGGCCAGAAACGCCGACGCGCTATCGGAAGCGGACCGGCTCCGCTACCTGGCGTATCAACACATCTTCTTCGACACCTGGGAGATAGCGTGGGTCTACCACAAGGACGGCATCCTGGATGAGGAAACGTGGAGGGAATGGGACATGTGGTTCGTCGCTGAAGCGAAGCGCCGACCGGACTTCAGCTGGACCGAGAACCGGCGGCACTTCACGGGCCAGGACTTTCTGCGCCACGTGGACCAGAGCGTCCTGCGCGAGTAAGTGCACGTTTGACCACCGTCCCCGGGTTTCGCTCAGCTGAAGGGAGTTACTGACGAAGAATCTCGAGGACGAAGGCAATTACGAGTCAACTGCGATGGCTGACTTGGTGCGAGACCGCGTGGCGGATGAGCGGAAGATGCGGGCAGCCGAGAACTAGGAAGCAACCCTCTGCTCCGTTCACTTCCTGCCGATAGACGTTCCTATGTAGGATCTAAAACTTCGATGCAGCATCTCCCATTCGTGGTTAGTACAGCCAAGCGTGAGGTTCTGACCTACACGACAACGGGTTCTTTCCCACAGACAACGTGTCCTTAGTCGCCCTACGATCGAGATAACTACCCCGACAAAAGCAAACCCGGCGAAAGC
>JBDGYV010000095.1:0-5324 GCA_039588915.1 Gemmatimonadota bacterium
CGCCAACGCCCATCTCGAGCGAGGCGGGACCGGCTCGGGATCGGTGGCCTACGATTGGTACCGAAAGGCGATGGACCTTTACGAAACGGCGGAGCAGCACCGCCCGGCCGACAATGACGACGCCATCCTGCGCTGGAACACCTGCGAGCGAATCCTTCGGCGACCCGAAGTGAAACCCCGGCCCGAGGACGACTTCCAGCCCCTTCTGGAGTAGAGCGCAGACGATCGCCTGGGGTGTCCGCGTTGACGGCTATCGCATATCTACCACAGACGATCCCGGCGGTACCTGCCAGTAGAGGGGACATGAGAGCGATAGTTACAGCAATCGTGTGCTCAACAACCGATAGCCCGCTCTTCTGGCCGTTCTCGTCCCTTTGTTTATGCGCTCCCTGCGTCGTCTCAAGTAAGTGTGCGAGTTGAGACGCGGCTTTTTGCCGCCGGTAGGTAGCGGGTCGGTTTGACCAAGTTATTCAATGATTGAACGCCTGAACGCCGGGAACCCTTACACGCCTAACTGTTTTACAGTGGTGAGCGAGTCGCCGTATACTTTGAAGTAGCAGGGACGCGTTCTTGTGAAGAGCCGGCGGCGACTCCCCGCCAGGGACATGCGCCGGTAGCCCCATCTGGACACGGTTGCGCGTCCCTGCTAAAGAGGTTGTCAGAGGTTCGTTGGGGTCGGCGGCATGGTCTGCCGACTCCGACGGGCTTTGGGGGTTCGCCCCCTCTACATAGAAGGGGCTGCCATGATCTGGTGTTGATCGACCCGATTGGGGTCACTACACCGTTTGAGGTGATCTGGCAGCCCTTTTGTTTGGGAATAGAGCGCCCGCCAACCTCGGTTGGAAATCCGTCCCGCTAGTCCCACCTAGAGTGGGCAGAAGGAGGTGTACATGAACGCGTTTGTTTTTCAGCTCCCGAACCACCCGGGTGAATTGGTTAAGGTCACGGAAGCGATGGGCGCTTGAAGACAACCCGGCACCTTGGTTTTCTAGGTCGGCTGGCTCAGGCGATCGCAGCTCTGACCGTAGCAGGTGTCACCGGATTCATAAGTTTGGTTTTACTCTTTTCCGACCCACCCCCAGGTGGAGCAGCGCAGCAATTTGCCACCGCTTTTGTCGCGATCTTCGTAGGCGGCCTTTTTATCGGTTTCTTGTATCCGGAGCGGTGGTGGATTGCTGGTCTCACCGCCTGGGGTGGATTTCTCTTGTCCGCGCCTCTGCTGGTGGTTCCTCTCCAGTTCCGAAATGCTCAGAGGGTTCGAGTGGTCATTACAGACGGCAAGATTGTCGCAAGCCCATCGACCATTATGAGCGACAAACTGCGCCTGGAGCTACGTAACAACGGAACGATTACTCATGAAATCGGAATCTTCCATCCCGCATCCGATAGCTTGTTGCACCAGCTGCGTCAAGGCACATTCAACCTCGATCATCTCGACGTGTCATGGAGACCCATCTCTCCCGGTGAGTCGGACGTAACGTATATCTGGGAATTCCTCGACGTGGCTGGCCAGTACGCGTTCGTCTGTCTCCTTGAGACCGAGAGTGGTTTGCATCATTCGGCTCAAGGAGAGATGGCTGAGTTCACAGTGAAATGACCACCATTCAGTGGACCACGGTTCTATGGTTTGTCGGGCTGCCGCTCGGCTTGGCTCTGCTCGGTGGATACGTGGGTGCCACTGTCAGGCGTAGGCGACAACGTCAACATCGTGAGAGCCAAGCTACTTCGTGAAGTGTTAAGGATGCATCGTTCCACTCACCCCCGCGTTTCTCTGAGGGGGACCTGACGTTTTCCCTCACGCGCGTGAAGGTCAAAACACGTCAGAAAGGACAGACTTGCTGTCTCGCAGCGGACGATCTATCGGTGGATCAGGCACTACGGGCTACCTAGCTACAAGTTTGGGAAGACGGTCAGGTTTGAAGAGAAGCAAGTGTCGAAGTGCATTGAGGAGTTCTTCGACGGACGCTTTGACGAAGAGGGGACCAACGATGGTGAAGGCTAGATGGAAGGTGAAGACAGCTCGGGACAGTGTTGAGATGCTTATGGCAAACTTCTGAACGGGCGTAGGATAACTCCCATGGCAGCGGAGAGGATTGAGTACATCTGTGGGGAATGCGGTGTCTCTCGAATCTCAGACGACACACCGCCTGGCGCCTGCCCTCAGTGCGGCCACACAGGACGGCTCGTCAAGAAGCCGATCGACGTGAAAGCAGGTGCCCAGGTCAGCATGTCAGCAAAGGCCAAACGGCCAGGAGATCGGAAACCGTTCTTGGAGCACCTTTCGAGAGCCGACTTCTTCCGTAAGGCAGGTAAGTGGGTCCAGAAAGTCCGACGTATCAATCGCCGCGACGATCGGTATTTTGAGGAAGTAATCGATCCCGAGACTGGGGACGTGATCCATCGCTGCGACGAGCCTCTCAGTGAGCACCGCGACCATGGCTCGGCGAAGCCGAATAATGAAGCTTGAACTTCCTCGGGCGCATCGTTCCACCCACCCCCGCGAGGCAATTACGAGTCAGCTGCGGTGGCTGACTTGGTGCGAGACCGCATGGTGGATGAGCAGAAGATGCGGGCGGCGGAGAACTAGTAAGCATGCAGGAGGTCGCAGGTTGAGTCCTGCACCGCCTGCCTTTGTGTGTGGCACGGTGCCGAAAACCACGTCGTGACGTAACGCATTCCAGCCAAAAAGGCGGGAGGTCGATGGAACACGCGGTCAGAGCACGCTTGTTCTTGGGGTTGTTCACGCTTTCACGAGCAAGATTCCCCGATCGTGTCCCTCGCACGCGCGGCATCGCAACGGATATAATGCAACCATGTCGGGTTGCCAGAAGGTGCTCCTCGCCTGGTCCAGCGGCAAAGACAGCGCATGGTCGCTACGCACCCTGCAGCGGCGTGGCGACATCGATGTCGCAGGCCTTTTAACGACGTTCAACAGGGACGCAGGGCGCGTCTCGATGCACGCGGTGCGGGAGGAACTCGTGCAGATGCAGGCGTGCGCGGTCGGGCTGCCGTTGCACAAGGTCAAGATCCCGGCTGAGTGCAGCAACAATCAGTACGAAGCTGCAATGGATAAGGTCCTGTCGCGCGCTAAGGCCGCCGGCGTCACCGCGGTTGCTTTTGGCGACCTCTTTCTTGAAGATGTCCGGCGCTACCGGGAAGAACGACTTGTAGCTATCGGTATTGAGCCGCTGTTCCCACTGTGGGGGTTAGACACGCACGCCCTCGCTCGGGAGATGGTGCACGCCGGCCTAAAGGCGCACATCACTAGTGTGGATACGCAGCAGCTCGATGCCCGATTCGCAGGCCGGACATTTGATGACGAGTTTCTGGGTGACTTGCCCGCGGCCGTGGACCCGTGTGGCGAGCGCGGGGAGTTTCATACGTTCGCATACGAGGGGCCGATGTTCGCCGCGCCGTTGGCCATCACTGGCGGGGAAGTGATGACCCGAGGGCAGTTTGTTTATGTCGACGTGTTGCCTACGTCGTAAGAGCGTCAGCCGGAACGTTTTCCTACCACACCTGCGCAGCGACGAACTTCTTCTACCGAGGCAGCGCCTGGTATCGGAACCAACGCGGGCGACTGCGACAAGAGCCATTTCAGCGCGCCCTCAGCCGGCGAGCTCTTTGCGAGTTTGCCGCCATCTAAAGGCCCCCACGCAATGAACGGTATTCTCTCCTGTTCGCAGATGCTCACCATTTCGCGATGAGATTCATCGTTCTTGTTGAAGCGGTTTTGAACTGAGGCAATCGTACCTACCGCCTTCGCACGGCGATACTGAGCTGGTGACACATTGCACAGACCGATGTGTTCGACTTTTCCCTCATGTTGCAGATCTAACATGGCTCCGGCCGATTCCTCGATTGGAACGGCGGGATCAATCGCATGCAGCTGGTAAAGCGACAGAACGTCGACACGGAGACGGCGCAGACTGGCTTCGCAGGCCAAACGCAGGTGCCCCGGCCGCCCGTTGGGTATCCATTCACTCGCGGTTGGCCGTTCGAGCCCGCCCTTCGTAGCTACGATCAGGTCGGAGGGATATGGATGCAGTGCTTTGGCAATCAGTTCTTCAGCAACCTCGGGACCATAGGCGTCAGCAGTATCAATCAACCGGATACCCAGCGTCACTGCGGTGTGTAAGGCTGCAATCGACGCGGCCGTATCGGACGGCCAACCGAAGCCTTCGGGACCTATCAATCGTAGCGTCCCGATACCCATGCGCGGGATATTGCGCCCGCCGACGGTGATCGTTCGTCGCGAGGACGGCGGCCACCTGATAAACGGCTTTGCATACGCCACGAGAATGGTGCCGGGAAACCTCTCCTCAGCCACGTGAAGGCGACGAAGTTGGCTCGCCGATAGCCGGGCGGTCGTGTAGACGTCGCACAGCCCGCCCGGGCGTCCCTTCGCTCCAGCCCGATAGGCCGCGACGTGGTATCCGAGGTCAGCCTCAAGCCGGTCTCTTGTGATAGCGAGCTTGGGATTGAACTCAGCTAGTTCCGACAGATCAAGTGCTTCTTCAGAAGCTACCCACGACGGTAGAAGTTGCCCTGTGCCTGCCACGGTGATCTAGTTTGCCAGCCTCTCAGTCAACTTCATCGCCGCCGCCAGGGCGTCCTTGGGGTTGCAAGTTGCACACGTACATGCGATGAGCTAGTGAAATCGAAGTCTCATGACCAACTGGATCGTTCCGCCTACCCCCTCGTTTCCGTCACGGGGGATGACGCTTTGCCTCGCGCGCGCGAAAGTCTAGAAAGGCCACAAACAGAAGCGCTTGCGGAGACTGTCCGACAGGCGTCCTGCGAGGCACCCTTCATCGCTCAAAGCCGAAGAGAACGCTTTGGATCGGTACGGTGACGATGGCACCCTGTCTCAGGGACAGGTAGATACCCTTCGGTTCTGGGTTTTCTTTGCGGTGAGCACGGGCCTCTTCTTCTGACCAGAAGAAGACACTCTTCATTCAGAAGTCATCGACGATGCACCGCGCATCGAGATCGAGCAGATCGATCATCGGGATGGAGAACACCGGTTTCTCGGCAGGTGGAAGCACCCGGTAGCGCAGATCGCTATCGAGCTCGAAGACGATCGGGCGGCCGCTGACCGCGCACTTGGTCTCGACAGTGCAGCTCAGATCCTTGTCCAACAGTCGCCCTTGCACGAAGGGCGTCGCCACGGCGTCGGCCGCTCAAGCGGCTGAAAACGCCTCTCCTCCATCGATCCGGACCTGGTGCGGTGTCTCCTCGGCTGTCACCGGGTAGGCCCACACCACGTCCTCACCGCCCCGGCGGCACACGAAGGTCATGCGCCGTTCGAGCTCGTCGAGGAT
>JBDGYV010000096.1:0-5168 GCA_039588915.1 Gemmatimonadota bacterium
TCAACTTCCCGGTCGCGGTGTGGAGCTGGAACGCGGCGATCGCGGCGGTATGTGGGGACGCGACGCTGTGGAAGCCCTCGAGCCAGACCCCGCTCTGCGGCGTCGCGGTGACGCAGATCTCCGAAGCGGTGTGTCGCGAGAACGACGTCGACCCAGCGATCTTCTCGCTCGTCATCGGCCGCGGATCGACGGTCGGCGATCGGCTACTCCACGATCGGCGGATTCCGCTCATCTCGTTCACCGGAAGCTGCAAGATCGGGTACCGAGTCGCGTCGACGGTGGGAGAGCGGGTCGGTCGGACGATCCTCGAGCTCGGTGGTAACAACGCGATCATCATAACGCCGAGCGCGAATCTCGACCTCGCGCTCCCGTCGATGGTGTTTGGCGCGGTCGGGACCGCCGGGCAGCGGTGCACCTCGACTCGGCGCATCATCGTTCACGAGTCGGTACGAGCCGAGCTCGTAGAGCGGCTCGTCGCCGCCTATGATGGCGTCCGGGTCGGGAACCCGCTCGACCCCGACACGCTGATGGGCCCGCTCGTCACGCGTGGGGCGGTCGACGACCTCGCCAACGCGATCGAGCGGGTGAAGGGGGAAGGCGGGGAGATCCTCTGCGGCGGTGAGGGCCTCGGCGGAGAGGAGTATCCCGGTGGACACTACGTGACCCCGTGCATCGCCGTGGCCCGGAACGAGTACGAGATCGTCCAGGAAGAGACGTTCGCCCCGATCCTCTACATCATCGGTTACGGCCGGGCCGACGCGACCGCCGCGGAGGCGGTCGACGAGGTCGAGGAGGCGATCCGGATCCACAACGACGTTCCACAGGGTCTCTCGTCGGCGATCTTCACCGAGAACGTGCGCGAAGCCGAGACGTTCCTATCCCACCGCGGCAGTGACTGTGGGATCGCGAACGTCAACATCGGCACCAGTGGCGCGGAGATCGGTGGCGCGTTCGGCGGCGAGAAGGAAACCGGCGGTGGTCGCGAGTCGGGCTCCGACGCCTGGAAGGCGTACATGCGACGCCAGACGAACACCGTCAACTGGAGTCCGGAGCTGCCCCTGGCGCAGGGGATCGAGTTCGGCTGAGAGTTACGGAAAGGAGGTCATCATGGTCGAAACCGCTTCCACCATGCTCGAGTTGAGAACGAAGATCCCTGAGTTCTCGCTCCCCGACGCCGTTAGCGGCGAGAACGTGGGTCCGATGGATTTTGCCAGCGCCCAAGCGCTGCTGGTCATGTTTATCTGCAATCATTGCCCGTTCGTAAAACACGCCATCGATGAGCTCACGCAAATCGCCGCCGAGTATCAGAACCGCGGGGTTGACGTCATCGCGATCAACTCAAACAGCGTCGAGACGCACCCTCAGGATGGACCCGAGCACATGAAAGCGCTGGCCGAGGAGAAGGGGTGGGATTTCCCGTTTTTGTTCGACGAGTCACAGGAAGTCGCCAAGGAGTTCCAGGCGGCTTGCACACCCGATCTGTTCGTGTTCGGCTCCGACCATAGGTTGCTGTATCGCGGCCAGCTCGACGACAGCCGGCCCGGGAGCAATGTACCGGTGACCGGCGCCGATCTGCGCGCCGCGCTCGACGCGGCCCTCGAAGGGAGAGCGATCTCGGAAGTAGAGCAGAAGCCATCCCTCGGGTGCAACATCAAATGGAAGGCGGGCAACGCGCCGGAGTACTTTGGCTAGCGCCGCGTCCCCCCTTCCGGCGGTAGCTCAACCATCACATGCGCCATGATACCACCCGCGAACATCAACCAAGGCCCTGATCCCTCCTCTTCAGGCAGGCCCAGCGAGGCCCCAGTCTCCCATGGCGTCACGAGTTCGTAGAAGCGCCTGGCTGCGCCGCATAGGGTTCCGGTTTTTGAATCGAAACAGCCGTCAGGCGCATTGAGGTAGTAGCGTGAGGCAATTTGGGGAAAGCTAAGGTCTCCGCGGGCAACCTCCTGCTCTAGGCGCTCAAGAACCTGTGTGAAAGAGAGGTCCTTCTCACTGTTGGCGAGCTGACGTCTGCGTGACTCGTATGGCAGTAGAGACTCTTGATAACACAGCACGGAAAGTCTGACGGTCGTGCGGTCGTCTGTCAGACAAGCGAACCCGTTGGTTCCAACTCGATGTTCGATGCGACGCCCGTCCGCGGCAAACGAGAACACCGTCGCCTCTGCTCGCAGATCCCGTGGTAGGGCTAACAGGGCCGCGGTCAGCTCCTCCCGAGAGACCTCGATCTGGGCGACGATGAGCTGCGGCGCGAAAAGGGAAACCAATAGCGCGAGCCAAACCGACGACACGTGCATTTCGACCTCCCTAAGCATTAGGTACTCCTCCTAATCGCGACCGAGATCCTTGGCGGACGCGCGAGCTTCGGTTTCTTGTGACGTGATCAAGGCGCGGATGTGCTCTCGGCCGTAGCGTCGGTGCGCGCTGAGTAAAGCCGCTGCTAGTTGCTGATCGCCTCGAGATAGGGCAGTCGCTATCGCGAGGTGCTCGTCGGAAAACCGCTGGTCATCTGAGGGGCTTGCCCAATGAGCGAAGAGGTGACGCGCGATCCTCTCAACAAGGCGATCATGGAACTCGACGAGCACCGGATTTACCGTCGCCTCGATAATCCTGCGATGCCATAGGCGGTCAACCTCGTAGGCCGCCCACGCTCCACTCGGGCTCTTCGCGAGATCCAGCTCGTCAGCACGAAGATCGCTGGCGAGACGCTCTAGTGGCTCGGCTATGAGGTCGACAGCCAGTACCTCGAGCGCAATCAGTACCGGGTATACCGCGTCCAGCTCATCGGGATCCAGCGCTGGCAGTCTGAACCCACGTCTCGGCGTCCATTCCAGCAGTCCGTCACGGGCCAGTCGACTGCAGGCTTCTCTTACGGGTGTCCGACTGACTCCCAGTAACTCTGCTATGGCGTTTTCGCGCAGCCACGTATCCGGCTCGATCTCGCCAGTCACTATCCGCAGGCGCAGAGCAGCCTCCGTATTAACTGAAATGTTCTGATCTGACATGCGTCCCCACACATCTCGACTTACGTTGGAATTGTATACAAGCATACTTCGAGACAGCGACACTTGCAAGCAAGCAGGAGCTTAATGTATGCTTTTGTATACAATCTGTGGCTAGAGACCCCCGCACGAAGGGGACGTACAATGTGTTACTGTTGTGCCGAGAGGCGTCAGTCAGGCGACGGGCAGCGGGTCCTCAACCACAGGTGGGTGCGCTCCCCCCGGACCGATCCTCGATCGCGGGTCGATCATCATCGGGTGACGACGACAACCGCACCGACCCACATGGCGATGAGTCCGATCACGTACGCCCAGGCGATCTTGCGATCGGTCTGGATCTGGCTCAACGGGTAGCTGTTCTCGGGGTTTCGCCGCTCGTGAAGGATGTCGATCGTGTCTCCGACCTCGACGCTGTCGAAGAACTTGCTGCGGTCCATGTTCAGTTCGCGGACCTCTGGTTCGCCACGAAAGTTCAGGAACTCATACGTGACGAGGTAACGAACCACCTTCTTGCTGCCTTCGACCCGCTCCTTGTTCTTTACCGTCGCCTGCGTGGTGGTGCCGGAGTTGACGAGGCGATTCAGCCGCAACGCCTCCTTGCCGTAGCGGTAGAGTGCTTGGACAAAGAAGAGGCTCAGTATGATCAGCGGGATGTAGGTCATGGTTCTTGACCGCTGTCCTTTCGCCACACAAACGCAAAGCTGATCAGCTGTCCGCGGTGTTTCTCCCAGTGGGGCTTCTTCTCGATCCAGCGGTCGCCGATCACGTTCTCGTCCATCTCGATCAGTGCTAGTCCGACACTGCTGGCGGCCTTGAAGTGATCGCTGAACAGGTGAACGTGCGTTTCGATCGCCACCGGTTCGCCCGACTCGCGATGGAAATGGGTCGGCATGCCGGTCGCCATGATGAAGTACGGATGGAACCCGACGATGACGAAGTGGCCACCGATGTCGATGACCCGTGATGCCTCGCGATAGAGCGGCGCGATGTCCGCCAGGTGCTCGTCGACCAGCGAAGCGATCGCCAGGTCGTAGCTCGCGTCGGGCATGCCAGTCTCCGACACGTCGCCCACGGTGAGTGTTTGGTGGGCCCCTTTCGCCCTGGCGTGTTCGATCATCTCGGGCGTGATGTCGACCCCATCGATCTCGGCCACCCCGGCCTGTTTCATCCACACTCCCGTGCGGCCGGTTCCACATCCCAGATCGATCGCGCGGCGAACCTGGTCCCATGGAACGGTCGTCAGCCGGGCCAGGAGATCGAGATCCATCTCGTCGAGAACGGTCTGCTCGTACGTCGACTCCCATTCCCGGTAGCCGTCGCGGGCCGGCAGCATCGGGTACTTCCGGGTGTCGAATTGATCGAATTCGAGCGCCATTTGCTGTCAAGCTAATCACAGCACTGTAGGTTGGGCGTAGACACCGCCAATCCACCGCTAGCGTCAGGGGGGGCGTATGGCACACACGATTCGCCGCGCCGGTTACTTCTACGTCAACGTCGACGACGTTCCCGGCAAGGCTTACAAGCTGCTCTCACATCTCGCCGAGCTGGGGTTGAATCTGCTCGCGTTCAACGCGGTGCCGCTCGGGCCGGACCGCACCCAGCTGTCACTCTTTCCGGAAGACGCGCTGAAACTGGAGGACGCGGCCAAGAAGGCCGGTCTCGTCTTGGATGGACCCCACCCGGCGTTGCTCGTTCAGGGCGACGACGAGCTGGGAGCGTTCGCTGGGGTCCACGAGAAGCTCTACCAGGCGAACGTCAACGTGTACGCGTCTGCCGGCGTGACCGACGGCAAGGGGAGTTACGGCTATGTCCTCTACGTGCGGCCGGACGAGTACGAGCAGGCGGCGACGGCGCTAGAGGTGTAGTCGACCAGCGATGTCTGAATCACTGAGGAAAGCCGTTGAGGAACTGTGGCCCGAGCTCGCGTGGATCCAGGATGCCGAGCTCGAGGAGCAGACGACCGTCGCTTGGATCAAGGCGTTCGAGCGGAGCCCGTTGGAGCCCGATGACCTCAACCACATTCCATTCACGCTGTTGGTACCGAACTGCCCAGCCACGTTCATGGAGCACAAGCGATGCGTCGTCCACATCGCCAAGCGGTCGGCACTAGCAATGCAGGAGTTTCTCGGCAAAGCGCTGCCGATCGACCTGGACACGGTGATTGCG
>JBDGYV010000097.1:0-6635 GCA_039588915.1 Gemmatimonadota bacterium
ACGCGTCAATGGCGAGCCCTACGCGGTAGCGGTGCCCGTCCACAAGACGCTGCTCGAAGTGCTCCGCGAAGACATCGGATTGACCGGCACCAAGCACGGCTGCGAGCTCGGCGAATGCGGTACGTGCACAGTGCTCATCGACGGGCAACCGGTCCTGTCGTGTCTCGCCCTGCCGGCTGCGTTGGAAGGTCGTGACGTGACGACGGTCGAGGGGCTCGAGTCGGCCGACGGCCTGCACCCGCTTCAGCAAGCGTTCGTCGAGTTGGGCGCCGCTCAGTGTGGGTACTGCACGCCGGGCTTCGTGCTGGCGGCAAGAGCGCTGTTGGAAGGTAACCCGCGGCCTTCGAGGGCTGAGATCGAGACCGCTCTAGGCGGCAACCTCTGCCGCTGCACCGGCTATCTCAAGATCTACGAGGCGGTCGAGCTGGCTGCCGCTCGCATGCGCGGTGAGCCCGCCGAACCGACCAGGGAGATGCTTTATGGCGCCGGTTGAAGATCAACTGCGCGTCGTCGGCACTTCGCTTCCCAAGGTCGATGCGGTAGCCAAGGTCACCGGTCGCACCAAGTTCGCGGACGATCTCTTCCTGCCGCGGATGCTCCACTGTCGGATGTTGCGGTCTACGACGCCGCACGCAGAGATCGTCTCGATCAACACACAGCGCGCGGAAGAGCACCCCGGCGTCGTGGGCGTCCTGGTCGGGCGCGACCTGCCGAACCCGTATGGGATCTTGCCCGTCAGTCAGGACGAGCACGCGCTGTGCCTCGACAAAGTGCGGTTTATCGGTGACCCCGTTGCGGCGGTGGCGGCGATCGACGAGGAAACGGCGTTCGAGGCGTGCGAGCTGATCGATGTCGAGTATGCGCCGCTCGACTCTGTGGCTGACATCGAGGACGCACTCGGTGGCGACGATCCAGCGATCCACCTCTACGGCGATGCGCACAATGTCCACAAGGCGATTGCGCTCGAGTTCGGTGACGTCGAGGCCGCGTTAATCGAGGCCGACCTCGTCCACGAGGACCTCTTCTTCTACGAAGGGAACACGCATCTGCCGATGGAGCAGCACGCCGCGCTGGCCGACTACCGGCCGGATGATCGGCTGACATTGTGGTCGTCGAGCCAGACACCGCACTACGTCCACCGCGCGCTGGCGACCGTGCTCGAGATGCCGGCCAGCCGGATCCGCGTCATCGCCACGCCCAACGGCGGCGGGTTCGGTGGCAAGTCCGATCCCTTCAACCACGAGATCGTGGTTGCTGAGCTTTCGCGCCGCACCGGTCGACCGGTCAAGATCTGTCTCAATCGGGAAGAGGTCTTCTACTGTCACCGCGGACGCCACCCGACGCTCATGTGGATCAAGACCGGATTCAAGCAAGATGGCTCGATCACCGGCATGCACTTCCGATCGTTTTTAGATGGTGGAGCGTACGGCTCGTACGGGGTCGCATCGACGTACTACACCGGTGCGCTGCAGACCGTCACCTATCCGGTGCCGGCTTACAAGTTCGAGGGGTTGCGGGTGTTCACCAACAAACCACCGTGTGGTCCGAAGCGCGGGCACGGGACGCCGCAGCCACGATTTGCGCTCGAGGTTCACATCGACAAGGTGGCCGAGAAGTTGGGTCTCGATCCGGCCCGCATGCGACTCGATCACCTGGTTGAGCCCGATTCGGTAACCGCCAACTACTTGAAGATCGGATCGATGGGACTCGGCGCCTGTATCGAGAAGGTCGTCGCCGAGTCAGGGTGGAACGATCGCTTTGGAAAGCTGCCCGAAGGGAAGGGGCTGGGGCTCGCCTGTGGGTCGTACATCTCGGGTGCGGGGTTGCCCATCTACTGGAACAACATGCCGCACTCGGGCGTGCAGCTAAAGCTCGATCGCGGTCAGGGGTCGGATTCAGTGCTCGCTTACGTGGTGGCCGAGGTGCTCGGCATCGATCCCTTCGAGATCGACATCGTGACCGCCGATACTTCGCTGACGCCGGTCGACCTCGGTTCGTATTCGAGTCGGGTCACGCTGATGACCGGCAACGCCGCGCTACAGGCCGCCGAGCGGGCGCGTGAGCTGCTCGTTCGATCGGTGGCCGAAAAGTGGGACGTGCCTGGGGTCCGGGTCGCGATGGCCGAGGGCCAGGTGTTCGACGTTCAGGATCCCGAGTGCACGATGACGTTCACTGAAGCGGTCGTGCTGGCCGAGTCGAAGTTCGGAACGATCGGCACGGTCGGTTCCTACACGCCGCCACGCTCGCCGGGCCGTTATCGCGGCGCCGGTGTCGGGCCGAGCCCGGCCTACTCGTACGCGGCGGCGGTGGCTCAGGTAGCAGTCGATGTCGATACCGGCGAGACCCACGTCGATGATGTCTGGATCGCGCACGACATCGGGCGTGCGATCAACCCCGTGGTCGCGATCGGTCAAGTCGAAGGCTCGGTTTACATGGGGCTCGGCGAGGCGCTGATGGAGGAGATGACGTACCGCGGGAATCGCAACGTTGTCCACCATCATCCCTCGATGCTTGAGTACAAGAGCCCGACCACCCACGAGATGTGTCGGGTGCACACGTACTTGATCGAAGATCCCGATCCAAACGGACCGTTTGGCGCCAAGGAGGTTGGCCAGGGGCCGCTGCTTCCGATCCCACCGGCGATCGTCAATGGCGTGTATGATGCAGTCGGCGCCCGGGTCGACGAAGTCCCGGTGACGCCGCAGAAGGTGCTGGCGGCGCTGAAACGAAAGGCGAAGCAGGAGGAGCCACGCGAGGGCCCCAAGAAGGCTCTAACATTCGACTGGCCGGATGCGATTCAAGTGCCACCTCCGTGGGCCGGCGGCGATGGCCGCGCGCTCGAGGAGGGCCGCGAGATCGGCGGGGGAGGGGTGCGCGCATGATGCGGTTGCCGCACTTTCGGTTCCAGGTGCCAGGGACGGTCGACGAAGCGATCACCCAAAAGCACGAGGCACCGCCCGACGCGGCGTACGTGGCTGGTGGAACGGATCTCTACCCGAACATGAAACGCCGCCACCAGGAGCCGTCGGTCCTGATCGCGCTCCACGCGATCGACGAGTTGCGGACGATCGTTATTGAAGCGGACGGTACGGTGTCGATCGGCGCGACCGCGACGCTGACCGAGGTCGCCAGCCATCCAGCGGTACAGACGGCGTGTCCCGCGTTGGTCGAGACGATGCACCTCATCTCGACGCCGATCCTCCAGAACATGGGAACGATCGGCGGCAACTTGCTGCTCGACACGCGGTGCAACTACTACGACCAGAACCATGAGTGGCGAAAGTCGATCGATTACTGCATGAAGAAAGACGGCGAGGTGTGTTGGGTGGCGCCGCAATCGCCCCGGTGTTGGGCGGTACAGTCGGCCGACTCGGTGCCGCTGTTGGTGGCGATGGGGGCGACCGTCGACTTGGTCGGCCCGGATGGCGAGCGGTCTGTCCCGATCCAAAGTCTCTACCGGGACGACGGGATCCTTTACCTGTCGAAGCAACAGGACGAGCTGCTGACGCGAATCCACCTGCCGAGCCCGAACGGTTGGCGATCGAGCTATCGAAAGGTGCGCCGGCGCGGCGCGTTCGACTTCCCGGTTCTGGGGGTCGGTACGTGGGCCGAGCTGGACTCGGATGGCGTCGTCCGAGACGCGCGAATCGTTCTGGGTGGGGTCGCTTCGTCGCCGGTTGTGGTCGAGGCCGCGGCGGAAGCGCTGATTGGCTCATCACTATCGGCGGAACCAATCGAGGAAGCCGCTCAGTTGGCGTGGAAGAACGGGCGGCCACTCGACAATACCGACTTCACGCTGTACTGGCGGAAAGAGATGATCCGTCCGACCGTCCGGCACGCGCTCGAGGATCTCGCGAGCCACCGATGACACACCTGTCCCGGGCGGTGGTGGGGATCGTGCTGGCTGCCGGGCGCTCGCAGCGGATGGGTGAGCCCAAGGCACTGCTCGAGATCGACGGCCAGACGTTTCTCGAGCGTGCGATCAGGACGTTGCTGAACGGTGGCTGCGCGTCGGTTGTCGCGGTCCTCCCACCGTCCGAATCGGCGCTGCGAATGTGGGAAATCGCTGAATCGACCGGCGCACGCGTAGTCGAGAACCCGAACCCAAAGTCCGAGCCGATCGACTCGCTGCGGATCGGTTTGGAAGCCGCACCGCTGGACTTTGGGGCCGCAGCGATGCTGCCGGTTGATCATCCCGTGGTCCGGGAGTCGACGGTTGCGGCGTTGCTCGACGCCTTCGAGTCTCGCGGAGCGGTGATCGTACGACCGGTGTTCGAGGGCCGACCGGGCCATCCGATCCTCCTGGAGTGCTCGATCTGGGACGAGTTGGCCGAGCCCGATCTTCCGGAAGGAATGCGCACGGTGGTGCGCCGGCATTACGCCGAGATCGAACATGTAGTGGTCGACGACCCCGCGGTGCTGGCAAACATCGACACGCCGGATGATTACGCGCGAGAGTTGGAACGGCGACGATGCGAGGCCTGAGGAGACGATCGTACAAGACGGTTCCGGGGGAGTTCTACGGGACGCCAAAGGAGCTTTGGGGTTTTCGCTCATCGCCGAGCAAGGGTCGCCCGGCCGACATCGCGGAGACGTTTCTGCGCGCCAATGCTGAGCTGTTGGGGTTGGCTGAAAACCTGTCGGGCCTCGAGTTCCAGAAGGTCATTCCGAGCCTCGGCGCGCATCATATCATCTTTCAGCAGATTCACTTTGGCCGACGGGTTCACCGAGCCTACGTCACGGTACACGTCGGGAACGACGATCGCGTCTATCTCACCAAGAACCGAGCCATGCCGCGTGGGCTCCTGCCGCTCAAAGCGGAGTTTCGACTCGCGGAGAAGGACCTGATCCGCCGCGCGCGTTGTTGCCTGCGCCTCAATCGACGTCGGGTTCGAGTTCAGGATCTCGAAGAGATGTGGTTTCCCAAGGGGGCCCGACTCATTCCGGCTTGCCGTGTGCGGTTGGAACGCAGCCGGCCGGTCGAGGAGTGGATCGTGTACGTCAATGCCAAGACCGGTAGCATGTTGAGCAAGTGCGACAATCTTGCTGCCGCTGTTCGGGGTCGGGCGCGCGTCTTTGAACCCAGTCCCGTGACCGCCATCGATGGTCATGAGACCTTGTTGACGGAGAAGCTGCGCCCGCGTCGACCGCCGAGTGAGGCCTACAAGACCGTGTCTCTCTGGAGCCTCACCGGGAACGGGTATCTGGAGGGTAAGCGAGTCACGACTCGACCGAGCGGGTTTAAGCGTCGTGTGCGGCGCACCAGTCACCAGTTCCTGTTCGATTCGACCGATAAGGGGTTTGAAGAGGTGATGGTCTACCATCATATCGACAGCGCCATCCGCTACCTTGAGCGGCTTGGGTTTCGCGGGAAGCGCGGCATCTTTCACGCGCCGGTACGGGTCAACGTCAATGGTACGCGTGACGACGACTCCTGGTACAGCCCCTGGTACAGGTTGTTGACGTTTGGAACCGGCAGCATCGATGACGCCGAGGACGGGGAGACGATCGTGCATGAGCTTGGTCACGCATTGCAGGACGCGATCATACCGGATTTCGGGCAAACGGAGGAAGCGGCCGCGATGGGTGAAGGCTTCGGGGACTATTTCGCAGCGAGCATCTTCGCCGACGAAAAGCCGGAGCGGTATCAGCCTTGTGTGATAACGTGGGACGGATTGCTGATCGGCCTCGCGGACAATCTGGACCCACCCTGTTTGCGGCGCGTGGACAATGATTGGACATACGCTGACTTCATAAAGAAAGATGACGAGCACAACAACGGTGAGATTTGGTCGGCAACGTTGTGGCAGATACGAAACAAGCTTGGCGGCGAAGTGGCCGATCGTCTGATCGTAGAGAGCCACTTTCAACAAGATGGGTTCACGACGTTTGCCAAAGGTGCGAGGGCCATCATCGATGCAGACCAGAACCTCAATGACGGCGTCAATCGCGCAGCGCTGCGGAAGATCTTCAAAGATCGCGAGATCGGACCGATATGAAGACGATCGAACTGGCTGAAGCCGCGCGGTTAGCGGGGGAGGCGCTCGACGCCGGTCGGGCGACGGTGCACGGTGTAGTGGTCGCGGCGCCGGGACGAACGGAGCTCGTGGGTCAGCGGGTCATTTGGGATGGCCAGCAACTCCACGGTGATCTCGGAGACGCGGCGCTGACATCGGCCGCGCAGAGGTTGCTGGCAGAGGCTGCAAAGGACGCCGTTTGTGTCACGATCTCGGGTTCGGACGTTGAGCTGTACGTCGAGACGATCGCGCCCGAGCCAGAGCTGGTAATCGTAGGCGCCGGTCATATCGCGGTTCCGCTTTCGAACCTCGGCACGCTGCTCGGGTTCAGTGTGACGGTGCTCGACGACCGACCGGATTTCGCTGTGACGGAGCGTTTTCCTGACGCCGATCGCGTGATTGTCGCCGACTTCAGTGATCCTTTCGCGGGGATACAGATTACGACGCAAACCCACATCGTCATGGTGACCCGCGGTCATCGTTACGATTACGATTGCATGTTGGTGTTGGCAAAAGCCGCCGTTCAGCCGGCTTACGTGGGCATGATCGGCAGCCGGCGGCGGGTCAAAGCGACCTACGAGCAGCTCGCCAGCGAGGGCGTCGATGCCGAGTGGCTGG
>JBDGYV010000098.1:0-5177 GCA_039588915.1 Gemmatimonadota bacterium
CATGCGCACGCGTACTCTCCGGGGCTCGAAGGTCAGCTCGTCCCGTGGTTTGAATCATCGCCGGCATCGGTGGCGCAGTGTATGGTGTGCCACGGTCCGCTTTCCGAACAATTGCGACAAGTACAAGGACCTGACGGCAGCTACGTTCAAAACGCGGATTACGACGCTGATCTCGAACGCGGCGGTGTCGTCTGTGCAGCGTGTCACATCCGTGCCTGGCAACGTCATGGCCCGCCGCGCCGAGACGGAACGACGACTCCGGCTCCGGCCGGAACGCCACACGATGGTGCCATTCGAAATGCGGCGTTTGAATCGAGCCAGTTCTGTGGCGCCTGTCACCAGTTTTCGCAACCAGCGCCAAACGGGAAGTCGCTTGAGAACACGCTCCGCGAGTGGGAGGCAACCGAGTTTGCCGCCGAGGGAGTAACCTGCCAAGCGTGCCACATGCCGGACCGACGCCACTTGTGGCGCGGTATTCACGATCCCGAGATGACGCGTTCGGGCGTGACACCCGAGTGGCGAGTTCAGGGCGACCCCGATAGCGATGGGTTCGAGGTTCGGCTGGCGCTCACGAACACCGGCACCGGTCACCATTTCCCAACTTACGTCACCCCGGCCGTCGACCTCGAGATCGTCTTTGTGAGCGCCAACGGCGATACGTTGGCGACTCGGCAGCGGACGCTGCAGCGCGAGGTGTACTTCGATGGTTCGCAATGGATCGAGCGCGAGGATGATCGGATACCCTCTGGTGAGACTCGGGCCCTCGAGTGGACCGGCGCAGCGCCGAGCGGTGCGACCAGGGTCATGGGCCGCGTGATCGTTCGCCCAGATGCGTTCTACATGGCGATGTTCAAGAGCTTGGTACCGCAGACCCCGGTCGATAGCCCGGCCCGGCCGATTCTCGAGGCAGCCCTCACCGGAGCCACCAAGAGCCCATACGTGTTGTTCGACTGGGAGAGCGCACTAACCACCGAGAGCTAGCCACCGGTCGCCACCGACGGCACCTCAGCGTGCTTGGCGATATAATCAAGGTTTGTTGTAACCGTCCACCGTACGAGCTTTCCACTAGTCCAAGCGAGGAGCCTGGATGCGGATAATCGTCGTCGGCGCCGGAGAAGTGGGATACCACCTCGCAGAACGGCTCTCTGAGGAGCATGACGTCGTCGTGATCGAGCGCAACGCCGAGTTGGCGAGTCGCATTCAATCACAGCTCGACGTACTGGTGGTGGAGGGCAACGGGGCCAGCCTGGCGATCCTCGAGAAGGCCGGGATCGAGAACACCGATCTGTTGCTGGCGGTCACCAACTTCGACGAAGCCAACCTGATAGCGTGCTTGATCGCCTCCCAATTCGACGTCGGACTAAAAGTCGCGAGGGTTAGCAATCCGGAGTACTACGAGCGCCACGTCGTTCTTGGCGCTGAGAAAACCGGAGCGGATCTGCTCATCAACCCCGAAAAGGAGTGCGCGCGAGAGATCCTGAGGCTCCTCCTCCGCAGCGAGGCGAGCGACGTGGTCGAGTTTGCGGAGGGGAGGATCGTTCTCCTCGGACTTTCGGTGGAGGCGGGGGCGCCGGCCGCCGGGCTAACTCTCAGCGAGATCGGCGAAAGGGTCCATGGAGACCACTTTCTCACCCTGGCGATCGATCGGAACGGCACGTCGATCATCCCCGATGGCTCGACTCAGTTGCTGCCCGGCGACGAGATCTATCTCCTCGCTGAAGCACCATATCTTGCCGACGCTTACAGCTTGCTCGGGCTCGAACAGAAGCAGGCTCGACACGTCATGTTGCTGGGTGGGGGTCGAGTTGGAACGAGCTTGGCGCAGTTGCTAGAGCTCGAAGGGGTCCAAGTAACGATCATCGAACGCAACCGCGATCGCTGTGTAAAGTTGGCGGAGCTGCTCGACACGGCGCTCGTCTTGCACGGCGACGCCACTGATCTCGACCTGCTGGCCCAAGAGGGAGTCGCCGAAACGGACGGGCTGGTTTCAGTCACCAGCGAAGATGAAACCAACCTGCTGGCCTCTCTTCTGACCAAGGATATGGGCGCTCGCAAGGTGATTACGCTGCTCAAGCGGAGCGAGTACATCCCGTTGGTGACGAAGGTCGGGGTCGATTCTGCCGTCAGTCCGCGTCTTTCGACCGCCAATAGGATTCTCCAACACGTACGCGGGGGGAAGATCCTCTCGATGGCGGTCATGGAGAGGAATCAGTCGGAAGCGATGGAAATCGAGATCGAGCGCGGATCTCGGGCCGCTGGACGGCGCGTGCGCGACCTCAAGCTTCCAGAGGGAGCCATCCTAGGCTCGGTGGAGCGCGAGGGAGAGATCGTGATTCCGCGAGGCGACACTGAAATACAAATCGGTGATCGAGTTGTAGTCTTCGCGCTACCAAAAGCCATCGCCCAGACAGCAGACTTTTTCGATTGATGCACGGTCGAGTCGTCCTGCACGTCGTCGGCCTGCTGACGGCGTTCGCGGGCCTCACCATGTTGGTGCCAGCCGCGGTTTCATTTGGTTTTGGTGAACCTGCCGCGATTCGACTCTTAGCTGCCAGTGGGATCACCGCAGCGGCCGGACTGGTGGCGCTGCGGTCGACCGGTCACGTCGAGGACATCTCGATACGCGATGGCTTTGCGATCGTCACGCTCGGCTGGCTCGCGGTGGCACTGTTCGGGAGTCTCCCGTACCTGCTCACCGGCGCCGTCCCTTCCTTCACCCGGGCGTTCTTCGAGTCGATGTCCGGTCTTACCACGACAGGCGCGACGATCGTCGGCAACATCGATGAACTGCCGCGGGGCCTCGTGTTGTGGCGCAGTCAGACGCAATGGATGGGTGGCATGGGGATCATCGTGCTGTCGGTGGCGATCTTGCCGCTTTTGGGGGTGGGTGGGATGCAGCTGCTCCAGGCAGAGATCCCGGGCCTGGCACCTGACCGCCTGAGCCCCAGAATACGCCGTACGGCTGCGCTGCTGTGGGGCGTCTACGTGCTACTGACCGGAGCCGAGGTGGTGCTGCTTTTGATCGGTGGGATGACCGTCTTTGAAGCGGTCAACCACGCCATGACGACGATGGCCACGGGTGGATTCTCAACCCAGAATGGATCGATTGGCGCCTTCGAGTCACCATTCATTCAGTACGTGATCGCGATCTTTGTCGTGATGGCCGGTGTCAACTTCACGCTCCACTACAGCTGGATGACTGGTAACTCGCGAGTGGCGTTTAGAAACCGCGAGCTCAGGGTGTACTTGATGCTGATCGCGATCGCGACGCTTGCGCTGACGGCGTTGGTTTATGTGCCCGGCACGATCAAAGGGCTTGAAGCGAGCTTCCGCGCAGGCCTGTTTCAAGCCGCCTCGATCATGACGACGACCGGTTTTGCGACCCACGACTACAAGGACTGGATCGCCCCCGCCCAGGTACTCATTCTGCTTCTCATGTTGATCGGTGGCTCGACTGGATCGACATCCGGATCGGTCAAGGTGTTGCGCTACATGTTGGTAGCCAAGGAAGCCCGGATCAGCCTTCGGCGGCTGCTCCACCCACAAGGCGTCTTTGTCTACAAGCACGATGGCAAGATCGTGTCTGAAGACGTGCTCGCGAACGTCAGCGGTTTCCTACTGCTTTACTTGGCCGCGCTCGGCCTGGGAGCGCTTGCGCTGACTCTGATAGGGCTCGATATCGGTACCGCACTTGGTGCGACAGCAGCCACGGTGGGCAATGTCGGGCCGGGTTTTGGGTTGGTAGGCCCGGCTGGAACCTACGCCCCACTGCCGGATGTGGCGCTGTGGGTGCTGTCATTTCTGATGCTCCTCGGGCGATTGGAGTTGTTCACCGTGCTGGTGCTCTTTACACGCGGATTCTGGCGCTAACAAGCGGCACCTGCACGATGGCCCGAATCGCGTTTGCAACATGGCGCGCGCAGCCCGAGATGACCGCTGACGACCGATTGGCGATCGGGCCGCTCCGAGACAGAGGTATCGATGTTGAGTCGGTCCCGTGGAGTTCAACGGCCGCGGAGTGGACACGGTTTGATGCGGTAGTTCTGAGATCGTGCTGGGATTACCACGTTCGCGTGCGAGCGTTTGTCGATTGGCTGGAGAAGCTCGAGGCAGACGACGTTCGAGTCGTGAACGCGGTGCCGATCGTCCGATGGAACCTGGACAAGCGGTACTTGCTGGGGCTCGAGCAGCGCGGTCTCTCGATTGAGCCCACGGTTTGGGTAGAGCCGGGTACGTCGATGGAGCTGGGCGCGTTGCTCGATCGTCAGAGGTGGGACGAAGCGGTGATAAAACCGGCCATCTCCGCGAGCGCCTACGGCACGTGGCGGGTGACGCGCCCGGGCGGAGTGGACGATCAGGATCGGCTGGAGCGCATGCTCAATCGCGGCACGGTCCTGGTGCAGCGGCTGAACCCAGCCGTCCGGACCACCGGCGAATGGTCGTTTGTTTTCTTTGGAGGCGAATACAGCCATGCGGTCCTTAAGACGCCAGCGCCGAACGAGTTTCGGATTCAAGAGAAGCTCGGCGGTCGGGTGCGCGCTGCCGAGCCCGCGAGCCGCATGGTGCACCTTGCCAAACAAGTGGTTGAAGCGATCCCGGGAGATGTTGTTTACGCGCGGGTGGACGGAATCGCCGATTCCAACCAGCTGACGGTCATGGAAGTCGAGCTCATCGAACCGTCGCTCTTCTTGGGTTTCTCACCGGAATCACCGATCCACTTTGCAGATCGTTTGGCGGCCGCGCTGGATGGTGGGACATGATCGCGTCTCGACTCCTCCGAGTCGTATCGATCACAATCTCGGTTGCGCTCTTGTCGGGGATGACGTTGCAAGCCCAGACGATCGCTGGCGTCGTCGCAGCGATCCTGACCCAGCCCGATGGGCGATTCGAAATCCAGGTCCCAGGTCCCGGTACATATCGTTTGCGAGTCGAACGAATCGGGTACGCCAGCACTATTTCGGCCCCACTCGTTGTGGACAACGGCCCCGATAGCCCTTACGTCAGCCGTTCGGCAAGACAGTTCGCCCAGCTCGGGTACGCCGATGTGCACGACGATCATGTTCAGTACTACGGTCCGGATGCGGCCGCGCTCGTGTCTAACTCGTTTCTCGATCGGCACTGTTTTCGGTTGATCGAGAAGCGCGGCCCGCGAGGGTTGTTGGGAATCGCTTTCTCGC
>JBDGYV010000099.1:0-4903 GCA_039588915.1 Gemmatimonadota bacterium
CGCCGGTCCCCGTCGCCGGTCACCGAGTACACGACCGGGTAAGCCAACTCGTCGATGAGGACCATCTCTAGGTCGTCATCCAACGCGAGATTGTCTGGGTTGAGCAAGAAGACGTAGTTCTCGGGGGTGTTATAGCCAGCGGCCCACGCCAGGTTGGTGGCTACGACCTCCGCGCCGCTGGCAAGCTCGGGCTTGTCAGGTGGATCGAACTTGATGATCCAACGCGCGCCGGCGGCGTCTTTGGCGTTGAATCCAGGCGTCACGCCCTCGGCTTTGATCGATGTCACCGTTAACGGACCCGACGTGTCTGGACCATCGAGCCGCTGGGGTCCCCGCCGAATGTCGTCTGGGGTGAGCGGGGAGACGCTGTTCCTGTGCTCAAACCACGTCGAGTTGACGACACCGTCGAACGGGTCCGCGTTCCACGCATCACCACCACCTGACCCGCCACCAAAGAGGCTGCTATTCACCACTTCGTAGAAGAGCGGGATCTTCTGTTCTTCCGGCTCGACGATCGCCAACGTGTCGGCGAACGGGGTCGCCTCGTACTGCCAGGGGTGAACCGTTTTGCCGCCGCCGCAGGCGGTGAGCGTTAGCGCAACACCGAGCGTCAGCGCCCCAATCGGGCTCGCGGTTGTCCAGTTTGCTCGCATTAGAATACGTCCTCGATAGCGAAGTTGAGGCTCAATCCCTCGTCACCGTGGGCGATTCCGATGCCAAACAGATGTCCACCGACGCCATAGCCGCGAAACTCGATGCCGTACGACTCGTGATCGGTGAAATCGACATCATTGAAATCATCGCCGAGGCCACCAACGTCGTAGAAGATCTGTGCCTCGATCGCCGGGGCCGGCGCGTGTGGGTCGTCGGTACGGGCCCGCCACAGCGCCCAACGGTAGGCAACCGCTCCCCATCCAGCCGCCAGATCGCGGAACCGATGGGATGAGAAAGCCCTCAGCGTACGGCTCCCACCGATCGACGGCTGGTAGGCGAATAGAACCTCGTCGTCACTGCCCTCTGGATCGGCTTCCTCAGCCCCGACGAGGAAAGACAGGGTGTGAAACTCCGTTCCCAGGTGGACCGATGCCTCGCCGCCGATCGTCGTCCACTCAAACGCTAGATCGTTTCTCGTTGTGTACATCTCCCACCATCCCTTGACTAGCGCGCCGAGTGTCGGACGACCGCCTGGGTTCCGCGTTAGGTCGATCACGACCTTGGCGTTAGGGACGATGTACTCCTGTCGCTCGACACCGAGTCCGGGCACGTCGTCCGGGCCGAACAGCTCGCCGATCGTCGGGTCGGCGCTGTTGCGTCCGGCGTAGATGATCGACTCTTCGTACCGCACACCGCCGTGACCGTGGATCCGCCCCTTCGCCGGGACTCCAATCTTGGCCTCGGCGCCGTACCGCTCCCAGCCGTACGTCGTCCGGTCGTTCTCGTCGCTGTTCGAGCCGAGGCCCCAGAACTGCTCCTGTGTCTGGATATCGTAGAACCCGGTCAGCCGGGCATACGGATGGTTGACAGGGTTATTCCAGCCAAAGTACGCGGTGTATCGCTGATATTTGCGGATCGAAGCGCTGCTGGTGATACCGAACTGAGGGCCGCGCGTGCGCAGGCGATCATTGTGGATGTTGAGGCCCAGAGAAAGTGAGGCCCGGCCGTTGAAGTTTGCGGTCGGTTCCCAGCGGCGCGGGAAGCACGCCCCAAGACCTTGGGGTCCGGCCGCCAGGTTCCCGCAACGCTCATCGACCCATTTGCCGGCGGCGTACAGGAGACCGCCCTTTTTCTTTCGATCGATTTTGAAACCGTCAGGCGGCTGTGGGCGCTGTGGGTCGTCGGCGGGTAGGACTCCGGCTGGCAGTTGTTCCTGCGCCGTTGCCGGAGTGACACCGACGGCGAGAATTGCGATGATCGCGAAAACTGTGGCGAGCTTCTGCACGTAACCCCCCCGCCAGAAGAGAAGAGCGAATTCTGAATCGAGCTATCCTAACCCGTTTCCTACTCCCTGTCTAGTACCCGGCCAGGGGACGCTTTCCCAGCCCGGACCTGGTCGGTACTTTGAGTGTCGTGGCCGCGAAAACCTTTCCTCCTGTCGACGAGCAGCTGGCGAAGATCCGCCGCGACGCCGACGAGATCCTGCCCGAGGACGAGCTGGTGGCAAAGCTCGAGCGCTCGTTCGAGTCGGGCCGACCGCTGGTCGTCAAGTGTGGCTATGACCCGACCCGCCCCGATCTCCACCTCGGCCACACGCCCACGCTTCGGAAGCTCCGCGACTTTCAGGAGCTGGGTCACGACGTCACGTTTCTGATCGGGAGCTTTACCGCGCTGATCGGCGACCCGTCGGGGCGATCGGCTACCCGGCCGCCGTTGTCGCGCGAGGAGGTCGACGCCAACGCCGAGACGTTCAGGGACCAGGTGTTTCGAGTGCTCGACCCCGATCGGACGACGATCCGCTACAACTCGGAGTGGCTGGACCAGTTCAAGTTCGAAGACGTACTCAAGCTCGCCGCCAAGTACACGGTGGCCCGGATGCTCGAGCGCGACGACTTCCGAAAGCGGTTCACCGCCGAGACGCCGATCTCGATACACGAGTTCCTGTACCCGCTGGCACAGGGATACGATTCGGTGGCGCTGAAGGCCGATGTCGAGCTTGGCGGCACCGACCAGAAGTTCAACCTGCTGGTGGCGCGCGACATCCAGCGCGAGTTCGGTGTCGAGCCGCAGGTCATCCTGACACTGCCGATGCTCGAGGGAACCGACGGCGTGCAGAAGATGTCGAAGTCGCTCGACAACTACATCGGCCTGACCGAACCGCCGGAAGAGATGTACGGCAAGACGATGTCGATCCCCGACGAGTTGATCGTGAAGTACTTCCGGTACGGGTTGGGCGCCTCTCCTGATGACGTCAGCGACGTTGAGCAGCAGCTCGCCGCTGGCACGAACCCCCGCGATCTCAAACGGCGATTGGCGCGATCGGTCGTCGCTGAGTATCACGACGCCAAGGCGGCTGACGCCGCCGAGGCGCACTTCGATCGACTGTTCGTGCACCACGAAACCCCCGATGACGTGCCCGAGATCTCGATCCGGCTGACCGATGAGGAAGCGCCGATCGCGTGGTTGCTGAAGGAAGCCGGGTTGGTGAGCTCCACCACCGAAGGACAACGGCTCGTGGTGCAGGGCGGTATCTCGATCGACGGTCAGCGCGTGGACGATCCGGCCCATCGACTGGCAGTCGGTTCCACCGCTCTCATAAAGGTCGGCAAGCGGCGCTTCGCTCGGCTCAAGCTCGAGCGGTAGCGTGCCCTCCGAAGCGTACGATCGGCTCCGGGACCTCGAGCTGGAGGTTGACGGCTACGCGCTGGAGCGGCGCGAGCTCGAGGTTTCCAGCGGTTTCAAGCGCATCACGCACACCGTTTGCCTCGACGGAGCCGGTGAGCGCGGCCAGGGCGAAGACATCACCTACGAGGCCGAGGACCAGGAGACGATGCCGGCCGACCTACTGCTGGCTGGTCGGTGGACCATCGACAGCTTTTCGCGTCACATGGGCGAGCACGTTTTGTTTCCGGTTGAGCCCGTCCAACATGGCTCGCACGATTACCGTCGGTGGGCGTTCGAGAGCGCCGCGCTCGATCTCGCGCTACGTCAGGCGGGTACCAACCTCGGTGCCGTCCTGGGCCGCGAGTACCGAGCGGTGTGGTTCGTCGTCTCGACTCGGCTCGACATCGCGTCGTGGTTAGCAGTCTGCCCCGAGCTGGAGTTCAAGATCGATCCGAGCTCCGACTGGGACCACGTGCAAATGGCGGCGATGGCGGCCACCGGTCGGGTGCGGGTGCTCGACTTCAAGGCGTACTACAAAGGCACCGTCGTTGATACCGCACCCGATCCGGTGCTCTACAAACGCGTGGCCGAAACATTCCCTGACGCGATCCTCGAGGACGTCGCGTGTACCGATGAGACGATCAGTGCGCTACGCGGCTTCGAGGACCGACTCTCGTGGGACGCGCCGATCCACTCGCTGGCCGACATCGACGCGCTCGGGATCGAACCCCGGTACATGAACATCAAGCCTTCACGGTTCGGCTCTGTGGAACGGTTGTTCGAGGCGATTGACGCGTGCCTCGAGCGAGGCATCGTGCTGTACGGCGGTGGCCAGTTCGAGCTCGGTCCGGGCCTCCCGGGCAGCCCACTGGCACCGTCAGACGAACCGGTGGGACTCGGCTTCTGAACCCCCGTCAGCCTTGACGCTCGCCCCGGGAAACTCTATGTTCATGATCCCTTCGAAACGGGAATCTGCTCTCTGAAAACCGAATCGTGCCAGCCTGAACCAGCCTGAATGGGCCCCGCCGTGCGTACTGCTTCGCGCGGTATCGGGGGTTTCAAAGCAGGTACAGTACTGACGATTCTTGTCAGTCAGGACAATCGAATTCTCTACTACGGAGAGTTTGATCCTGGCTCAGGACGAACGTTGGCGGCGTGCCTTACACATGCAAGTCGCACGAGAACGGGACCGCTCGCTTGGACCCCAGCTTGCTGGGGACCTTGAAAGCGACCCTAGTAAAGTGGCGAACGGGAGCGTAACACGTGAGGAACCTGCCCTGGAGCGGGGAATAACCAAGAGAAATTGAAATTTTGGCTAATTCCGCATGACGCAACAGTTCCGCATGGGACAGTTGTTAAAGGTGGCCTCTGCTTGCAAGCTATCGCTTGGGGAGGGTCTCGCGGCCTATCAGCTTGTTGGTGAGGTAATGGCTCACCAAGGCTACGACGGGTAGCCGGCCTGAGAGGGTGATCGGCCTCATTGGGACTGAGACACGGCCCAGACTCCTACGGGAGGCAGCAGTGAGGAATCTTGCGCAATGGGCGAAAGCCTGACGCAGCGACGCCGCGTGAGGGATGAAGGCCT
>JBDGYV010000100.1:0-5293 GCA_039588915.1 Gemmatimonadota bacterium
AAGGCGCTGGTGTCGGCGATCGCATACGTCAGGATCATCTCGATCTCGGTCGTGACACCCTGGAGGACCTCGGTTACCGTCAGCGTATCGCTCCAGCTCACGCCAGCGGTAGCCCCCTTTTCAGGAAGCTGCGGGAAAAAGGCCTGCGCCGAACGTTCCAGGTACCGAACGCCGATGCCAGGGGGTACGACACCGCTGGCCCGGGCGTCGAGAACGACACCGCTCGGCGTCGTCGACAGAGTTATAACGGTTCCGCGGAGCACCTCCCGACGCGGGGCTGGAAGCGCCCCCTCGATGTTCAGGTCGAGGGTCTCAAAACCGAGCCGCCACAGCATGCGTGCGCCTGGGTCCATCAACGTCAGCCGAACGACGCCATCCGAACTCACCCTATAGTGAGTGTCACGTTGAAGAATCTGCTGTGACACGGTGAGCGTGTTTGTCGTCCGATAGCGGAACGGCTCACCCCGATCGGGATCGTAGACCAGCGACTGACCGCTCCCCGACTGGACTCCGCCGACCCACATGACGCTTGCCAACGCCAAGGTCCTAAAAGTGACGCCAACGCGCCGTTTCGAGTACGTGCTGCTTGACACTTCTCGTCGCCCAGATCTAGATTTTGTCACCCAACGAACGAGTTCTATCGCTCGTTGTTGTGCGGGAATAGCTCAGCTGGTAGAGCGCAACCTTGCCAAGGTTGAAGTCGCGGGTTCGAGTCCCGTTTCCCGCTCCAGCTGTGTGCGAATGGCCCTTCCGACGTTGGGAGGGCCTCGTTTCCCGCTCCAGCTGTGTGCGAATGGCCCTTCCGACGTTGGGAGGGCCTTCGCATTAGACGCTGCGAGGCGGCGTAGCCAAGTGGTAAGGCAGAGGTCTGCAAAACCTCCATTCGCCGGTTCGATTCCGGCCGCCGCCTCCACCACTTCCAGCCTGCACGACTAGTCGGGTTCCAGAAACAGATCGATTCTGAGCTCCCGGCCCGGCTCAACCGCGTACCGGTCAAATTCGGTCACGCCTTCGGCCGCCAGCACCTCCTCGTCGATGAAAAAGTTCCCCGTGCAACTGCCGCTTTCACGGGTGACGATCGCGTGAATTGCATCGGCGACAATCTCAGGCCGGCGACATTCCGCTGGCGTTACCAAGCCCTTCAGCCTGGAGAGCGCTGCGGTCGCGATCACGGTCTTTGGCCATAACGCATTTACCCCAATTCTGTCGCTTTCGAACTCGGCTGCCATACCGATCACGCAGAGGCTCATCCCGTACTTCGAGAGACTGTAAGCAAGATGAGGTGCCAACCACTTTGGGTCGAGGCTAGGCGGGGGTGCAAGAATGAGTACGTGGGGGTTCTTAGAACACTTTAGGTGCGGGATGCAAGCCCTTGTGACCAAGTATGTTGCGCGAACATTCACGGCGAAGAGCAGGTCCAAGCGCTTGGCCCCTGTTTCGACCGTCGACGTGAGGCTGATCGCGCCCGCGTTGTTGACGACGACGTCGATGCCCCCGAACGCCTGAATGGCTCGGTCGACGGCGGTCTCGATCTGATTCTCGAAGCGGAGATCGACCGCGACCGGCAAGGCTCTCCCGCCAGCAGCCTCAACTTCCTCGGCCACGCTGTGGATCGTGCCCTGCAGCCCAGGCTGCGGTTCGGTCGTCTTGGCCGCGATCACGACGTTGGCTCCATCCGCCCCGGCTCGCAGAGCGATCGCTCGGCCGATCCCCCGACTAGCGCCGGTTACAAAGAGCGTCTTTTCGCTGAGGCTGCGCACCCTACGCGGATGAGTTCGGGAGGTTGCCGTACTGTCCACGGTCGCGGCGAATCCAGTGCGCCAACCCGCGGGTGTGGATGCGGGCCAGATGACCGAGCTTTTCTTTCGCCGCTGGCCGCCGCTCCGCCGCAGCGACTGGATCGCGGTCGAGCCGCCCGTAAGCGATCTCGACGGGTTCAAAACCTTCCACCTGCTCAACTCGCCGGTCTAATCGCTCTCGCTCCTCTTCGGTCAAGACATCGAAGAAGGGCTCCGTCATGAGAAAGTACTCGTTCGCGGAAATCGAGTTCTTGAGCAGTCTGTAAGCGAGGATGACGGAAGGGCCGGCAAAGTCCATTGATCCGCCCCTCCCCGAGACGACCGCCTCACCGGCGTGAGCGATGAACTTGATCCGCAGCTCATCGACCGCCTCGCAGGCCGTGCAATGACAGAGCTTGGCTGCTTGGATCTCTCCCTGTTCCGATGCGAACGCCGTCAAGAGCGCGGGAACCGCGTCCACGATCGCCCGCCGTGAAGTCTCGCCATCCGGCATCGCATAGAAGATCGTCGCGTCGCCCTCGATCTTGCTGAGCGCAAGAGGATCTTTGACGATCTCCACGAGCGCGGTCGTAAGCCGATCGATCAGCGACTGCGCGTGGAGCAAGCTCATACGCGGTTGCCGCATGAAGCGTGTATACCCGCTGATATCAGCCAGCAGAAGCGCTACGCCACCGAGCTTGGGTTCAGCCATGCCTCATTCCTGTGCCATTGGATCTGCAGCCGACGAAGAGCGCACGGGCGACCGTCTTCGCTTCGGGATGAACCGCGCCATCAACAAGACCGCCAAGATTACGCCGTAAACGAGCGGCACCCGGGTGTCGGCCTTTACCGCCCACCAGTAGTGCATGACACCACCGACTCCGGCCAGGTACACCAGCCGATGCAGGCGTCGCCACCGGCGGGCCCCGAGCCTCCGCACCATGCCGTTGGTCGACGTTACCGCCAATGGTATCAGCAGCAGCAACGTCGCGAACCCGATCGTAATCCAGAGGCGCTCGGCGATCTCAGCCACAATGTCGGCCCATACGAACCATTGGTCGAGCCACACGAAGCAAGTGAAATGGAAGACGGAGTACCCAAAGGCCGTAAGCCCGACCGTGCGCCGATGCCGAATGAGACGATTGAGACCCAGAAACCGGCTCGCCGGGGTGATCGCCAACGTGACCAACAAGAAACGGAGCGTCCAATCGCCCGACACCTGACTCAGAGTCTCCACCGGGTCGACGCCCAGATCGCCCCTCAACGCTCGGATCGCAAGCCAAGTCAGCGGTGCGAGACCGAGCCCGACGACCAGGAGTTGACCGAGACGCCGACTCACGACACGGGACGACACTGTCTAGAAGTACCGGCGCAGGTCCATGCCCTGGTAGAGATGCGCGATTTCATCGCCGTAGCCGTTGAAGGGCAGTGTCTTGCGCCGGCGAAACTCACCGATCCGCCGCTCCTTGGCCTGACTCCACCGCGGATGATCGACGTCCGGGTTGACGTTGGCGAAGAACCCGTATTCGTTGGGCGCGGCCAGGTTCCACGAAGTCGCCGGCTGGCGATCGGTGAACCGTATCTTCACGATCGATTTGATGCTCTTGAAGCCGTACTTCCACGGCATGATGAGGCGCACGGGGGCACCGTTCTGGTTCGGAAGCGGTCGACCGTAGACCCCAACGACAACGGTTGTCAACGGGTGCATCGCTTCGTCCAGTCGCAACCCCTCGACATACGGCCAGTCGAGCACCGAGCGTCTCTGTCCCGGCATTTGCTCCGGATCGTACAGCGTCGTGAACTCGACGTAACGCGCCTGGTTAGTTGGACGGAAACGGTCGATCCAGTTGGAGAGCGAGAAACCAAGCCAGGGGATCACCATCGACCAGCCCTCGACACACCGCAGCCGATAAACCCGCTCTTCGTGTGTGTACGGGAAGATGAGCTCGTCGACGTCATATGTGGCCGGTTTCTCGACCAGTCCCTCGACCGAGATCGTCCACGGTTTGGTGACGAATCGGCCCGCGTTCTTGGCTGGATCCTCTTTGCCGGTACCGAACTCGTAAAAGTTGTTGTACCCGGTTACCGCCTCGTATGGGGTGAGCTTCTCTTCGTCTCCGATGCCGGGTCGAGGTGTGACGCCGGCCACCAGGTCCGGCAGCGATGCCCCGGCCACCGTAGCCGCACCGATACCCGCCGCCAGGCGCATAAACGCCCGTCGGTCCAGGTACACGCGCTCTTCGGTAACCTCGGATGAACGGAAATCAGCAGGATTCTGGATCAGCATCAGGCCTCCTGTAGACAGGATACGAGCCGGCAGCCCAAAATGTTCGTTTCCGAGGTGTTTTTCTAGGCTGGGACGATGAGCGCGGTGGCATACATGACGAGCACGCCCGCAGCGGCACCGGCCAAAACCTCTCCGCGCCACAGGCCAGCTCTGCCGGTCTCGACCCGGGCAACCAGGCGACTCACCTCGTACACGACCTGTAGGATAGCCCCCGTCCCCACCGCCAGCGCCAGCGCGCCCCAGAAGGGGCTGAATACGAAGCCACCGATCCACGTCCCCAGGATCGCCGGACCTCCGGCCAGAAGCGCTAACCCACCGAAATGCGGTATCCGCGGTTCGCCGCGCAACAAGGGTGCTGCGATCCCTATGCCTTCGGTGATGTTGTGCAGGGTGAATCCGACCACCAAGAACGTGCCCAGCCCGACAGCCCCAGTCGCCAGCGCTGCACCGACAGCGAGTCCCTCGCCGAGATTGTGAAGACCGATGCCAAACGCGATCAGGGTGGCGATCGCGAGCGGGCTCAACGCGCCGCTGCGTGCCCGACGACGCTCGGTCACGGCCAGCAACCCTAGCACGGTGGCCAGCGTGACGATCCACACCAGGATCGACGTGTGAAATGCTTCCGGGACCTCGGACGCTAGCTCGAGCGCCTCGGTCAGCGTATCGATCGCCAGGAACACCAGCAGACCCACCGTAAGCGCCAGCAGAAAGTCGATCCCCCGGGATCCCAGCCCGCGCAGGAACGGATAGGTCGCTAGACCGAGCGCGACTGGAACGACTCCGAGATAGAAGCCCAGCAATCCCAACCTCCAGAACCAGCCGGCGGTCGCCTGAGGCGTCGGCGTCGCGACCTCGATCTCCGCATCGAAGGTCACCCCATTGCTCGATACGAGGACGATCTCGTGCGCCTCTCCCTCAACCCATGGATAGGGGATTTCGATCGTCGCCCGTCGCAACCGACCGATCGTCGCATCGGGCTGGATATCGAACGCCCAGATCGCGTCGTCGATCATGAGTTGGCTCACCGTCACCGGATCAACCCCACCGTTGACGAGGTTGAGCCGGATGAGCCCGGCTTGCGGCAACTCGATCCGCTGGATCGTCAACTCCTCGATCGGTGGGGTGGCACGTTCCAGGCCCACGTTGCGGCCCAGCAGAAAGGCCAGCAAACCGACCAGCAGCACAATCACCACCGAGCCAGCGATGAAACCCGTGCTACGCGTCCGTG
>JBDGYV010000101.1:0-5871 GCA_039588915.1 Gemmatimonadota bacterium
CTGAGCGCGTTTGTCGACGCCGTTGCAAATGAGCGCCACGTAACTCCCGACATCGAGGACGGGTATCGCAGCCTGGCGGTGATTCTCGCCGCCGAGGAATCGGATCGGACCGGGCGGGATGTCGCGGTACGGAGGATCGGTCGATGAGTGGTCCGCTCGTGATCCTGGCGATGGATACCGGTGACGCGGAGGCGATCAAGCGTTGGGTTGCGACAGGTTACCTGCCAACGATCGGCAAAGTGATGGACCGCGGCTGCTGGGGGGTGACCAGCGGACCGGAGACGATCTGCGAATACGGGTTCGGGTTGACCCTCTTTAGCGGCATTTCTCGCGGTTCTCACGGCTACTACTACTTTCGCCAACTCACACCCGGCACGTACGACTTTGAGCGCATGCGCCCGCCGACCAGAGAAGCTCCACCGTTTTGGACCACGCTGAGCGGCACGGATCGCAAGGCGCTAGTGGTCGATGTCCCCGATCTGCGCCCGGTCGCCGGGGTCGACGGTCTACAACTCTCCAACTGGGCGACGCACCATGGGTCGATCTACGAACCCGAGTCAGAGCCACCGGAGCTGGTCGAAGACGTCCGGCGCCTTTTCGGGCCGCGCATGAAGATCCACTCCGATCCGGAAGGCACGATGGAGGACTCGCTGGTCGGATTGGAGCGGTTGTTGGAGCGAGCGCGGAAGAAGGGTGAGCTGGCGCGCGATCTCATCAAGCGGGACGCGTTCGATGTGATCGTGATCTTCTTCTCGGAAACGGACGCCGCTAGCCATTTCTTGTGGGAGTACCGATCGGAAGTGCCGGCATCGCGCGACACTGCGATCGAACGTCGACTCGAAAACGGCTTGCGCGATGTGTACGCTGCCGTCGATCGGCAAATGGGAACGCTCCTCGATCAACTGCCTGCGAGTTCGAACGTCGTCATCATGTCGCTCTACGGGTTTCAGGACGAGTACCCGACCTCGAACTTGATCGAGTCGTTTCTCGACGAGCTTGGGTACCGCGTACCGAAAGGGACGGGGAAGGGAGTTCGCACGCGCCGTATTAGCGTTCCGGATCCGGTTCAGACCGCGCGCCGACTCATGCCCGAGCGACTGCGGGAGGCGATCAGCCGGCGTCTTTCGCCGGACGCACAAGAACGGCTGCTGTCGAGCCGGTTGCGAGACGGGACGGACTGGGATCGTACGCTCGCTTTCGCGATCCCGTCGCTCTACACAAGCTTTGTTCGCGTCAACCTTCGCGGCCGCGAGCCGCACGGATGCGTTGAACCGGGCAACGAGTACGAGGCGGTCCTCGGCCGCATCGAAGAGGATCTCGAGCAGCTTGTGGACCCAGCGACTGGCGTGCGTGCGGTTCGAAGCGCGTCACGGGCCACCGATCTGTTTGGCGGCGGACCTCCTGTGACCCTTCCGGATCTGTTTGTCGAGTGGGAGCCCCAACCCCATTTTGTAAGTGCGGTCATTCACCCACGAGCTCGACTGACTCAGTCGCGACCATCGTACTGCCCGTCCAGCCAGGAGAAGTTGAACGGGTTCATCGCCGCTCACGGGCCGGCGATCGGCGGGCGTGGCGATCTCGGTGTCATGGGGCTGCCCCCACCGGAAACGATGGGTGGGTGCCCGATCAACGCGTTGCTGCAAACGCTTTAAGAGGAGGATCGAATGCTTGACATCGTCTTTAGCACGCCAGTTCGGCGGCTTTTCATCCTGTCCGGCCTCGCGCTCGCTCTCGTGTCTTGCGGCGCAACGGACGACGCAACCTCTCTCGACGCCCCCGACGCACCGGCGACACCCAGCCCCTACCTCTACGTCTGGGCGGGAGACGCCGACGCGGCAGAAGGTGACTCGGACTTTCTGGCCGCAGTGGACGCCGACCCGGAGAGCCCGACGTACGGATCCGTGTTGGGGACGGCCCCGGTGGGCTCGGCGGGCAACGATCCCCATCATGCCGAGCCGATCGCGCCGAGCGACGGGCTGCTCTTCGCCAACGGATTCAATGCGAACCGGACTTTCCTCTTTGACCTGTCTTCTATCGGCGAGCCCACGTTCGTGAGGGAGCTCGACAAGGTTCCGGGATTCGAGTACCCGCACAGCTTCTACCGCTTGGAGAACAGCCACGTGCTGGCGACGATCCAGCGCGGGGACGGCAGCCGGCCCGGCGATACCGGCGGACTAGCCGAGTTTGACGCGGACGGCGACTTGGTGCGGGTGGCTTCCGCTGCTGATCCCGACTTCGAAGGCCGCATGATTCGTCCGTACGCGCTCGAGGTGTTTCCTGAAGTCGATCGAGTTTTGACGACAAGCAACGCCATGCCGCTGATCGATCCCGAGACCGGTGGTTTCGTGTTTGAGCGCGCGGAGAACGTGCTTCAGCTCTGGCGGCTCTCCGATCTCAGCTTGCTCGCCACCCTGACGCTTCCGGTACTGCCTCCCGCCGAAGAGCCCGAGTGCTTCGTCGACCACCTAATGACCGGTCAAGACTGCACTCCGTCGAGGATCCCCGGTCACGACCGTCCCTTCGAAATCCGTACGCTGCCCGATGGGTCGGCGATCCTGAACACGATCTCGTGCGGCTTCTACAGGATCCACGCAATGGACACCGATGAGCCCCGGGTCGACGTGCTCATGAACTGGCCGGGAACGGCCGGGTGCTCCGTGCCAACCATGGTCGGGAAATTCGAGGTGCTCCCGATCATGTTCGCGAACGAGATTGTGACGCTCGATGTGTCCGATCCGACGCGCCCGGTCGAAGTGGCGCGACTGACGTTGGACGAGGGGTTCGTACCGCACTGGGCGCAGGTCGATCCCGGCACCTACCGGGTTGTGGTGACCGGCATCGGCCCAGGCGCTGGACAGGTGCTGATGTACTGGGTTGATCCGGACACGGGCGAACTCACCCTCGACAATGTGTTCGGGCAGGTGGACGGACTCGGACCGGGCCTCTCGATGAGCCGGGACGAATGGCCGCACGGGCCGACGGGACCGGCTATGCCGCACGCGGCGCTGTTCGGACGATGAGCGAAACGTTTTCCCTCGGCAACCTCGAAGTCCGCCGGCTCGGGTTTGGCGCCATGCGCGTGACCGGCCAAGGCGTGTGGGGCGAGCCCGACGATCTCGACCGCGCACTGGCCGTTCTGCGTCGCGTCGTCCAACTCGACGTCAATCTGATCGACACCGCCGATTCGTACGGCCCCGACGTTTCCGAGAACCTGATCGCCGAGGCGCTCCACCCTTATCCGGCCGGACTCGTGATCGCGACTAAGGGTGGATACACGCGTCCGGGCCCCGGCAGTTGGGAGCCCAACGGTCGACCGAAGCACTTGCGAAAAGCGGCCGAAGGAAGCCTCGAGCGGTTACGCGTCGAACGCATCGACCTCTACCAACTCCACACGCCCGACGCCGATGTCCCGTTCGAGGAGTCGGTTGGCGCGCTGGCTGATCTTCAGCAGGAAGGGAAGATCCGCCACATCGGGCTGTCGAACGTAGACGCGGACGAGCTCGACCAGGCGAGCGCGATCATCGACGTCGTTTCGGTTCAGAATCGCTACAACCTGGCCTACCGCTCGTCCGAGGACGTGCTCGATCGATGCGAAGAGCTCGCGATCGGTTTCATCCCCTGGTTTCCGCTCGACATGGGTCACCTCGCCGATGAAGGTGGCGCGTTGGCGAACGTCGCTCGCGTCCACGACGCGACCCCGGCCCAGATCGCGCTGGCGTGGTTGCTCCGCCGGTCGCCGGTCATGCTGCCGATCCCCGGCACCGCGTCGATCGCACATCTCGAAGAGAACGTTGCCGCGGCGGAGATCGAGCTATCGGACGAAGAGTTCGCCGAGCTCGCTCGGTGACCGTAGCGCCACGACTGATTCTGCTGACCGGCGCGACCGGCTATGTCGGTGGGCGCTTGCTGTCACGGCTCGAGCATCTGCCCTACCGCGTTCGCTGCATGACGCGGCGGCCCAAGGCGTTGCGGTCTCGCGCGTCGGACAATGTCGAGATCGTAGAGGGCGACGCTCTCGATCCCGGCTCGCTGCCGGCGGCGCTCGAGAGTGTCGACACCGCGTTCTATTTCATCCACTCGATGGGGGCTACCAAAGACTTTGAAGAGGAAGATCGGGAAGCCGCGACCAACTTTGGTACCGCCGCGCGTGCGGCCGGGGTAAGGCGAATCGTGTACCTGGGCGGCTTGGGCAGTTTGGACACGGAGCTGTCCAAGCACCTGCGCAGTCGCCTGGAGACGGCTGATGTTCTTCGCTCTTCAGGTGTCCCGGTGATCGAGTTTCGGGCCTCCATCATTATCGGGTCGAGCAGTCTCTCGTACGAGTTGATTCGTGCGCTGGTGGAACGGTTGCCGGCGATGGTCTGTCCAAAGTGGGTCGGCGTCCTGACGCAGCCGATCGCCATCGAAGACGTCCTGGAGTATCTGGTCCAGTCGATCGAGCTGCCGGGCCCGGAGTCGCGCATCTTCGAAATCGGCGGATCGGATCAGGTGTCGTACGGCGGGATCATGCGTGAGTACGCTCGTCAGCGCGGTTTGAGACGATTGATGATCCCCGTCCCGGTGCTCACGCCGTACCTGTCGAGCCTTTGGCTCGGTCTCGTCACGCCGGTCTACGCGCGTGTTGGGAAAAAACTGGTCGAGAGTTTGCGCAACCCGACGCTCGTGTCTAGCGACCTGGCACAGAAGGAGTTCTCGGTCCGACCACGTGGGCTCCGCGAAGCGATCGAGCGGGCGATGGTGAACGAAGATCGCGAAATCGCCGAGACCCGGTGGTCGGACGCGCTGTCGTCATCGGGTACGTCGAGGTCTCGGAGTGGTGTCCGCTTTGGTTCGCGGATGGTCGACTCACGCACAGCAAAGGTCAACGCCTCTCGCGAGGCCAGCTTTGCTCCTATTCAGTGGATCGGTGGTGACACGGGTTGGTACTTCGGCGACTGGTTGTGGCGATTGCGCGGTTTCCTGGACCTGCTGGTGGGTGGCGTTGGGATACGCCGCGGCCGTCGTGACCCAGTGAACCTGCAGGTGGGTGACGCGCTCGATTTCTGGCGCGTCGAAGCGTTCGAACCCGAACAGCTGCTACGGCTGCAGGCGGAGATGAAAGCGCCAGGGCGCGCTTGGCTGGAGTTCGAAGTCACCGGCGACGAGACCACGAGCACGATTCGGCAGACGGCGATCTGGGACCCGGTGGGTTTGTTTGGCCTGGCCTACTGGTACGTGCTCTACCCTCTCCATCATCTGGTCTTCGCCGGAATGCTGAGGAACATTGTCCGGGCGGTGGAAAAAGAGGCGGGTTCGCCGGTTCGTTCAACACCACCCGCACCGCGAGCCGACCAGACCATCGCCTGACACGCGATACCAGTACGGGTTGGTGTCACGGACCTTCCCCGTTAGGTACCGTGTTTACGGTTCGAGCACCGACACCCTCACACCCGATGGCCGCTCGGCGTCGTGGTAGATTCGGTGCGTCGCTTTCTGAAAGTCCTCTTCATCGGCCTCGTAGATGTTCACGAACGTCTGCGGATTGCGGTCGACGAGCGGGAACCACGAGTTCTGCACCTGGATCATGATACGGTGACCCTCCTGGAACGTGTGGGCGACGTCGGGCAGCTCGAAGCCTACCGATGTCACCTCTCCCGAGACAAACGGCTCAGGCGCCTCGAAGCTGTTCCGGTATCTGCCGCGAAGGACCTCTCCGCGCACCAGCATCTGGTACCCTTCCATCGGGACGAACTTGTCGTTGCTAGGGTAGTCACCCAGCGAATCCGGAAAAACGTCGATCAGCTTGACCACGTAGTCCGCACCGGTTCCCGTGGTGCTGACAAACAGATCGGCCACGATCGGGCCGGTCAGCGTCACCGGCTCGGTGAGTAC
>JBDGYV010000102.1:0-4336 GCA_039588915.1 Gemmatimonadota bacterium
GCCAGCTCATCGACACAAGAGTTCTTCGTATCCGGGCGCAACCTGCCGTGGTGGTTGGCGGGCACGTCGATGGTCGCGACCTCGTTCTCGGTCGACACCCCGCTGGTCGTCACCGGCTGGGTCCGAACGCAGGGCATCCAACGCAACTGGATCTGGTGGTGCTTGGCGATCGGCGGGATGCTGGCGGCGTTCGTGTTTGCGCAGCTGTGGCGGCGCTCGGAGGTTATGACCGACGTCGAGCTGACCGAGCTCAGGTACTCGGGTCGACCGGCGGCCGCGCTGCGCGGCATTCGGGCCGTCTACATGACGCTGTACGCGAACTGCCTCACCATGGCCTGGGTGACGCTGGCGATGGTCAAGGTGTTCGGGGCGGTGTTCGACATCGGCCCGTTGCCGGCGACGCTGTTCGCCGCCGGCCTGACGCTGGCGTACGCGATGTTGGCGGGCTTGTGGGGTGTGGTCGTGACGGATCTGGTGCAGTTCGTTCTGGCCACGGTCGGTGCGGTGGTGTTGGCGGTGTTCGTCGTCGATGCGGTGGGCGGCTTGGATGCGATGGTCGAGCAACTCTCTGTCGCCGGTCACGGCGACGCGTTGGCGTTTCTGCCACCGCTCGACGCGGCACAGACCGGTAGTGTGTGGGACGGGCCGCTGGGATGGTCGGGGACGGCGTTGGCGACGTTCCTGGTGCTCATCACGATCCAGTGGTGGGCCAACAAGAACGCCGACGGCGGGGCTGTCGTCATCCAGCGGATGGCGGCGTCGAAGGACGAGCGCGCGGCGGTGCTGGCGACGCTCTGGTTTCAGATCGCCAACTACGCACTCAGGCCATGGCCCTGGATCCTCGTCGCGTTGGCCTCGTTGCTGCTATACCCCGACATCGCCGACCCCGAGATGGCGTACCCGAGGGCGATGGTCGACTTCCTGCCGGTTGGTCTTTTGGGCCTCATGCTGGCCTCGCTGGTAGCGGCGTTCATGTCGACGCTGACGTCGTTCATCAACCTATCGGCGGCGTACTTGGTGAACGATCTCTACCGGCCGTTCCTGGTTCGTGATCGCTCAGAGCGCCACTACGTGACCGCCGGTCGGCTGGCTTCGGGGCTGGCGCTGGCAATAGGCATCACGATCAGTTTTTTCGCCGACTCGATCTCGCAGCTGTTCCTCTTGTTGCTGACGTTGGGTGCCGGAATCGGACTGGTGTACATCGCGCGCTGGTTCTGGTGGCGGGTCAACGCGTGGAGTGAGATCGCCGCCATGATCGCGTCGGCCGGGATCGGGTTCGTGCTCGGAATGAGCCCCAAATGGGGTGGGCCGGCGTTCCCGTTCGCGGCCAAGGTGACGCTCAACCTGATCGGGTCGACGATCGTGTGGGTCAGTGTCACGTTTCTGACGCCGCCAGTGGCGATGGAGAAGTTGGTCGAGTTCTACCGTCGCGTGCGGCCGCCCGGGTGGTGGGGGCCAGTGAGGGCTCTCGCCGGCGGCGACGTTGCTCCGTCTCTCGGGGGGCTTAGCTACGGGGTCAAGATGTGGGCGCTCAGCGTCGTGTTCGTGTACGCCGCACTGTTTGGTTCGGGCAAGCTGCTGCTGCTGGAGTGGGAGTGGGGTTTCGCGTTTGCGGCGATTGCCATCGTAACGGGATGGATCTTGTTTCGGCAGCTCGCGCGCGAGCGGTTGGCAGCCCTGTTCTAACCTCGTTCGTGCTAGACCTCTCAGCCATCGCTCAGTTCCAGAAACCGCTTGGCGAACGCTGGTCCCGCCGCTTCGTCCTCGTGCTTGAAGAACACAAACGCGTCCGACCACGAGTGGGACCGAACCCGCTCGGCCCACGCGGCGAGATCCTCGTCGCTGTAGTCGGTGCGTCGCAGCCGCAGGTATCCCCAATCGGTCGTGGCGACGTTGGGCGCGTCGGCTTTACCACCCGCCTCGGCTATGCAGAGGGCGGCGCCGGCGGCGCTGAGCTTCTCGAACACTTCGTCCTCGTACCAGGACGGATGGCGAAACTCGAACGCGGCGCGAGTTCCTTTCGGGAGTTGGGCCAGAAACCCCTCCAGTCGCTCGACGCCCTTCTTCAAGTAGGGCGGCAACTGAAACAAGATCACGCCGAGCCGATCTCCGAGCGTCGACACGGTGCGTGTCAGGTACTCGGTCTCTTCTTCAGCGTTCTTGAGACACTTCTTGTGGGTGATGCGGCGCGACGCCTTGATCGCGAACCGGAAATCGGGCGGTACCTGCTCCGCCCACGTGGCGAGCAGCTTCTCGGTTGGCATGCGGTAGAAAGTGTTGTTGATCTCGACCGCGGGAAGCTCGCCGGCGTAGAACCCGAGCATCTCATCGCTGTCGAGATCCTCGGGGTAGAAGTTGCCCTTCCACTCCTTGTAGCTGTAGCCGCTGGTTCCTGCCCAAACCCGCAAGAGGCTCCTATCCGTCAGGACACATCGAGGGTGAGCGCCCAGTTTGCCACTGCTTGGGCCAGCTCGTCCAGCGCGTCGTCGTCGGTACGGCCGGATCGCTTGAGGACGTGAAAGCCGTGATCGGCGCCATCGACGACGTGTAGGGTGGCAAGCGGACTGAGGGGAGTGCAGACCTCGTGGATAAGCCCCAGATCGGCCAGCCGGTCGCGGGTCCCCTGCAAAAAGAGCATCGGTACCGCCACGCGCTTCAAGTGCTCGGCACGGTCGGTCTCCGGTTTCCCGATCGGATGGAGCGGGAAGCCTAGAAAGACGAGCCCGGCGACCTCAGGGAGCGGGGTCTTGGACGCCGCCAACGATGTCATCCTGCCACCCATCGACTTGCCACCGGCCAGCAGCGGCAGATCGGGCGCCTCGTTTGCAGCGGCGGTCACGGCCGAGCGCACCGTCGCCGTCAGTACCGCTATCGGGTTGGGTCGCTTTCGGCCTTGCTCTATGTACGGGAAGTTGTATCGAAAGGTGGCGATCCGATGAGCCGCGAGCGAAGCCGCGATCGCCTCCATAAACGGATGGTTGATACCGGCCCCAGCTCCGTGACCCAGGACGAGCAACCACTTGGCTGCCTCCGGGCGAACGAGGCGGGCGGAAGTATCACCAGTTCGGCTGGTGGCCTTGAATCGTAGTCGGATCAAGTTGGAAACCACACCGCTGGATCGGGCAGGCGGCGCAGGTCAGTGCGGCTTATCCGCCCGCGACGGCCCTCAGCTTCTCGGGCTCTTCGATCGTCGACAGAGCTTGGACGACGTCTTGCGATGTCGAGTCAACTACGCCACGATCGGTCGCCAGGCCGAGCTTTCGGACCACCCGCATAAAGGCCTCTACAACCTTCGGGTCGCCTATGTGTCCGGCCGAGCTCTCGATGTAGTGGAGCGCCCAGTCGGCGTTCCAAGCTACGCGATACGGGCGGTCGGAGGTAAGCGCCTCGAACATGTCGCAAACCGACAGGATCCGAGCGCCCAACGGGATCTCCTCGCCCGCCAGACGACACGGGTAGCCGGTGCCGTCGAACCGCTCGTGATGATGGCGTACCATCGGAACGATATCCCACGGCAGATTGAGCTTGGCCAATCGTGCCGCGCCAAACGCGGCGTGATCACGGATGTGGGCCAGCTCCTGAGTGGTGAGCTCGCCCTTCTTGTTTAGGATCGCCTTGTCGACATCAAGCTTGCCTATATCGTGCAGATATCCGGCAACGAGGATCGCTTTCTTGGTCTTGCAGTCCAGCTCCAGTTCATCGGCGATCGCGACTGCCAAATCGGCCACTCTTGCGGAGTGTCCGTAGAGGTAGGGATCCCGGTTCTCGGTCTCCGCCGAGAGCTGCTCGATGATCCGCATGAGAACGCTCTCGGCAAGCTCGTGCCCAGCGTCGAGACCGGCGAACAGCTTGAACGCTTGACCGAAGCTCCCCAGCGCCGCCTCGTGGTCTTTCTGGGACACGTGGAGCTCGCCCATCGATCGCAACGCTTCCGCCTCGGCTAGAGGTATGCCGGCATCGTGGCTCATCGATATCGCCTGTTCGAGCGCGAGCTTGGCTTCATCGACCTCACCCAGGCGGCGATGGATCTCGCCCTCATAACGATGAGCTTCGGCGATACAGCGTTTGCTGCCGAGCTCGGTCGCGTGCTTCATCGCATTGTCGCAGCTCTGACGCGCGCGGTCCAGGTGCCCGGTGTTTAGGTGCACCTCGATCGTGTTTAGCGTGATGGTCGTGATCAATTCGGGATCATCGGAAGCGACGGCGAGGTCGCGAGCCTTACCATAGCACTCGGCGGCGGTTTTCCACTGCCGTAGGTCCGCGTGGACCATTCCCATGTTTTGCAGTGCCCGCGCCTCGCCATTCGTCGAGTTAGCGCGCCGGAAGGCCCCGCGCG
>JBDGYV010000103.1:0-6085 GCA_039588915.1 Gemmatimonadota bacterium
GCCGACGGGTGGCACGGGTACCGCGGGCGACGTCGGGTTCCAGTTCCAGGGTACCATCACCGGTCACGTCTTTGACGACGTGGACGGCGATGGCACTCAGGATGTGGGTGAGCCCGATCTCGCGGGTGTCGATGTCACGTTGACGCCGGCGGGTGGCGGAGCGCCGATCACGGTCACCACCGATGTCAACGGCGATTACAGTTCCAGCGTACCGTCCGGTGATGTCGACGCCGATGTGACGGATCCGGCGAACTCGACGCTGACCACCGGTAATGATCCGCAGACGGTGACCGTCCCGACCGGTGGCACGGGTACAGCTAGCGACGTCGGGTTCCAATTCCAGGGCACGATTACCGGTTATGTGTTCGAGGATGTTGATGGCGACGGTATCCAGGATGTAGGTGAGCCTGACCTTGCGGGTGTCGATGTCACGCTGACGCCGGCCGGCGGTGGCGCACCGATTACGGTCACGACGGACGTCAACGGTGATTACAGCTCCGGCATTCCGTCCGGTGATGTGGACGCCGATGTAACCGATCCCGCGAGTTCGACGCTAACCACCGGCAACGATCCGCAGACGGTCACGGTGCCGACGGGTGGCACGGGTACCGCGGGCGACGTCGGGTTCCAGTTCCAGGGTACCATCACCGGTCACGTCTTTGACGACGTGGACGGCACCCCGGCCGGCGGCGCCGCGCCCATCACCGTCACAACGGACGCCAACGGTGATTACAGCTCCGGCGTTCCGGCCGGCGATGTAGACGTCGATGTCACCGATCCGGCCAGTTCGATCCTGACGACGGCCAACGATCCCCAGACCGTCACCGTCCCCGTGGGTGGCACCGGCACTGCGACTGACGTTGGGTTCCAGTTCCGGGGCACCATCACCGGTCACGTCTTTGAGGATATAGATGGTGACGGGATCCAAGACGTAGGTGAGCCCGATCTCGCCGGTGTCGATGTCACGCTGACACCAGCTGGCGGCGGCGCACCCGTTACCGTCACCACCGATATCAACGGCGACTACTCGTCGACGGTGCCGTCGGGTGATGTCGATGCCGACGTCACCGACCCGGCCAGCTCGACGCTGACGACCGGCAATGACCCACAGACGGTCACTGTCCCGGTAGGTGGCACGGGTACGGCAGGCGATGTCGGGTTCCAGTTCAGCGGTACGGTTGTTGGCCATGTCTTCGATGACACCGATGGCGACGGTATTCAGGATCCGGGTGAGCCCGATCTGGCCGGCGTCGATGTGGTGCTTAACCCGACGAACGGCAGTCCGTTTACGGTCATTACCGATGCAAACGGCGACTACTCGGCTGGAGTTCCGGCCGGTGACGTGGACGCCAACGTGATGGATCTGGCCAGCTCGACCCTAACGACCGGCAACGATCCGCAGACTGTGACTGTACCGGTGGGTGGCAGCGGAACCGCCACCGATGTCGGATTCCAGTTCAGTGGCACGGTCACCGGTCACGTGTTTGACGATACCGACGGCAATGGCGTCCAGGATGTAGGTGAGCCCGATCTGGCCGGTGTGGATGTAGACCTGACGCCTGTGAACGGCAGCCCGCTGACGGTGACGACGGATGCCAACGGCGACTACTCGGCTAGCGTGCCGGTCGGCGATGTCGACGCCGATGTCGTCGACCCGGCCAGCTCGACGCTTACGACCGGTAATGATCCGCAAACGGTTACCGTCCCGGCGAACGGCACGGGGACCGCCACCGATGTTGGGTTCCAGTTCAGCGGTACGATCACCGGTCACGTGTTCAACGACACCGATGGCAATGGAGTCCAGGATGTAGGTGAACCCGATCTGGCCGGTGTCGATGTCGACTTGACGCCTGCGAACGGCAGCCCGCTGACGGTGACGACGGACGCCAACGGCGATTACTCGGCGAGTGTTCCGGCGGGCGATGTTGACGCTGACGTCGTCGACCCCGCCAGCTCGACGCTCACGACCGCGAACGATCCGCAGACGGTCACGGTTCCGGCGGGTGGTACTGGAACCGCGACCGACGTCGGGTTCCAGCTCAGTGGTACGATCACCGGGCACCTGTTCGAGGACGTCGACGGTGATGGTGTCCAGGATCCGGGCGAGGCCGACCTGGCGGGTGTCGATGTGGTGCTCAACCCGGTAAACGGCAGCCCGTTGACCGTTACCACTGATGCGAGCGGCAACTACTCGGCCGGTGTACCCGCCGGTGATGTCACGGCCAACGTGACCGATCCGGCCAGCTCGATGCTCACGACGGGTAACGATCCGCAGACAGTGACCGTCCCGGCGGGCGGCACGGTCGGCACAACAGATGTCGGGTTCCAGTTCCAGGGCACCATCACCGGGCACGTCTTTGAGGACGTCGACGGTGACGGTACCCAGGATGTCGGCGAGCCCGACCTGGCGGGTGTCGATGTTACGCTGACGCCGGCAGGCGGCGGCGCACCGATCACAGTCACGACCGATGCTGGCGGCAACTACTCGTCTACAGTCCCGGTCGGCGATGTCGACGCGGATGTCACCGATCCGGTAGGCAGCACGCTGACGACCGGCAACGATCCGCAGACCGTGACCGTACCGGTCGGCGGCACAGGCACGGCCGGCGACGTTGGGTTCCAGTTCCAGGGTACCATCATCGGTCACGTCTTCGATGACGTGGATGGTGACGGTGCCCAAGGTGCGGGCGAGCCTGACCTCGCGGGTATCGATGTTACGCTGACGCCAGCGGGTGGCGGCGCGCCGGTTACAGTGACGACCGACGTCAACGGTGACTACAGCTCCACTATTCCGGCGGGCGATGTCGATGCCGATGTCACCGACCCCGCCGGCGGCACGCTGACTACGGCCAACGATCCACAGACTGTCACCGTACCGGTAGGCGGTACGGGCACTGCTGCCGATGTCGGGTTCCAGTTCCAGGGTACGATCACCGGCCACGTCTTCGATGACGTGGATGGTGACGGTGCACAGGGTGCGGGCGAGCCAGATCTCGCGGGTGTCGATGTCACGTTGACGCCAGCAGGCGGTGGTGCGCCGATCACAGTCACGACCGATGCGGGCGGCAACTACTCGTCGACGGTTCCGGCCGGCGATGTTGACGCCGATGTCACTGATCCGGCAGGCAGCACGCTTACGACAGGCAACGATCCGCAGACCGTGACGGTACCGGTCGGCGGCACGGGCACGGCCGGCGACGTTGGGTTCCAGTTCCAAGGCACGATCACCGGCCACGTCTTCGAGGACGTTGATGGTGATGGTGTCCAAGGTGCGGGTGAGCCTGACCTCGCGGGTGTCGATGTCACGTTGACGCCCGCGGGCGGTGGCGCACCGGTCACGGTCACGACGGACGCCAACGGCGACTACAGCTCCAGCATCCCGGCAGGCGACGTTGACGCCGACGTCACCGATCCGGTGGGCTCGACACTAACGACTGGCAATGATCCACAAACGGTCACCGTACCGGTGGGCGGTACCGGCACGACCACGGACGTTGGGTTCCAGTTCCAGGGCACGATCACCGGCCACGTCTTCGAGGACGTTGATGGTGATGGTGCTCAGGGTGCGGGCGAGCCAGATCTCGCGGGTGTCGATGTCACGTTGACGCCAGCGGGCGGTGGTGCGCCGATCACGGTTACAACCGACGCCAGCGGCAATTATTCCTCGCCGGTCCCAGCCGGCGATGTTGACGCGGATGTCACGGATCCGGCGGGTTCGACGCTGACTACGGGCAACGACCCGCAGACGGTTACGGTACCGGTGGGCGGTACGGGGACGGCGACCGACGTCGGGTTCCAGTTCCAGGGTACGATCACCGGTCACGTCTTCGAGGACGTGGATGGTGACGGCGCACAGGGTGCGGGCGAGCCTGACCTCGCCGGTGTCGATGTGACGCTGACACCAGCGGGTGGCGGTGCACCGGTAACGATCACGACGGATGCCAATGGTGACTACTCGTCTGGTGTACCGGCCGGCGATGTCGACGCCGATGTCACGGATCCAGCTGGTTCAACACTGACAACTGGTAACGATCCGCAGACAGTCACCGTCCCGGTGGGTGGCACGGGCACTGCTACCGATGTCGGGTTCCAGTTCCAGGGTACGATCACCGGGCACGTCTTTGAAGACGTGGATGGTGACGGTGTCCAAGGTGCGGGCGAGTCCGATCTCGCGGGTGTCGATGTTACGCTGACACCGGCGGGCGGTGGTGTGCCGATCACGGTCACAACCGATGCGAGCGGCAACTACTCGTCGACGGTTCCGGCCGGCGATGTCGACGCGGATGTCACCGATCCGGTGAGCTCGACACTGACGACCGGCAACGATCCGCAGACGGTTACGGTGCCAACGGGTGGCACCGGCACGGCCGGCGACGTTGGGTTCCAGTTCCAAGGCACGATCACGGGCCACGTGTTCGATGACGTGGATGGTGATGGTATCCAAGGTGCGGGCGAAACTGACCTGGCGGGTGTCGATGTCACATTGACACCAGCAGGCGGTGGCGCACCGGTCACGGTCACGACGGACGCCAACGGCGACTACAGCTCCAGCATCCCGGCAGGCGACGTTGACGGCGACGTCACCGATCCGGTGGGCTCGACACTAACGACTGGCAACGATCCGCAGACAGTGACCGTCCCGGCGGGTGGCACGGTCGCTACAACCGATGTCGGGTTCCAGTTCCAGGGTACGATCACGGGCCACGTCTTCGATGACGTGGATGGTGATGGTGTCCAAGGTGCGGGCGAGCCTGACCTGGCGGGTGTCGATGTGACGTTGACACCAGCGGGTGGCGGAGCACCGATCACGGTTACAACCGATGCGAGCGGCAACTACTCGTCCACGGTTCCAGCCAACGACCCGCAAACGGTCACCGTACCGGTGGGTGGCACGGGCACGGCGACGGATGTCGGGTTCCAATTCCAGGGCACGATCACCGGCCACGTCTTCGACGACGTGGATGGTGATGGCGTTCAGGATCCGGGTGAACCAGACCTGGCGGGTATCGACGTTACGCTCACACCGGCAGGTGGTGGCGCACCGATCACGGTTACGACTGATGCCGGCGGTAACTACTCGTCGACAGTCCCGGCGGGCGATATCGACGCGGATGTCACCGACCCGGCGAGCTCAACGCTCACGACCGGCAACGATCCGCAGACGGTTACGGTCGCGATAGGTGGTACGGGCACTGCGACGGATGTCGGGTTCCAGCTGCAAGGCACGATCACCGGTCATGTGTTCGATGACGTGGATGGTGACGGTGCCCAGGGCGCGGGCGAGCCTGACCTGGCGGGTGTCGATGTGACGTTGACACCAGCGGGTGGCGGAGCACCGATCACGGTTACAACCGATGCGAGCGGCAACTACTCGTCCACGGTTCCAGCCGCAGACGGTCACCGTACCGGTCGGCGGTACGGGCACGGCAACCGATGTCGGGTTCCAGTTCCAGGGTACGATCACCGGTCACGTGTTCGACGACGTGGACGGTGATGGTGTTCAGGATCCGGGCGAGCCCGATCTGGCAGGTGTCGATGTCACGTTGACGCCAGCCGGCGGCGGCGCCCCGGTTACGGTTACGACCGACGCAAACGGCGACTACTCGAGCAGCATCCCGGCCGGCGACGTCGAAGCCGATGTGACGGATCCGGTCGGTGGAACACTCACGACCGGCAATGATCCACAGACGGTCACCGTACCGGTGGGTGGCACCGGCACCGCGACGGACGTCGGGTTCCAGTTCCAGGGCACGATCAACGGTCACGTCTTTGAGGATGTCGACGGTGACGGTGCACAGGGTGCGGGCGAGCCCGACTTGGCGGGTGTCGATGTCACGTTGACGCCGGCGGGTGGCGGCGCACCAGTCACAGTTACGACCGATGCTAATGGTGATTACAGCTCCACCATCCCGGCCGGCGACGTCGATGCGGACGTCACAGATCCAGCCGGGTCGACGCTGACGACCGGCAACGATCCGCAAACCGTTACGGTACCGGTCGGTGGCACCGGCACGGCCAGCGATGTCGGGTTCCAGCTCCGTGGCACGATCACCGGCCACGTCTTTGAGGACGTCGACGGTGACGG
>JBDGYV010000104.1:0-5136 GCA_039588915.1 Gemmatimonadota bacterium
GCCGCGCCGCTGATCACCGAAAGCCTGATGAAGTATTTTCCCGAGCGAGTGACAGCACACGTCGGCAACCGAAGGGGCACGACCCGATGATCCGTAGAGCGACTGAAGAACCGGTAATCGAAAAACCGGTCCCACCGGCGACCCATACGCTCATCCTCGACGGCGAAGAAGTCTCGTTCACCGCCGGCGAAACGATCATCGACGTCACCTACCGCAACCAAAAGGACGTTCCAAACCTCTGCTACGACCCGCGGCTCGAACCCTTCGGTGCGTGCCGGTTGTGTATCGTCGAGTTGGAAGGCGTCAAGAACCCGGTTGCGTCGTGCACGACCCTGGCCGAGCCGGACATGGTCGTCACCACCAGGACGGCGCGACTCGAGATGCATCGTCGTGTGTTGATGGAGATGGTCGCCTCCGAGAATCGCGACATCGACGTCGAACCGCTGAGCGGCTACGCCTCACAGCAAATGCGCGAGCTCATCGATCAGTACGACGCCCGAACCGGCCGTTTCCAGGGCGCACAGTCGGGCGCCAGCCGCGAAGACGACGACAACCCGTTTATCAAACGCGACTACAACAACTGTATTTCGTGCTACCGCTGTGTGCGCGTGTGCGCAGAGCAAGAAGGTGATTACGCGATCAGCGTTATGAATCGCGGCTTTGACACCCAGATAACGACTGAATTCGAGGGGTTGCTCGTTGACTCGGCGTGCACTTTCTGTGGCCAGTGCATCCAAACGTGTCCCACGGGCGCGCTGGCGGACCTCAAAGCGTTGGCCAATAAAGACGTGCCCGGAGAGACGGTGACCACGCGCACGATCTGTCCGTACTGCGGCGTCGGGTGCACGGTCGACGTCATGACTCGCGGTGAGAGAATCGTCGGTGTTCTGCCGGCGATGGACGGCCCCGCCAACGAAGGCGCGCTGTGCGTCAAGGGACAATTCGCGTTCGACTTCGTGCACCATCCCGATCGGCTCGCGACGCCACTCGTCCGGGGCGACGATGGCGAGCTGCACGAGACGAGCTGGGACGAAGCGCTCAGTCGCGCAGCGGCCGGGTTTCGGCGAGCGCTCGACGAACACGGCCGCCACAGTGTCTATGGTGTGGCTTCGGGCCGCGCGCCCACCGAGGCTTGTTACATGCTGCAGCGATTCATCAGAGCTGGTTTCGGGACCAACCAGATCGATAACTGTAGCCGAGCTTGACACGCTCCCACGGTCGCCGGTCTGGCGGCCACGATCGGAAGGGGAGCGATGTCGAACCCACTCGTGGACACCGAGTGCCATCCGGTTGCGGCGACCCGTATCAAGCGGGCGATCGCCCGGGGGGCCAAGCTGATCGTGGCCGACCCGCGCCGGATCCCGCTGGCCGATCTAGCTGATCTATACCTGCCGCTTCGGGTTGGGTCGGACGCGGCACTGTTGTTGGCGATGGCCCACGTGATCGAGCGCGAGGGACTCGTCGACGCGGCGTTCGTTGACGAGCGCACGGTCGACGGTGAGCCGTTCCTCGAGCACGTCCGCAGGTTCCCACCCGAGTGGGCCGAGCGGATCAGCGGCGTGCGCGCCGAGGATATCGAGCGCGCGGCGTTGTGGTACGGCATAGCAGAGCGTGGGGCGATCTATTACACGCTCGGAATTACCGAACACATCTGCGGCGTCGACAACGTGCAAAGCCTGTGCAACCTGGTGCTTATGACCGGCAACATCGGTCGTGAGGGAACCGGGATCAACCCGATGCGCGGCCAGAACAACATTCAGGGCGCCGGCGACTCGGGCGCATTACCCAACAACTACGTTGGCTTCCAAGCCGTCGATGATCCGGCGCACCAGGAAAAATTCACAAAGGCCTACGGCCGCGAGACCGATCTCGAGAAGGGTCCGACGAAAGTGACCGCGCTCGAGATGTGCGGCGATCGGATCAAGGCGATGCTGATCGCCGGCGAGAACACAGTCGTGTCCGACCCCGATCGAGACCACTGTGAGCATGCGCTCAGAAGCCTCGACCACTTGGTGGTCGTCGACATCTTCTTGACCGAGACCGCAGCGCTGGCCGACGTCGTGCTGCCGGCCACGGCGTGGGGCGAAACCGACGGCACTTGCACCAACACCGAGCGCCGCGTGCAACGGTTACGCGCTGCAGTACCACCACCGGGCGAAGCCAAGCCCGATTGGTGGATCGTGTCGCAGTTGGCCCAGCGGATGGGCTTCGAAGGGTTCGAGTTCGAATCCGCCAAAGAGGTGTTCAACGAGCTGTGTGAGTTATCGGCGACCTACCACGGACTCGATTGGGACCGCGTCGAGCACAGCGAGTATCAATGGCCTGTGCCCCACGCCGACCATCCGGGAACGCCGCGTCTCCACGAGGGCGAGTTCATCAACGGACGCGGGGTCTTCAAGCTGATCGAGTACCGCGACCCGGCAGAGACGATCAACGACGACTACCCGGTGTGGCTGACGACCGGGCGTCGGTTGGCGTCGTACCACACTCGCACCCAGACCGGCCGCTCGGCCGGCATCGAGTACCTGCTGCCCGAGGAAGCGCTCGAGGTCAACCCCAGTGACGTCGACGCGTGGGGGTTGGCCGATGGCGAGTGGGCCGAGGTGTCGAGCCCCCGCGGGTCGGTGCGAATCAAGGTCAAGGCGACCAACCGCTCGCCGCAGGGCACCGTGTTCGCCAGCTTTAGCTTCGCCGACGTCCCGGTCAATGTGTTGACCGGTTCGGGCTACGACCCGATCACGGAAACCGCCGAGCTAAAGGTGTGCCCGGTCAGGGTTGAACCGGCCTAGCTGGGGCCTACGGCTTCAACTCGACGATGTACCCGCGCGGGTTGTGGACATCACTAAGGCACGTCGGCCACGTTCCCACCCGTTCTCACCGCCATGACAACGTCTCTCACGGCGGCGATGACAGCCTCCGGCGCGTCGAACTGAATGAAGTGATCGCTGTCCTCAACTATGCGGTGATCAGCATTGCTGGAGAGCGACGCGAGCTCTTTTTGCAGTTCCGCCCACACGGCTCGGAACTGCGCCTGCAAGGGGGTCTCGGGATCGCGGCCGGCACTGAGCACGATGAGCGGCAGCGAATCGAGCGCACCCGCCTCCCTGGCCTGCAACATGCTCTCGTCCTGCGCCTCGGACTCCGCCAAGAGGGTGGGAACCGAGTGTGGCAGATAGGCGTTGGTGATGGCAGCGACGTCGGGGGGAAGCTTTCCCAGCGCCAGGCCGCCGCTCAGCCGCAGGACCCCGGTTTGGGCCAGCAACGGTCCGAGGAACCGGATCTGTGCTGAAACCCTTGTAGGCCGCCGAAGTTCGGGCGGGAACCGCAGCCTCTGGTCGGGGTGTGACGAATCCACGAGGACCAGACCTGCAACTTCATCCGAGAACTGATTGGCAAACACTCGTATGTGCACGCCACCGATCGAATGGCCCACCAAGACATACGGTGGCGGAACATCGGCCGCGGAGAGAAGCGCGTGCAACTCGGTAGCAATCCGCCTGCTATCTCGTGGCCCGCTTGTTTGATCACTCCACATCAAACCTGCGCGATCGTACGAACACACTCGGGCGAATTCGGCGATTGACGGCTGCACGTCGGTCCAGACTATCGATGCGGGAGGACCGGTCCCGGCCTCCAAGACAACCGTCGGGCTGCCTTCGCCTGAACAGTGCAGATGGAGTCTTACTCCGCCGATATCGACCAATTCCCCCGGAGGAGGCAGCGCTCGCTGCACTGCGGCGCGCAACCACTGTTCGTACGAAACGCCAATTGCCAGAAACAGCACGAGCCCAACCGTGCCAGCGATCACAAGACGCTTGATCCACCGACGCATTATTCCCCCAGCTAGGGACGTTCCGCGACTGGCTCGAGCGTGGGACGGGCATCGCCGGTCAGCGGCAATCGAGTGCCATCCGACACAACGAACACGGCACGCCGGACCGCCCACCGGCGATCGGCGAACTCTAGGTCAGCGTAGAACCGTCCGCTGTCGCGAGCACCGACGACCGAAGCCACCAGCGCTCGCATCCGCGGCCCAGCTGCTTCGACGCGCTCCGGGTCCAGACGACGTACACCTCCCAACAAACCGACCACGGTGTTGTCACCGCTTACGAAAGCGCGTGCGGCGGTCACCGGCGTGCCCACCTCGTGCGTGTCGAGCGCGCGACGGCTGTAGGCTTGGAACAGGCCCGCGGCCAGTGCGGCAAACGCAACAAACAGCAAGACGATCCGGCTACCCGAGCGCACGCTTGAGCTCATCCGTGACCTCTTTCAAACGCTGTGTGAACCACGTTTCCCCAGCGTCTTCGAGAACCGGTATCAGTTCGCGCGGAGTTTCGTCCAAGTACTTGCGTTGGAACCGCTCGTGACCGTCACTCAGCGCTTCCCGCATGTTGTGGAGTCGATCGGCCGCCTTGACGAGCCGCACCGCGCGGGGACCATTGCGAATCCCCGACCAGTACACGCCTGCACTGCGCTCGATGCCGAGCGCCAGAATATTCACCGAAAGAAGCGTCACACCCTCTTGGACCTCCACTCCGTAGCGCTCGAGCAGGACCGTCGGGTGCACCTCGCAATCCTCGAGGACATCGTGGAGCAGGGCGATCGCGAGTGTCCTGTCATCGACCGGCTTGGGAAACTCATCCTCGAGGATCTTCCGAACCCCCCGGGGGTGGGTGATATATGGGACCCCCGAGGTGCGCTCCTGGCCCCGGTGAGCGGCCTCCGCAAAGGCGTCAACCTCGGCCAGATCGATCTCGGGTCCAGAGCCGTTTCCCTCTGACATGCCCCGAAACTACAAAAAAGTACTTGACAACCGCCTCTATCCGTGCGAAACTATTCGCGCTCAAAGGGCTCTACGGAACAGGGATCGACTGCACGAAAAACAGACATTCGTCAGACGCCGGTCTCGAGAACAACCAGAGGCGCGGCGTTTTTTTGTGCAAGATGACCTAGTGGACCCTTGGAGACCGGCGCAAGCCGAGTAGTGTTAACCCTGTAGTAAGCAACAAGGAGTAACAAAGCAAATGCAAGGAGTACAAAGCACAATGAGTGAAAGACTCACAGGTACCGTGAAGTGGTTCAACGACGCCAAGGGTTTTGGGTTCATCCAACAGGAGAACGGCCCAGACGTTTTCG
>JBDGYV010000105.1:0-3676 GCA_039588915.1 Gemmatimonadota bacterium
TTTGAGCCGAATGATCGCCTGCCGCGCGTCGTCCACCCTCGGCTGCAACTCGGGGTCGGCGTCTTGCCACGCGGTGATGAAGAGCTCGTACGCCTCAAGCGCCTCATCACGTTCGCCGAGGTAAGGCTCCCAGAGCTTATGGCGACTTCCGTGACTTCGAAAGCGTTGGTGGTGGAATCCAAGCGCTAATCGCGCCGGGCGATAAATACGCTACGACCGACCGCATCATCGCAGAAAAGCTGGCGAATGATCGTCTGCGCGAACTTCAAGAAGCGAAGCGCAACAAGATCCTACTCGGCACAACACGAAGTGCTTCGTTAGAAACGTTCTCGGCGCACCACCTAGCTGAAAAGACTCGCAGCGGTCGGTTCACGGACCAGTGGCTGCAAGCCGTCGAACTCCACTTGCGAACCGCAACTGACTTCTTCGGCTCAGGACGCGAACTCAGTTCGATCCGAGTTGCTGATGTCCAGCAGTACGTGGCTTACCTGCGCACGATCCCTAACGGTCGCGGGAAGACACTGACGGATTCATCGGCTCGGAAGTACATCAATTCTTTGAGCAATCTTTATCGGCGGGCGATCTGCGAGGAAAGCGCTGCCACCAACCCTGTAAGCGCGTTACTTGAAAAACCGACCGCGAGAAAACAGGAAGCCCGATGGCTTGAAGTTCACCAGGCCGCACGCTTGCTCGAATCAGCTCGAACGTATCAAGCACGTGTTGACCTGCGGTCGATCCCGTTTATGCACGCTTTGCTGGCGACGTTTCTGCTCACGGGCGGTAGAAAGTCAGAAGTTCTTGGACTCGAGGTCAGCGACATCGACTTTGATCGCAAGACCGTGACGTTCCGACCGAACCAATGGCGTCGGCTCAAGACGGCTACCGCGCATCGAGTGGTACCGCTTTGGCCACAACTCGAGGAAATCCTACGTGAACACATGATCGGCGGTCACCCATTGGACTCGCTGCTGTTCCGGTCTCCCCGATTGGAGCCGGAGGCAATGATTGTCGATTTGCGGAAGGCGCTTGACCGCATCGCGGTCCAGGCAGGACGGGAGGCTGGCGAAATCCGCACAAAAGTCTTCCGCCACACCTACTGTGCTGTGCGATTGCAGACACTCGACAACGGCGCACCAGTCGCATCGTACACCGTATCTCGGGAGCTAGGACATTCCTCGACGACGATGGTCGAGGAGGTTTATGGCCACCTGGGCCGGGTCCGACATCGATCCGACGTCGTCGAATACCGGACAGACGACTAGGATCAACTACACGACAAAGCGCACTCATAGCCGTGTATTAAGAATCGGCGCTTTCTCACCGACGTCCGACAGGGCTCAACAGAAACCGAGTCTCCCCAATGGCAAAGACGCCGCGAACACGTATTCCGAGAAACGTTGTAGCGAAGGTGCTCCTTGCTTCCGATCGGACATGTTGTGTTTGTCAACAACCCGGGAAGCCTATACACATGCACCACATCGACGATAATCCGAACAACCATGATGAAGCTAATCTCGCAGTGTTGTGCCTGGAGTGTCACCACGAAACACAGATCACCGGGGGTTTTAGCCGAAAACTTGATGCGGCTCAAGTACGAGAGTTTCGCGCCGACTGGGTAAGGCGCGTCGCCAAGCGTCGCCGCATGGCTGATCAGCTCGTCTCAGAGAGACTAGCGGGTATGCAGCAAGAAGCCCGGCCTGCCATTGTTGTCGAAGAGGTTGCTTCCGCTCAAGAGCCACCGACAAAGCCGACTTCAGCGGAGGACCTACTAGAATACATTCGGATGCTCCCAAAGCTGCGGCGAGATGTCTACAGCCAGGCTCGGCCTCTGTGGGACAGTGGTGTTACTGCCCAAATGATGGAAGGCAACTACAAAGTGATTAATGCGCTCGAACAGATCCTGGTTCAACTGGCTTCACAGTATCCAGAAGGCCACTTTGGTGGCCGAAGCGCCGAAGATTATATAAACGCGATGACGGCATCTCGCTTCCAATGGCACCGCGCTCATCTTGAGCCTGATGGCGCTGGGACAGGAGGCACCATCGTCGGGGTGTCGGCCGGTGGCGCCGTGATTGAAGATCTCGAAGTAATGGTGCGAGACGTGGTACGATCGCTCCACGAAAACGAAATCGGGTTCTTCCAAGCCTGGGATGCAGACTGGACCGCTGAATAGATGGCTCGGTTGGCTGCCTCCTTTCCTCGAAGGCTACCGGCCAGTCCAGCGAAGATCCGAGCGATCAGTTTGACGTCGTGTTTTTCTCCGCAGCGCAGCGACCACAGCAATAGACCACCTGCATGCGTCGGGGGTAGTAGTAAAATGATGATCCGTGACTACAGCGCCGAAGGAGCAAACTGACTTGGCGCTCTTCGTCTTTGGAGCAGGAGCCACTCGGGGCGCTAGCTTCGTGGATCCAACAAAGGATCCCTGCCTGCCTCCCCTCGATTCGGACTTCTTCACGCAACTTCAGAGAGTACAGAATCAAAAGCACCAAAGCCTGATCAAACAAGTGACGCAAGACGTCGTCGAGCTCTTCGGCGTGAACTTCAGCGTCACTGTGGAGACAGTCTTCACTACTTTGGAGAACACAATCCGCATGCTGGAAACCACCGGAGAGAACCGGGATTTTCGGAGGAGCGAGCTTCAGGAGAAGCGCAGTCGATTGGAGCAAGCAATCGCAGTCGCCTTCGAAGATTCTCTAGCGGAGAAAGCGGCGGGCCACTCGAGTCTGACGCCGCGCCCGTGCGATTACCATTCCCGCTTTGTATCAGACCTGCTACAAGCGGGCGATGATATCATCTCCTTCAACTACGATTGTTTACTGGATTTCGCTCTGCGAGATCGGGGTTCTGGAAAATGGCACCCTCGTTATGGCTATGGATTCAAACTGGGTGCCCGCGGAAAGCTCTTGACAGGGGATCAGTTCTGGCGCCCGACAACTCCTCCGCCACCAGGCAATGACAATACTGTGCACCTGTACAAGCTTCACGGCTCCCTACACTTTCAAATCTCCGGCCCCGACGACAACCCTTGTATATACCTCAAGCAGCGACCCTACACGAAACAGAAGGGGAACCTCAAGTTCTCCATTATTCCGCCTGAGTGGCACAAAGCATATGACAAGAGCGCCTACGCCAATCTTTGGAAGCGAGCCGCGAGCGCGATCCACGAGAATAAGGAGTTCGTGTTCATTGGGTACTCGCTGCCTTTGACCGACTCGCACGCGACAGCGCTTTTTCTAACAAGCGTTCCTAAGACATCGATCAAGAGTCTCGTGCTCGTGAATCCTGACCCCGAAGCCCGACGACGTATTAGAACGGTTGTCCAACGCGGCCTTCGCAAGAACACTAGGGTCGTTTCCTTTAACAAACTGGAGGAGTTTGTGGCCGCGAAGCGATCACTGTGGGGACGGTAAGTAACCGTCTTCGGAACAGAGTCTTCTTGTTACCGTTTTTGTTACCACGCCCTTAACAGCCCATCAGCCCCCCACGCACCAAAAGCAAAGAAGCCCCGTCACGACGGGGCTTCCTCATGGTGGGCCTGGGTGGAGGTGAACCACCGACCTCACGCCGGACGAGCGTCAGCGGGAAACGCAAATCTTCTCCGACACGGAGTCGCCAACTACAGGTTCGACGCGATCTGGAGGTGGAGCATCGATCGAACTGCGGTTCGGATCAA
>JBDGYV010000106.1:0-5038 GCA_039588915.1 Gemmatimonadota bacterium
TCGGGATCTTCGGGGGGGCGGAAGGCCGTACCGTGCACATGAGTGGCATGATCGAGTGGTACTCGTTCGGTCCCCCTCACTTCGCACCCGGCGTATTCAGAATGAACTAGATACCACTTTTCGTACGTTGGACCGATAGACGTTCCTATGTACGGCGTGTACGTTGCACACAACAACACGCACGAGGTCTACACGAACCAGTTTGGCGACTGGCTTAAGATGAAGCATAGTTTCCAAATCGTGCGGGATCCGTCGGGCTCTCTCAAGCTCGACAGGGACGAGTGGAGCTGCGTAGGGCCACAGTAACGGGCAAACAAAGCGGTTGATCCGGATAGGGGTGGTTCTTCGGGGCCGCCCCTCTCTTTATACGTCCGTGCTGTCTGAAAACTGTGCTAGTAAGTGTGCTAGTTGAGTTCCGGGTTTTTACCGTACCAGGAGGCGGAGCGTTCGGCAGATAGGCGGAAAACTCAGCGGGTTTACGGCGTAATGACGAAAAACCGCGTTTTGGTCCCTGCTTGACATGCAGGAGGTCACTGGTTCGAGTCCAGTGTCGCCCACCATATTAACTTGCTGTTTATCACGAGATAGAGTCACATCAAAGGGTGCTGGCGAGGAGACGGGAGGCTCCGTTCGCGGTTCAATGGAGGGAGCGGGACCTACCCACAACAAAGAGAGAGTTCGATGAGTGGAGACGGCTTGCCGCCAGACGCAGTCGCGCCCGTGGACGTTGAGGTCGACGTCCTGCGGAGAGCGATTCGAGAGGAATACGACACCGTCGCGCTTGATCCCGGGCGCGGCTTCCACTTCCACACAGGGCGTGTCCTCGCGGAGATCGTCGGCTACCGAGACGAATGGCTGGACGGGATTCCCGAGATCGCGATCGAGCGGTTCGCGGGGACCGGCAACCCGTTTGCGCTGGGACCCCTGCGGTCGGGAGAGCGTGTCGTCGACGTGGGGTGCGGCGCGGGGATCGACTCGCTGATCGCAGCCAAGATGGTCGGCCCCGAAGGTCGGGTCGTTGGGATCGACATGACACCCTCGATGCTCGAAGTGGCCCGGGCGGCTGCTGCGGAGGCCGGACTCGACCACATCGAGTTCCGCAAGGGCCTGATGGAGGATCTCCCCGTCGACGACGCGTGGGCCGACGTCGTGATCTCGAACGGCGTCCTCAACCTGACGCCCGACAAGCCGCGCGCTCTGGCCGAGATGCACCGCGTGCTGGCCCCCGGGGGCCGGCTCCAGATCGCCGACATCTTCGTCGAGCGCGCCGTTTCGGAAGAGGCAAAGCAGGACATCGATCTCTGGACCGGCTGAATCGCCGGCGCTCTGCTGGAAGCAGAGCTTCGGGCGACGATCGAGGCAGTGGGGTTCAAGGACGTCGAGATTCCGTGGCGGAAGGCGGTCTTCGAGGGGGCACCGCAGGCCTCTAGCGCGGGCAAGTTCGGCACCCAGGGCGTCATCGTCCGCGGACGCAAGGCGGTAGCTGATCTGGCCACGATTCACGGCCCCGAACCCACGAGAAGGGGACTGAGAAGGCGCGGAAAGACCATGAATCGAAAGGCTCACTGGGAACGGGTCTACAAGACCAAGGCATCAACAGAGCTGAGCTGGTATGAGGCGCACCCTGAGACTTCTCTCCGGTTGATCGCCAACGTTGGTTTGGATCGGGCAGCTAGGATCATCGACGTGGGAGGGGGCGAATCGCTTCTCGTCGATTGGCTTCTCGACCTTGGCTTTCGGAACGTGAGCGTACTGGATGTCTCCCGCCAAGCCCTAGCGCGAGCCCAAGCCAGGCTCGCCCAGCGGCGAGACATGGTTCGATGGATCAATTGTGATGTGACGACGTTTCGAACGAAGGCAAAGTTCGATCTTTGGCACGATCGGGCCGCTTTTCATTTTCTGACTGATCCCGAGGATCAGGGGCGTTACGTCGACGCGATGAGGAGATCTCTCACACACGATGGTCATCTCATCATGGCAACGTTCTCGCTCGAGGGGCCACCGAAGTGCAGCGGTCTGAATGTCGTGCGCTATTCCCCGCAGAGTCTCGCCCAAGAGATTGGATCGGACTTCCGGTTGGCCGAGTCGATTGACCAGGTGCATGTGACTCCTGGAGGCGCAAAGCAAGCGTTCGTTTTCTGTCGGTTCGTCCGACACGCCGCTTGAGTTGACGCCTTGTACCAGAACGCTGTACCAGAATGAGTGCGTAAACGGTCCGTATGGCCAGGCGGAGAACGGGGACGGTTTCCGTCTTAGGCCAAGCACGGGAGCCCACTACACGCCTGACTGTTTTACAATGGCGAGCGAGTTGCCGTATACTTTGAAGTGGCAGGGACGCGTTCTTAGTGACGACTGAGCCGGCGGGGGAATACGCCGGTAGCCTGACAATGCCGCGCGTCCCTGCTGAAGAGGCTCTTTTAGAGTTACTAATAGAAGGGGCTGCCAAGATCTGGTGGCTGATCGGCCTAAGCAGCGGCGCGTTCACTACGGCCACGGCTGTCATGATCTGACAGCCCTTTTTGTTTGGGGATAGAGCGCCAGCCAATCCCTGCTCTCAACCACTCACATGTTCGATGTCACTCACGTCTGGGGGATACCCGGGCGCCTGAAGCAACAATCCTTGATCACCATGAGGAGAGGTCACATGGGAGGCAGCGAATCGTCGACCAATCGGTCGTATGAAGCGATCACACCCAGGTTTCAGTGGGCGAGCAAGCTCTTCGAGAGCAAGGCGCGAAGCAAGTCTCTGACACTGTCGAAGCTGCGGAACGGGTCCAACGTCCTGGTGATTGCGCCGCCGACGGAGTTCTTCCTCCAGACCATCCTCGACGCCAACCCCGATGGTGAGAGCCACCTGCTCTGTTTCTCACAACCCCTGATAGAGAGGGCGCGGCGGGAGCAGCAGGAGCTTCGCATGGAGCCCGCCTGTCGGCTGGACCTCGGTGCGGTGAGCGCGCTGCCCTACGAGAGCCAGCACTTCGATACGCTGTTCGCGTACTGCTATCTGGACTTCCTCGCTGATGACGAAGCTAACGTCGCCGCCACCGAGCTACACAGGGTCCTGAAGGGCGGCGGCAGCCTCGTCACCACCTACCTGGAGGCACCGCGCACCGCCGTGCAGCGAGCGACCGTTGCGCTATTGACGAGCCACAGGCTCGTGTTTGGTGGGGTGAGAGTGGTCGATATGGAGCCGGCGCTGCGCGCCGCGCAGTTCTCCGACGTGTCTATCTACCATTGCCCCCAGAAGGGGCTACCCGTTGGTCTCGCCCACGCCATCGCGTGACGACCCGTTTTGGCTCTTGCTCCGTCCGGATCGCGCTCTCGGGGTTGCGGCGGGAGTAGGACGACCGCCGCTTGATTCTCTTTCAGAATGTGCTAGTCAGTGTGCGAGTTGAGTTCCGGCATTTTGACGTATGGGACGGTGGAGCGTTCGGCAAATAGGCGGAAAACTCCGCGAATTTAAGGCGTATTGCCGAAAAAGAGCGATTCAGCCCCTGCTTGACATGCAGGAGGTCACTGGTTCGAATTCAGTGTCGCCCACCAACGCCGACACCACTTGCGTGTCGATATCGCTCATGGCACACAGATTGTTGTTTGCGGGCAGTATGTAAGAACCTGCGCTCCACAGCTCTTTCGATAGCACGGCGTGTTCACCCACCTTATCCCCTGTCAAGCAGCGATTCGGCCCAGTTTGACCGGCTTTCGCTCGCGTGATAGCATTACAGATGCAAACCGCCTGGAAAAAAGCAAACCTGGCGAAAGCCGGGGACGCAAAGCTGCGGATCCTCGCTTCCTCCGCGGTGGCTGACCAGCGCCGCGAAGGACAGCAAGATCGCCCAGTTGCCCCAAAGGCACTGCCCATCACTTTCCGATTATCAGCTCTGGAGGCAACATGCTTCGTATTTATTACCTTGCGCTGGTTGCACTTCTGTTCGCCTACGCCGTACCTGCAACGTTGATCGCGCAGGAGGCGGAGTACGCTTCAGAAGTGGATGTACAGATCCATAGCGCCATGAGCGCTGGTCCGACATCCGTTTCGGCGAACGCAACGATCAAAGACTGGGGAATGAACGTGCTGAGGGAAGGCACCAACGAGTGGACGTGCCTTCCGGATCGGCCGGACACGCCAGGGAATGACCCGTGGTGCATTACGGCTGCTTGGGGGAACTTTCTGAACGCGTACGTCAACAACATCGAGCCCACGTACACGGAAATTGGCTTCGCGTACATGCTTCAGGGTGACACCCCGGTGAGCAACAGCGATCCCTATGCAACCGAGCCGACGGGGCCAGAAGATTGGGTCACCGATGTTGGACCGCACCTGATGATTCTCCAGCCCGATGCGTCGTTGCTGGAGAACATCTCGACCGATCACTTGAATGGCGGACCATGGGTGATGTGGCCCGACACTCCCTACGCACACATCATGATCCCGCTGGAGAGCCGAGGTCATTAGCGGGCGAGCGCGCTAGCGCTGGTCTCCTCGGTGATGCGTGGGATTGTGCTGATTCCGATCGTTGTTTTTTGGGGCGGCTCGTTTCGGGCCGCCCCTTTTTCGAGTGCCCCGTGCAACTCACTGAAAGCTGTGCTAGTAAGTGTGCGAGTTCAGTTCCGGCTTTTTGCCGTATCAGGAGGCGGGGCGTTCGGCAGATAGGCGGAAAACTCCGCGGAATTACGGCATAAAGAGACCCTTCTTATTGCAGTGTCAAGGATAGTGACAAAACGCCCCCAGAGGGAGCGAAGGAGCTGGCGACCCTACGGTCACCAGCCCCCTGGGTTCCTGTTCATCGCGCCTCGGCTGGCACGGCTAGTTCTCTTTTGCTTGTCGTTTCTGGCGACACCCCACCCGGCGGCATGTGGTCGTTCAGGTACCGCGTCATATAGGTGAAAAGGTGCTTGCTCGTTCCCGGCCCCTCGAAGATCCCGTGCGACCGGTTCGGATAAGGCAGGATCGTGAAGTACTTGTTGTGCTTGATCAGCTCGTTGACCAGCTGCTCGGCGTTTTGGTAGTGGACGTTGTCGTCACCGGTTCCATGAA
>JBDGYV010000107.1:0-9970 GCA_039588915.1 Gemmatimonadota bacterium
TCGGCTGCCGTCTCACGTGTTCTACACGCACCGCCGACACGTTGGGATCGGCGAGCTGGAGTGCGTCAACTGTCACGGAGCGATCGCCGAAACCGAGCGTCCACCAGCGCGTGCTCTGGTGCGAATCGACATGGATCTCTGCATCAACTGCCATCTGGAGCATGAGCAAACGGTCGACTGCAACGCGTGTCATCGGTAGAGGGAGCTTGCTGAGATGAACCTAGACCGACGCGAATTCCTGTGGGTGATGGGTGCCGCTGGCGCCGGAATTGCCGCACAGGGGTTGCCGGGTGTTTTCTGGACAGCGGATGAGATTCCCGATCCCGGGTGGGCCCCCGGCCTCGAGGACCACCTGAACACTTCGTGCCTCGTATGTCCGGCGCGTTGCGGCGTTCGGGCCCGCGTCGTGGACGGACGCCTCGTCAGGATCTTCGGCAACCCCATGCATCCGATGAGCCAAGGTGGTGTGTGTCCGCGAGGAATCGCCGGTGTGCAGATGCTCTACCATCCGGAACGACTCGGCAAACACCTCGAAGCCGTTCGAGCAGACGGTAACCCTGAGGCGCTAGCACTACTCGCCGGATACTGTGCTGGCAGCATGCAGGAGCTCTGGGGCCAGTTTCTGCAGGCATTCGGGTCGCCAAACTACGTGCGGGACGATTACGCCGACGGAACCGACTCGATTATGGATCTGGTACACGGCATCGCGCGGCAACCGAGCTACGATCTCGAGCGGGCCAACCTCGTGCTTTCCTTCGGCGCTCCCCTATTCGAGGCCTGGTGGTCACCCCTTCAAGCGTTCACGGCGTTCGCTGATCCGCAGGAAGTGAACGGGCAACGGCCGCGGTTTGTTCAAATCGACACTCGGTTCTCGCGCACAGCAGCCCGCTCGCAGGAGTGGATCGGAATTCGCCCTGGCACTCACGCCGTCTTTGCGCTCGGCATCGCGTACATACTGATTCGGGACGAGATCTTTGACGCCGAGTTTGTGGCCGATCATGTGACGGGATTCGAGGACTACACCGATCAAGGAGGACAGAGCCGGGAAGGGTATCGTTCGATCGTTTCGCGTAACTACCGAACAGAAGAAGTGTCGGCGATCACCGGCGTCCCGGTCGAACGGATCACATCGCTGGCCAAAGCGTTTGCAGAGAATCGACCGGCAGTCGCGGTGCTCGGCTCAGACGTAACGCTGGCCCCCAACGGACTCCTGGCCGGCTTGGCTGTGCACAGCCTGAACGTCCTCGTTGGAAGCGTCAATCGCCCGGGGGGAGTCCTGTTCGGAGACGACCCACCACTGGCGCCACTCGCTCCACTGGTGCTTGACGAAGCGTCACGCCGCGGTGCACAGCGGGAACCCGTTGGTAACACCGGCCCGCGATTCGGGGTGGGTGATCAAGCCCTCGACTTTGCAACCGCGGTCGCCACCGGCACGAGCCCATCGGTGGAGGCCCTGCTCCTCTATTACGCCAACCCCCTGGCCTCGACGTCACACCCCGAAGTTTGGTCAGCGGCACTTCAGAAGATCCCATTCGTTGTCAGCTTTTCGCCGTTTCTCGACGAGACCACGCGCCACGCAGACTTGGTGCTGCCAGATCTGTTGCCGTATGAGCGCTGGCAAGATGCTCCGACGCCTGCTTCGTATCCATATCCGGTATGGGGGTTGGCGCAGCCGCTGGTCGATCCGCACGAAGGTGGCACCCACACCGGTGATACACTCCTCGCGGTTGCGCGCGACTTGGGAGGTGGTGTCGCCGAGAGCCTCCCGTACGACGATTTCGAGGCGCTTCTCAAAGAGCGAGCCCGCGGACTGTTTTCAGCACAGCGAGGCATGATATACGGGGACGAGTTCGAGCAGCGGCACCATCGCCAGATGGAAGAACGCGGCTGGTGGCTAGCTGAGCACGCTGAGTTCGATTCGTTTTGGGACGCTCTCGTCGAGCGCGGTGGGTGGACGGATCCGCATTACGACGATACCGACCCGGCCCGGTTGTCGCGAACCGCCAGCGGACAGGTCGACCTGCTCCCCGCTGCCCTGCTGGAGTCACTCGACTCGGAGGGGCGCGACCGCAGGCCACACATAGACGTGACGAGCGAATACCCCGGCGAAGAGGATGGCTTTCCGTTTCGCCTGATCCCTTATCGTGTCTCAACACTCGCCTCGGGCACTCTCACGCTCGAGCGTTGGATGGCTGAGGTCCCCGGGATCTTCCCTCACGTTTACTGGGACCCCTGGGTCGAGGTCAACCCGGAGACCGCCCGCTCGTCGGGCTTCGCCGACGGCACTATGGTGTGGATTGTCTCAGCCCGTGGTCGGTATCGCGCCCGCCTCAAGGTCTTTGCCGGCACCGCGCCCGAGAATGTCTGTGCGCCCTACGGGCTCCGGCATCCAGAAGGTGAGGTCGCGAATCCCCTTCAGCTTCTCGTTGACTCAGCGGACCCGTTGACTGGGCTGCCGAGCTGGCATTCTACCCGAGTTCGCCTCGAAAAGGCGTAGGGCGGAGAGCGATGGCGCGCTGGGGAATGGTGATCGACCTCGATCGGTGCACGGGATGCGCGGCCTGCGAGCTGGCGTGCAAGAGCGAGAACAATATCGCCCCCGTCTCCCCCGATCAGGCGGAGATGGGGCGCGCCATGAGCTGGATGAAGGTTCAAACTGAGATCGAGGGAGAGTTTCCCGACAACTCCATGCACTTCTTCCCTCGACCATGCATGCACTGCGACAACCCTCCATGCATCAAGGTGTGCCCGGTGGAAGCGACGTACATCGACGATGAAGGAATCGTCGGGCAGATCTACCCACGCTGTATCGGCTGCCGCTACTGCGCCAACGCGTGCCCCTACACGGTCAAGTACTTCAACTGGTACGGACCCGAGTGGAGTGATTCGGAACGTCGGTACCTCAATCCAGATGTCTCCGTGCGACCAAAGGGCGTCATCGAGAAGTGCACCTTCTGTCACCATCGCCTGCAGAAGGCTAAGGAAGATGCACGGGCCGAGGGACGGGAGCTGAGGGAGGAGGACTATCAACCGGCATGCGCGGAGGTCTGCCCCACGAATGCGATCATCTTCGGTGACCTGGAGAACCCAAATCACCGGGTAGCGGAATTGAAGGAGGACCCCCGGGCGATGCGACTCATGGAAGAACTGGGAACGCAACCGAAGGTCCACTACTTGAGAACGAGAGAGTAGCGTGTCGCCTGAAGTATCGGAGAAGCTGGCGCAGTTGACAGAAGACGAGCGGGCCTTGCTGAGGCCGCTGGTCGAGACCTCCAAACGGTTCTATGTCCTGGCTACGATTCTGGCGCTTGTCGTCCTATGGGGGATGATCGCCTACTTCTTGCAGGTCCGCTTCGGGCTCGGCCGGACGGGGCTTAACCGACCCGAGTACTGGGGCATCTACATCATCAACTTTGTCTTCTTCATTGGCATCAGTCACGCGGGCACGCTGATCTCGGCGATTCTCCGAGTCGCCAAGGCAGAGTGGCGACGCGCAATCACTAGGTCGGCGGAGCTCATTACGGTTCTAGTCATCGGTTTTGGGGCGATTCAACCGATCATCGATCTCGGTCGACCCGACCGGGCGCTGAACATCATCTTCAATGCGCAAATAAGTTCGCCGCTGCTCTGGGACGTGGCGAGCATCGGCTTGTACTTCGCTGCCTGCACGACCTACCTGTACGTCCCGCTGTTACCAGACTTGGCACGCATTCGGGATTTGGGCATCAAGGCTCCCGGTCTTTATCGATTCCTCGCGGCCGGTTACACCGACACACCCTCACAGCGGGCCCGTCTCGAACGCGTCATCGGAGTTCTGTCAATCATTGTGATTCCGATCGCCGTCTCGGTACACACCGTGATCGGTTGGATTTTCGCCATGACGCTGCGGCCGATGTGGCACAGTACGATCTTCGGGCCGTACTTCGTGATGGGAGCGATCTATTCAGGTACTTCAAGCCGGTGCACTTCGATTACCTGGGCCGCATGCTTCTTCTGTTCAGCATACTGTGGTTCTATTTCACCTTTGCCGAGTACCTCACCGTTTTCTATGGAGCGGAACCGGCGGAGATGCGAACCTTCTGGGCTAAAGTCACCGGACCGTTCGCGATTCCGTTTTGGACGATGGTAGCTGGATGCTTTGTGATCCCGCTGACGCTGATGGCGCGGCGAGCGACGCGCACGCCACGCGGAACGCTCGTGGCGGGCATCGCCGTACTGATCGGTATGTGGCTCGAGCGGTTCAACATCGTTGTGCCAACTTCCGTGAACCCGATCTGGGAGCTCGAGACGTTGGGGCGCTACCTCCCCACGTGGATCGAGCTTTCGATCATGGCAGCTACCTTCGCGGGGTTCGTGCTGCTTTACATGATCGCGACCAAATTCATTCCCATCGTTTCGATTTGGGAAATCGAGGAGGGGCGTGAGCTGTCTGTCACTGAAGTTTCCGAGCGCGTGGCCAGCTACTTGCCCGACTCAGCGATCACGACGGTTGGAGGTGAGGCATGATAGCGCTCCGGGGACGCACGTATTTGAAAGCAGTGACGGTAGCCGGAGCCCTCCTGTGTTGTGCGCTGAGCGGTCTGGACAACGCCCAAGCGCAGACGGCCGACCCCTTCCCCGGTGATCCGGTGGCAGGCCGTCGCATCTTCGTGGAACGCGACTGTGCCCAGTGTCATTCGATCTGGGGGAACGGCGGTACTCTGGGTCCCGATTTCGCTACTGTCGGAGCCGGCCGCAGCCTCCAGCAGCTGGCGGGTCTTTTCTGGAACCACACGCCACGAATGATCGATACCGTGCGTGACCGTGGTTTCGATTGGCCACAGTTCACCGAGGAGGAGCTGACGGATATTATCAGCTACATCTATTACGTGAAGCTGTTCGATGAAGTGGGGGACCCCGACCTCGGAGAGCGCTGGTTCCGCGAGAAACGTTGTGCGGCGTGTCATTCAGTAGGGGGCCAAGGCGGCAGAAGCGGCCGGCCACTGGACGAATACGCTCGTTACATCGCGCCTATCGCGCTAGCCCAGGGAATGTGGAACCGCGGCCCCACGATGCAGGCGATGCAGGCAACCACTGGCATCCCGATGCCGACGTTTCTCGGGCGCGAGCTCGCCGATATCCAGGCTTATCTGCGGCAAGCGTCGAGCATGCGGGATCGCCAGGTGGCGCTTCTCCCCCCCCCGGACCCCAATCGAGGCATGCAGCTATTCTCGGCAAAGGGGTGCACGGCCTGCCATGGCCGAGGTGGCGGGGGGACCTCTTTTGGTCCCAATCTCCGGCAAGCGACTCAGCGGCTGCGAGTGTCAGAGATCGCGGGGCAACTGTGGAACCACTCGGCGCAGATGGGGGCGGCGATGGGAAGGCGTGGAATCGCTTTCCCACGTTTTGAGAACACGGAAATGGCCGACGTCATCGCTTTCCTATACTACCTGCGGTTCTACGAAACCGGAGGTGATGTAGGAAGGGGCGAACGCCTCTACGTGCAGAAAGGGTGCACCAGCTGTCACGCCACCGACGGGACACCATCTGTCGGACCCGACCTCTCCCTGGCGGAGTCAGTCCTCACCCCGCTCGGCTTGGCGACCGCCATGTGGGATCACGCTCCGGCCATGTACGACCTGACCCAGGTCCAAAGCGTAGAATGGCCGGTGTTCGAGGGCGACGAGATGCAGGACCTATCCGTCTACCTGCATTCACTCGCATCGAATCGGGTGACGGCAGAGGCTGGCAACGCTGGCCCTGACGATTAGGTAGACCGCCCCACGCTGTGGCGTGGTTTATTCGATCGAAGCCCCTGCCTGGCTTCTCAGGTAGGCGGCGATTCTCTCCGATTGCTCATCCGTCAATGGCTCCACACCCATCAAGGCCATATTGGCTTGCATCCGCACCACGACGCCGTTCCACTCGGCGGCCGAATGAGCCGCGGGCGAGGGCGTGTCATGACAAATCGAGCACTGCTCGACGAATACCTCGGCACCCGGTCCCTCGGTGAGCTCACCCGGGGAGACAGCCACGATTGAATGTCGCTGCATGTAGGCCAGCAACGTATCGGCATCCTGGGGCGAAGGAAGCTGTGTGGCAACCATCCCATCCAGCAAGATCTCGCCAACCAACCCCTCCGTCAGCGGGCCACCCATGCGGCTCTCGAGGGTCTGAGCGCGCATGAGCATGCCGCGCACCAGGATCGGCCACTCGGCAGCGGTGTGCATCTGCGGGACGGGGATCCAGTGGCACTGGACACAGTACGCCTTGACCAGTTGGGCGCCCCGCGAGTCCGGTTCAGGCAGATTCTCGGCCTTGAAGCTCGACGGCGGCAGTCCGGTTCCGATCGAGCTGATCATTCGCCACCGCTGGCCGCGGCCGAGTTCGGCAGTCGGCATGCCTCCAAGCTCAGCCAGGAGGCTGTCCACCAGCGCTAGATCCCGGGTCGCGTCTGGAGGTTCGGGCCTCGAACAACCTCCGAAGACGAGCATCACCAACAACAACGCCCATGCCACTCGCGCAACACTCGTCATCGCTTCCCTCCCCTAAGGAGACACAAACCGGAATTCTACCTGTCTCCAGTCTATCTCGTTCTTTGCGGTTTGTGTAGTTCCGAATGTGGGGAAATTCCGGAATCCGCGTGTAGGAAAGAACGGAAGCTGGTCGGCCCGGCGCGTCAAGCGCCGGGCCAAACCGCTATGAGCCTTCTTCCGGATCCTGCTCGATCTCGTCGAGCTGCTGTCGCAGCCGCTCGACCTCTTCTGCAAGCATCTCCAGGCGATCCCTCAAGTGTTCTTCGGCATGTTCCAGCTCGCGTTCGATGCGCGGTTCCATCTCACGCAACTTCTCATCCAGTTCGCGCCGACGGTCGTCCAGCTGACGGCGGTGGATCTCGATTCGCTTCTCGATCTTTTTCCGATCCGGACCCCGAATCTCGAAGTCGTGCTCGATCTTCCCATCGTCACCATCATAGCGACGGATCCGTACCCTGCCGGGGACCGCGCGGTACTCGGCTTTCTCGACCATCTCGATGATCTCGGCCAGCCATTCGTGCCCCGCATCGTCGAACGCGTGCAGCTCGCCTTCACGGGTCGCCGTTACCTCTATTCGTCGGTCGATTTCTCCCCGATCGTCGTCGACTTCGAATCCGCCTTCAGGCGAGATCGACTTGACCTGCCCGCCTTCGAACTCGACGTCGCCACGGATTTGGATCCGGAGGTGCTTGCCGAGACTTGAGAGGACGTCCAGCCCGCCGCCCGGCGTCTGAAACGCAAACCCGAAGTCCTTCAGGTCTTCCAGGTCCTCCATGATCTCGATGTCCGGCATATGAAAATCTTCCATCTCGAGCGGCTCGAGCTCTCTCGCCCACTCTTCGATCCCCTCCAGCCGCTCGGCCAGGTGCTCGAACGGCGGAACCACGACGTCGAACTGGAACTCCGGATCTTCGCCGGGCCCGATCCACACGTACTCACGCGTACGCTGGGAGCGTCTCACTTTTTCGCGGTCGTCTTCGTCCACGATGACGCGTTCATCGTCGACATCGATGCCGCGGGCCTGGGGCGTTACCCGATCGAGATCGCGATCCTCGACGACCTGATCCTGGAGCGTGACCGCCGGTGTGGGATCCGGCTCCTCGACGGGCCTTACCTTGGGACCGCCGCACGCAATCGCAATCGCCAAAACACCGGTGGTCAGTGCGGCCACCTTGCGCGAGCCACCCGGCCACACAAGATCGCCGGCGGCGACCAACCGTAACACTCGTTGCTCGAGCCTTGTCCCTTGCTCAGCCATTCCGGGCACCGCGATCGGACGAGCCCGGCGAACCCACGAAGCCACTTCGACCAAGCAACGAGCCAGCGCGCGCCCCTCGCCAACCAACTCGACAGCTGCGCGGTCACACTCCTCTTCGGCGGCTGCGCGAATCGCTCGCGCGGCGATCCAGTTGAGAGGCTGGAAAAAGAACGCGCTCTCGAATGCCGAAACGGCGATCAACCACTCCGGATCGCGACGCTCGATATGGGCCAACTCGTGCGCAAACAGCGCTTCCAGCAACGGCCGGTCGAGCTCCTCTAGCGCGCGCTCGGGAATGCAGATCTCACGTCCACCGAGTGCCACTGGACTGGCCAGTGTCGTGGACGACGAAAGACGGACCGGTCGTTGGATGCCGGCCGCGTGGCGGACGCGATCGAGGAGCTCGATCGCCGCGCGATCGGTGACCGGGACCCGGTCGCTGATCTCGCGCTTAAAGCGCCATCGTCGCCAACCCCTGACCACCCCCAACCCGAGCGCAATCGCCAACCACGATCTGATCAATCCGACCGACCACGGGACGGCATCGAACCTCGAATCAATCTCCTGCCCGAGTGCGATCGGGGGACCGTCGCCAATCGTGTTCTTCGGGACTACCGGTAGTATCCGCTCCGTCCTAGCCAGCGGCAGTACAAACAACTCGACCTCACCAACGACCGGATCAGCGGCTGCAACCACCGGCTCAGCGGTTGGCCAGCTTAGAGTGAACGCCCCGAGCGGCCCGATAGCCGGTAGGCTAGCGGTCACGACGCCACCGACGAGCGCCATCTTCCACATCGTCTCGCGGGCCTGAGCTCCAAAACTGATCCTCGATGTCACCAACCAGGCAACGCCCAGAAAGAGCGTACTGTGTAACGCGTACGTCACCAGCCAACTCACGATAGAGGCGCTCATGCGGCACCTCCCTCATCTGTTTGGAGCAGCGCCCGTACGCGCTCCAGATCGCCGTCCTCGAGCTCGGCGTCGCTGACGAGATGGCTGACCAGCGCGGCCGGGTCACCTTCAAACAAGCTCCCGACCAAATCGGCGACCATCGAGCGCCGCACTTGATGTTCGGTTACGGTGGGCCGATAAACGTATTGCCGTCCGTCGAGCCGGCGAGTGACGACGTTCTGCTTCTCGAGTCGCGACAGCACAGTCGCCACCGTCGTGGTCGCCAAATCCCGACTCGCCGGCAGTTGGTCGCGGACCTCCGCCACCGTCGCCTCTCCCTCCGACCACAGCACGCGAACGATGTCGAGCTGTAAGTCGGTTAATTGCGTCCTTGGCATCGTGATTGTCCCTCGTACTCGGTTGTGCGGCCATCAACTACACGTGTCGTTTATGCTACTACAGGTGTAGAACGATGTCAAGCACCAAAAGACGTCTAATCAGACTCGATCGATGGTGGTGGCCCCAACGGGAGTCGAACCCGTGTTTTAGCCTTGAGAGGGCTACGTCCTAGGCCACTAGACGATGGGGCCACGCACAACAGGTAGGAGCGACGAAAGATACCGCCGGGTCGGGTTACGGCAAGCCAGCCACTTGCTGGAGCCCCGCGACCGACGCCCTGGCGAGCTCGATCCACCCGCCGGGATAGATCCCGAGCGCCAGCACGCCGACAACGGTCGCGATCAGCGCTATGGTGGCCATCGCCGGTACTTCGATCCGTGCGGGTTCGCCTTCGGGTGACCCCATGTACATCGCGACCACGACCTTGAGGTAGAAGTACGCCGAGATCACCGACGCGATCACCATCAAAACCGCCAGCCCCACGTGACCTGCGTCGACGGCGGCCGAAAAGACCGCAAACTTGCCGAAGAACCCGGCCGTCGGCGGGATGCCGATCAGGCTGAACATGAACAGCGCCATCGCCGCCCCCAACATCGGATGTCGGTACGCGACACCACCGTAATCACGCGAGATCGACGTGCTCTCGTCTCCGCTGACACCGAGCGCTACCACCACCGCGAACGCCCCGAGTGTCATCAGGGTGTACGCCGCCAGATAGTAGACGAAGGCGGCGTTGCCGAGGCCGCTGTGGGCCACCAAGGCGACGACCAGGTAGCCGGCGTGGGCGATCGAGGAGTAGGCCAGCATGCGCTTGATGTCGTCCTGCCTGATAGCGGCCACGTTGCCGACGAACATCGTCAGCACCGCCAACACCCAGAGGACCGGGATCCACTGGCTGGCCAACCCG
>JBDGYV010000108.1:0-3609 GCA_039588915.1 Gemmatimonadota bacterium
CATCCGTACAGATATGCGCTGCAGCACATATCTGTTCATATGCGCTGTCCAGGAATATGCGGAGTGTAGCAGAGCTGGAGCCGAAAAACCTCCCTCTTCGGCTCCAAGTACTGCGCATATTTAGTCACTGTGGAGCAAGGCCATCAGTTTGTCGGGTACGCGAAACTCCCCACGTTTGAGCGTTGGAGGTACCGCCGCATCAATGGCTTCGAGCTTCTCGGTCGGATCAGCCCGCAGATACACTTCCGTCGTTTGGATATCATCATGACCCAACCACAGCGCGACCTTCCGGATATCCCCCGTGGCTTGAAGCACCAACATCGCGCTGGTGTGCCTCAAGACATGCGGTGAGACACGCTTTTTCTGTAACGACGCGCAGGCTTGAACGGCCGTCTTCACATGCTTCTGGAGGATATATTCGAAGCCCGAACGCGTCATCGGGAACCCCCGGGCATTGACGAACAGCTCTAATGCGGGCGTGTCGCCTCGCACCGCAAGCCAGTCTCGCATATCCGCCGCCGTTTGCTTCCACAGCGGCACGGTGCGCTCTTTTCGCCCCTTGCCGAGAATGCGGACGCTGGGTGTCGGGTAGAAATCCAAGGCGTTCATCGGCAGGCTGACCAACTCCGAAACTCGCAGTCCCGCTGCAAAACACAGATGCAGCATAGCCCGATCGCGGATGCCGTCGCGCCGTTGCAGATCGGGCACATTCAGCAGACTTTGCATCTCCTCCACTGAGAGGTAATGCACCAGCCGCGTATCGGTTTTCTTGGCCGGGATGGCGCGAATACGCCGACTGTGTTCGAGCAGGGACGGGACCCGATACTCGATGAAGCGCATGAATGACTTAATCGCGACGAGCCGGGCATTGCGCGTCCGGGGGGTGTTGTGGCGCTCGGTTTCCAGGTAGTGCAGAAACTCCATAATCAATGGGGCATCGAGCTGCTCCAGAGCAAGCGCCGACGGTGTGGTCTGCAATCGTTCACTGGCAAACTGGAACAGGAGCTGAAACGCATAGGCGTAGCTCTCACAGGTATGGTCGCTCGCGCCGCGTTGCAGCGGAAGCCGTTCGCGCAGAAAGGCACTCATATGAGGGGCAATCGGTGTCATGACGTCTCCTCCTTGAAAAAGACCTCGCACGCCTGAGCGATGTCGCCCATCAGTTGTGGGCTTCTCGATAAATAGCAATACGTGCTTTTGACGCGCGCATGCCCCATATACGTCGTCAGGGCGAGCATGTGACGACCGATATTGTCGCGACCATCGGGACAACTTTCCAGGGCACGAGAAGCAAAGGTATGACGCAGGTCCATGAGCCGGGGACGCGGTCGATCTGGCTCAGCAGGAATGCCGGCGGCCTCAAGGAGCTGATGGAAGGTATCAACGACCGTGTAATAGCTCAGCGGTTGTCGCCTTCGGGACACGAACAGGTGGTCATCGTCCAGGGCGAGTTCGCACCGTTTGCCCAGGTATGCCTGAAGCGCCGAGGTGGTCGTCTCATGCAAGGGAACCAGACGGCTCTTTCGGAACTTCGTTTCGCGAATCACCAGACCATCTGACGTCACGTCCTTAAATCGCAGAGCGAGTGCCTCAGAGATGCGTAATCCTGTCACAGCTAACAAGGCCAACAGGGTGTGATAGGTATGGGGGCGCAAGGAGTCAGGCGGGTCAAGACGGGCTGCCTGAGCAAGGAGGGCCTGGATGTCCTCCTCGCTAAAGATATAAGGCGCCAGTTGCCGACGCTGGCCACAAAATACCCGTTCCGGTGGAATCTCATGGCGCGGGTCTTCAGCGTGGCTAAAGCGGGCGAACCGGATGACAACGCTCAGACGGTTATGACGTTGGGGTTCCGAGGCGCCTTGCTCGGCCCACGCGATCGCGGTTTGGGTCACAACGTGGGTGTCGCCCTGTGCGGTGGCAAACTGAGCAAAGTTGCGCAAGTAGCGCTCCACCGCGTCGAGCTTGAAGTCCGCCGCCCGGCGGACAGCCAGATACGTCTCAACAGCTTGTCTCAACATAACGTCACCTCCGGCCATGGCCTGGCTACTTGTTGCAGGAGATCGATATCCACCTTGGCATAGTGTGCGCTCGTCTCAATCGACGTGTGGCGCAAGATGTCGCCGATCGTTTGAAGGGAGGCGCCCTGCCGGAGCATCGTCGTCGCGGCTGAGTGGCGAAACACCCGAGAGCCCGCAGTTGGCGCACGGATGCCCGCACGCTTGATCGCTCGTGCTGCGGTCTGCCGAATCACCGACCTTGACAGCGGACCCCACGGCGCAATCGCCGTGATGAACACACGGTCGATGTCGATGGATGGACGAGCGCATTCCAGATAGTGCAAGAGAGCATCGCCAACATCCTGGGGCAGCGGTAGACGGGTCTCGCGGCGGCTTTTACCGCAAACGATGAGGGTCGCGTCCTGCCAGTTGATATCGCTGAAGCGCAGTCCGACGATATCGCTGCCACGCAGCCCTAAACGGGCCATCAACAGGATGATGGCCTGATCGCGGGCTCCTAAAGGGATCGAGGGATCACACACGGTGATAATCCGCTCGACGTCACCGGCAGGGAGGTACTGCGGCAAGGTCGCTAAGCGCCACATGGCAATGGTCGGGATGGCGTCATCCAAGCCGGGCGCACAGCGACCGCTCGCGATGAGAAAACGCACGAACATGCGCGTGGCCGTTACCACATTCTTGGCTTTGCCTTTGCCATGACGATTGGCACGATCCAGGATAAAAGCGCGTAAGCCCTTGGCCTCGAGCTGTTCCGGTCGATCGCCTAGAGTCATGAGCAAATCGAGGATAATGGGCCGGTAATTGCGGAGTGTCTGCTCAGTGACACCACGATGCACATCCATCCAGTGCTGAAACTCGTTCACCAGGGTGGGTGGTGCGGAACTCGGAGCCGTGACAGCAGACGCCGAGACAATGCCTTGAGCGCTCAGAAAGGTGAGGAAGTGATGCGCGCCCATGCAGCGGGCGGTGGGGTTACCTGACGCATATCGCAGTTGGCCATGCTTGGCGAGGTCACATCGGAACTCATCAAGGATCGTAGCATCCAGGCTTTGTACAGCGATGCCAACGGCCTCAGCCCAAGCGGCAAACTGCGTTGCCCCGAAAAGACAGCGCCGTATCGTTCGAGTCGTGAATCCGCGCTTCTCAAGCCAATGACTAAAGTCATCGAGATACGGCCCGGTAGGACCAGCGGCGTACGTCGTCCGCGTCCGCTCCCGTTTGAAATAGGTCTTGAGCATGCTGCCCTCCTTCGATGTAAGGTTCGAAAGGACGGCAGTAATATGCTGAGTAATTCAGCCATATCTATCGCCAAAACCTGTTAATCTTGAAAGAATTACTGCCGTCTATAGGCAGCATACTCCGCATATTCCTGGACAGCGCATATGTACAGATATGCGCTGCAGCACATATCTGTTCCGATGATTGTCACACTCCCAAACAGAACTGAGGGAAAACGCTGTGTGGTTGGAGCTAAGAGCTGCTATGGCAGAAGGGCGTGTGCAAAACGGCCGCGAGCGGTGCCACACTGAGGTTGGCGCTCCTGCGAAGCAGAATTGAGGTTCCCTGGTTTTGGGGAACATGTCCAGACGCC
>JBDGYV010000109.1:0-5440 GCA_039588915.1 Gemmatimonadota bacterium
GCAACGCGACGGGCAGCGCGCACGTCCAAGTCCCGCAGCTCGCAATACCGAGCGGCGACCGTGCCGAAGTGTCGTGCCATTAATGAGCGAAGCGCGGGCATGCCGTTCTCCTATCCGGTGGAGCCACGGCCGTTCTTTATTGTAACACGCGGAGAATGAGGCCTTCCGTCGGGGGGATCGGGCTCCGTGCGTGGGGGGGTCTGTACGTTCCGGGACGATCCGCCTTGTAACCGTTCTTGTTACCACACCACCCACCCCCAATACCCAAAGAAGCCCCGCCGTGACGGGGCTTCCTCATGGTGGGCCTGGGTGGAGTTGAACCACCGACCTCACGCTTATCAAGCTCACTCAGGAGCGTTTCCAGTTGAGAATCGAGCGAAACGGTAACGGACGAGAGGGGGCCTTCCGTTACCGTTCTTGTTACCGCGTCGAGCAGCCTACTCCCGCTTGAGCGGGGTCAGCCGCGCGATCGCCTCTCTGGCCTCCTCGACCAACGGCCGCAGCCGGGTCGGTGTCGCGCCAGTATTCGACGAACTACTCGCACGCCTCACGCGCCTTGTCGTACTCGCCGAGCGCTTCGGCGTAGCGCATCAGGGGCTCGTGCGAACGCCGACTGGCTCAGACCTGTTCCGGCGCCTTGGTTCCCGTCTGCAAGGGAATTCCCTCCGATGGGACATTTTTCGGTACAGCGATTCCGGGCTGATTTCTGTAACCGTTTTTGTCACCGCGCCTCCAGCAGCCCACCACACCACCGACCCCACAATGCAAAGAAGCCCCGCCGTGACGGGGCTTCCTCATGGTGGAACGACGCGCTAAGTACCTCCTACTCTCCTGGCGGTTCTTGCGGATAGATTGGCGTCCGTCCTCTCACCTATCCGATACTCGTCAGATACCGACGGCAAGGTTCGTTCCGGACGGGATTACCCAGCTCCTCGGCGCCGGGGCATGGACGACTTCATCGCTGACGCGACGGTGGGCATAGCGCCCAGCAACCCAATACTGGAGGCGAAACGCCATGTCGGAAGAAGGCAACAAGGCGCTGGTCAGGCGCATCGCGGCCGATATTTGGAACCAGGGGAATCTGGAGGTTGTCGACGAAGTGATGTCCGCCGATGCGCGGTATCACGGGCCACACATGCCGAACGGGATAGGCGACCGCGAGAGCTGGAGGCAAGCTATCGCGATGTACCGAAACGCGTTCCCCGACTCCCATGTGAAGTTCGAGGAGTTGATCGGCAGCCGTGACACGGTCGTCGGTCGGTGGACTGCGACGGGGACACACACCGGTCAACTCCCGGGTGTGGCAACAACCGGCTGCCACATCGCCATCGAGGGGATCACTATTTATGCTTGGCGTTGTCTCTCTCCCAGAGCATGGGTAGCGGCGTCAATTCCGCAGCTTCTCCATCTGCCGAAGCCACTCCACCAGTACGTAGGAGTCCTCCCCCACGCCATTAGCGCTTGTCACCGTCTTTGTCACCGCGCCTCTAACAGCCCGCCGAGCCACCATCCACCACAACCCAAAGAAGCCCCGCCGTGACGGGGCTTCCTCATGGTGGGCCTGGGTGGAGGCCTATCTAGCTAGCGTTCCGCCGGCGGTTCGAAGAGTGACGGGTCGGGGCGCTCACGGCTCCCGGTGAGTGACACCATTTCGTAGCGAACCCGCCCACCACCGGTTACCGCCCACACCGGGACTCGGAGATTACCGAACCGCTGCAAGGGACCGAAGCTGTAGCTGTACTGGGTAGTCGACCAGACTACCGGCTCCTTCCTTGTGTTCAGTAGGATCCAGCCGTGGATCTCGTCCTCTGGGCCGTGGAACTCTAGAGCCGTAACACCCGGCATATCCTTCATCGGGCCGAACTCCACACGATAGTAGCTATCACCTCGCGCGATACCCCTGGCTAATCGGTAGATGCTGAAGGGGGCGCGTTCCATGGCGTTGGCGTGGGCCTGATCAGTGGCGTACGCGAATTCCCCGTTGACGATATTCCAGTACGAGTGCTCGGGGCTGTACGCTCGGACGCGGTGGTAGACTTCGCTCTCCATGGTGACATACGAGCGTGGTCCCGTCAGATCCAGGATCTCGTTTTCCAGGTAGATGTCGGGACGATTGAAAATGTGCCACTCGTGGACAAAGTGAACCGCCTCTAGTTCGCTCCAAATCGCCAATCCGCCCATCGCCTCCACCATCGCCTCAGCGTCCGCAATGGCGGCAGGATCTCCACGGAGACCCGTCAGCTCCTGAGCTTCGAGATGTGTGGGCGAACGCAAGAGTGCGCATAGAAGGACGCCAAAGAGACCAACAGAGGACAACAAACTGCGATTGTTCAGTGTGCTCCGGGCCGTGAGGGTTCTCCGGTTGGAATGGTTATGACTCCGTCTGACGAGCATTACAAGCATCCGTTTATAGGGACGGAGCTCTTGGCCAGCCCGTTCAGACAGCTTCCTCACGGTGAGCCCGAACCAAAAGAAGCCCCGCCGTGAAGGGGCTTCCTCATGGTGGGCCTGGGTGGAGTTGAACCACCGGCGGGTCTGTCGCACAAGGCCCGCGTCGTGTCGAGGCTCCGGTCGAGGCGCGCGCAAGGAGCGGCCAGTCCGATCATCCGGGCCTTACGGGAACACGGCCTCCGCCTCACCGCCCATCATCGCCCCGCGCACGAGCGGGATCGGCGGGATCCCGTACGACAGGAACGTGTCGTGGAACTCGCGCCACGCCTCGCGTCCGCCTCGGGACGCGGTCCAGTCGTCTCGCAGCTTGCGGATCAGAAGCTTCCCCAGCGTGTAGTTGAGGTACGCCGGATCGCGCGTTCCGCGCGCCGCCTGCTGCCGCGCGGTGCCTTCGTCCTGGTACCCCTCCTCGATGAACAGCCGCTCCGACTCGGCCACGCTCATCCCCTGCGTGTGAAGACCGAGCGCCGACAGGAAGCGCACGTTCCGGAGGAGCGCGTTGCTGAGCTGTCCGATCTGCGTCTCGGGCGACCCGTCCCGCAGCCCCGCCTCGAGCATCAGCTCCTCGGTGTAGTGCGCCCACCCCTCGCCGAACGCGTAGCTCCAGAACAGCCGCCCGAACATCCGGTCCGAGCGGTTGCCGTGCAGCAGGTTCAGGAAATGGCCCGGCCACACCTCGTGGACCGACGTGAACAGCAGATCGGCTTCGCCCGGTATGTACGCCCACTGAACGTCGTCCGGCCACGCAGGGTCGGGCGGCGCTATGTAGTAGATCGACGGCTGCCCCTCGTCGTACGGCCCGGCCGTGCTGATGTACGCGAAGTTGGAGCGGGCGAACGGCGGGGCCTCCTCGACAAGGGCTTCCTCCGTACCGGGGATCGACACCAGGTCGGCCTCGCGGAGAAACGCTTCGAGCTCGTCCAGCTGGCCGCGCGCGGCATCGACGGCCCCGCCCTCGGGCTTCCGGTCGGCCATCTGCGCGAAGCAGTCGACGATCGACGCGCCGGGAGCGAACGCGGCGCATGCCTCGGCGAGCGCCGCCTGGTTGCGCACGAAGTCGGCGCGGGCGATCGCCTCGAGCTCTTCGAGCGTCGCGCCGACCCGCTCTGTGTCGTACAGCATTTCGGCGAACAGCTCGGGACCGAGGGCGAAATCCTCGGTCGCCGAATGGGCGTGCGATTCGAGCCAGTCGGCCAGACTGAGCATTGCCGCAGCGGCCGCCGCGTTAGCGGTCTCGAAGGCCGCCTGGAGCTCGGGGTCAGCGACCTCGGCCCACGCCTGCGGGACATCGTTCAGGAAGTACTCTCCCAGTCCGCGAAACGAGGCCACACCGTACTTGAGATACGTCCGCGGCATCGGGATCCGGAGGTTGGTCTGGATCTGGGCCGCGGCGGCCGGGACGTTCGACGCGAAACGGGTATACGCCGCCATCCGCTCCGCGATCGGGGCGTAGTCGCGCGTGATGTACGGGCTCGGATCCAACTCGTCGACCTGCCAGTTGAAGTAGAAGCCGGGGTTCCGAAACGGCCATTCGGCCTTCTCGAGCCAGAACAGGAAGCCATCGATCGTGGCAATCAGGTAGTCGCGCTCGAACCGCTGCTCGTCGGTCAGGTCGGGGACTGGGAATGCGTTGGCCTCGTCGCGAGCGGCGTGCAGCCGCTCGATTTCGCGCGCAATCCCGTCAGCACTCCAGTCGGGGAACCGGCCATCGTACTCGTGACGCCCCTGCACCACGGCCCACAGTGGGTGCGCAGCCAGATGCGCCTCAACATACTGATCGACGAACGTGTCCCAACCGGTGTCAGCGGCTGTCGGTGTCTCGGCAGAGTCCTCGGCCGCACAGCCGATCGCCAGCGCGATCGCCATGCCTGCGGTGGCCACACAGAGTCGCATGTTCATGATCGTGCTCCCGGATTGGATGATCAGAGGACGTTTCCGTGCTGAGGCACCACCAGCTCGTCCCCTCAAGAACGTTGCGCTCGTTGAAGCTATTCGGACGACGGTTCTTGTCACCGTTTTTTGTCACCACGCCCACCAGAACCCCGCCAAACCACCATCCCCAACATGCGAGGAAGCCCCGCCGTGACGGGGCTTCCTCGCTGTTACTCACGGAGGGCCTCGCTGGAATTTGAATCAGTAAGAACTTAGAGACTTAAGCGGGATCCTACTCCTGAGCGAGCGGCTCCCACACATAGATGCCGCCATCGGCCATTAGGCTGAGATGAAGTCGACCGTCTTGCAGTAGGTAGGAGCGGACGAACCCCGCGTCCGCCACGATCCGCTCATCGAGGCTAGGCGGCGCGCGTCTCCACTGGGCTCCGAGAACCACGTGCCGGTGGCGCGATTGCAGTTGAGGCGCATTTGGACCGTTCCGTCCGCTCCCAAACTCAGGGTGTAGAGTGTCGGGTCGTGCGGGCGCACCGAGCCGACGTCATCGTCCAACGACTGGATCTCCACCAGGTGCCACTCCGTTCCTGCGAGGGGACCGTCCGATTCAGTCGCGGCCGGTTCCGCTGCACCTTCGTTGGGTTCGAGCGCGATTGTTTCGCTTTCGGTTCGTGCATCGGTCTTCTCCTCGGACGGAGCGCAACCGATCACAATCCCCCCGAACAGCAGCATCGCAAGCGTGGCCAATACCCCGGTAACCAGGCGGATTCTCCAACTCATGGTCCTTCCTCCAGTCTGGCGTCGCTTCTCGATGAGGTAGTACCCGACGAGATGACCAGAAAGCCGACGCCGGGTGTCCTCCGATACGTTAAGACCTCTTCCGGCAGTTATCAGCGCTTGTCACCGTCTTTGTCACCACGCCCTCCGACCTCCAGCACACCTCATCATCATCTAACCCAAAGAAGCCCCGCCGTGACGGGGCTTCCTCATGGTGGGCCTGGCTGGAGTAGGCTACCCCTCTTCGGGCAGTACGTTGTAGTGACCCGACATGCCCCCCGCGAGGTGGGCTCCGACGTGGCAGTGGAACAGCCACTTGCCGCTG
>JBDGYV010000110.1:0-3579 GCA_039588915.1 Gemmatimonadota bacterium
CTGTCTGAAACGACTCCTGAGTCCTGGTTCCCAAGCTGGGCGAACACCTTGTGGAGCAAGGGCTAATAAATGGGACTGAGTTACGGCAAGCGCTGCGAGTTCAACAAGAGCTTGCCAATAAGGGCGAGCGGGTCCTCATCGGTCGGCTATTGGTCAGTTTGGGTTGCATCAGTGGAGGCTCGCTGTCCACGGCGGTAACAAAACACATCAAGCAGCTGCAAAGTGCCCTGGAGAGAAGCAATCGTGGCCTGGAGCGGCGCGCGCAACAGCGTACCGCCTAACTCGAACGGGCCCTCAAGAAGCTGTCTGAACTTAGCCAGCTCAAAGCGAATTTCGTGGCCAACGTCTCTCACGAATTACGCACACCGCTACAAACTCTCATTGGCTATGGTGAGCTACTGACCTAAATTTCGCCCCAATTAGGGGACAAATCAAAAGATGACAATGACAGCTTCCAGAACAAGAATAGATGAAAACACAAAACACTTGCCTGAGGAGAACTGTCATCATGAAGAATCGTATCACATTTTCGCCGCGAGCTAGCCTGGCGATGACCGGGATGTGTATTCAACAAATGGGGATCTGGGAGATGATTGGGCAACGGCTCATCATACGACAAAAAGTGATCCATCATAGCCCGTTGGAAAAGCTGCAGGATGCCTTCATCAATATCATGGCCGGCGGGCAGGGAGTGGTCGAGGTCAACAGTCGGGTCAAACCGGATGAAGGAATGTGGCGTGCTTTTGGCCGGAAGCGGTGCGCTGACCAATCGACGGTCAGTGATACGCTCAATGCATGCAACCAAGAGAATGTGCAGCAAATGCAGGCAGCGATGAAGGCTGTCTACCAACGGTTTGGGGCTGGCTACCGGCATGATTATGGTCACCAGTGGCAGTTGCTTGATGTGGACATGAGCGGGATGCCCGCCGGTCGTCAAGGAGAGGGAGTAGAAAAGGGATACTTCGCCCAGCAGAAAACACGCCGGGGTCGCCAGTTGGGACGCGTCGTGGCGAGTCTGTACGATGAAGTTGTCCTGGACCGACTTTATCCGGGGAAACGACAACTGGACCGTTGTTTGCAGGAATTGGTTACCGAAGGCGAGAAAGTGCTTGCCCTCAATCCAGGAAACCGCCGACGCACGATTATCCGTGTTGATGCGGGTGGTGGTCGTGATGCTGACATCAATTGGCTGCTTAACCGCCATTACCTGGTTTTGGTCAAAGTAAAACATGGGGGTCGCTCGGCCAAGCTTTGTCGTTCGGTCTCCCAGTGGTATCAAGACCCCAAAGTTCCCCTCCGTCAGGTGGGCTGGGTTGAGTCCCCCCATGCTTATGAGCAACCCAGCCGCCAATTGGGCCTGCGTCATCGCAAAAAGAACGGACAGTGGAGTTATCATGTGCTGGTTTTCAATTTGACCGACGCCATGCTCCTTTGGTTGACGGGTCAGCCTTTGCCGGACGAGCCCTCCCCGGATGCCCTTCTTTTCACCGCTTTGGATGCTTATGACCGCCGTGGTGGCGGCGCCGAAACGACGATCCGTGGCAGCAAGCAGGGTTTGGGGATTACCAAGCGGAACAAGAAGCGCTTTGCCGCACAAGAGATGCTCTTGCTGCTGGGTCAACTGGCTTACAACCTGATCAGCTGGACTCGTGACGGCTTGGCGGCATGTATGGCTCGCCTCCGCCACTTCGGCATGTTGCGGATGGTCCGTGATGCGTTCCATATCTCTGGCAAGCTCACGTTCGATGAGCGGGGGCACATCATTCAGATCACACTCAACCAAGCACACCATTTGGCTTCGTCTTTCGTTCATGCCTTTGCTCAGTTCCTCGCTCGCGATGGAACGGTTGCTATTTTGGACGAAATCTAGGTCAGTAGATCGAAATCGGTGACTAATAGGTTGCAAAAAAGCCACACGGAGTCATCCTAGGGAAAGAACCTAAATCATCCCCAAGGAGGCTCGTGTGGCTAAGAAGCGATGCAATGGTAAAGAGAAAGCCAGAATCAAGCAAGTGACAGCAGCAGAGGTGCATCAGTTGGTTCGAGAAAGCCTGCAAGAACACTTCGACCTTGATATGAGCAACCGGGACTACGATGCCCAGGACATCTGGGATGTATTGATCGCTGCCTCGGTGGAACGGGTGACCGTGGAAATGGCCAGTCGCTTGCTGGCTGATTCCCCCTGTGGCAATACGGTGCGTTCCGTCGTCAAGGAAATGTTGGCCGATGTCGGTCAACTGGCCAACTTGGAGGCCAGCATGAATACTCTGCTGGTCAAGCAACTGCCCAAGAAGTTGCTGCGGCCTCGTTTGCCAGCGGCTATCGACATCACCGAAATCCCTTATCATGGGCAGCATGAGGAAGATGAAGAGATGGTACGCCGGGGGCGAGCCAAGAGCGGCACCACCCATTTCCACTGCTTCGCCACTCTGTACGTTGTCAAGAAGAACAAGCGCTACACGCTGGCTATCACCCTGATGCGCCAGTCGGACAAAGTGCTGGATGTACTCCAGCGTCTGCTGGGTCGCGGTCACGCCCTGAGCTTGCGTCTCAAACGCCTCTACCTGGATCGCGGCTTTGACAACAACGGGGTCATCGCCTACCTGAAACAACAGCCATTCCCGACCATCATTCCCTTGGTCATCCGTGGCAAAACAGGTGGCACTCGGGCCTTGTTGGTGGGGCGCAAAAGCTACCACACCATCTACACGCGCAAGAGTGTCACCTATGACCAAGAGACTTTCCCGGTTCATGTTGTTTGTGTTTACAGCAAGGGTCGTTATCGACGCCGGGGGCTGTACCGCTTTGCTTATATCGTCATCGGAAAGGTGAACATGCGACCATGCCAGATAGCTGACGAGTATCGTCGCCGTTTCGGCATTGAAACCAGCTATCGCCTGATGAACACCGTGCGGGCACGTACCACTTCCCGGTCGGCTGAACTGCGCTTGTTCTTTGTTACCCTGGCTTTTCTGCTGCTCAACCTCTGGAGCTATGTCAAATGGTCTCATCTCTTCATACCCAAGCGCGGCCCGCGCCAAATCTTGCATCGGCTGCTGCCACTCGCTCGTTGGCGTCTATGGTTGTGGGAGATGGTGAAGCAACGCTTGGGCTTTTCTTTGGTCATTACTATCCCTTTGGACGCTTAGTTGCGATCTACTGAGTATTGATAAGGCTATACGGCCCAAAGAGGCTGGTGGACGCGGAAGCCGGCGTTTACGAGATTGAAACCAACAAAGGATTAGGCACCCTGGTGGTCTTCAAGGGTCAATCTCTGATCCTGACCCATGACCACTGGAGGCTGCTAGACGACGACTTGCAGCGAGTCGAGTACCGCGATGAACTGGGTAACTTGCTTGCGTCGACCAGCGGAAGCGAATTCATCACCGGCATCAGATATCGTGACGGCGGAACCATCATCGTCAAGGCTCCGGCAGGCCTGGCTAGCTACGTTTCGCCAGCGCCTATGGGTATAATCCTAAACGATTCCGTCGGCGTGCAAGTGCAGGTCATTCGACGCTCGCCGGATTCGCTAAACCCAATCGGAGTCATGGACGCAGTAGTCGAAGCCATCGAGTT
>JBDGYV010000111.1:0-3439 GCA_039588915.1 Gemmatimonadota bacterium
CACCTCGCGATAGCGCCGCAGGAACCATCGACCGAACACATTCATCGCCAGCGTCACCATGAACAGCAATAACCCCACCGCGAAGATGGACTGGTACTCGATCGATCCAAACGGTGTGTCCCCAAGGCTCACCTGCACGATGTAAGCGGTCATCGTCTGAATCGACTGGCGCGGGTCGAACGTCAGATTGGGCGTCATCCCCGCCGCTAGAACCACCGCCATCGTTTCACCAATCGCGCGTGAGATCGCTAGGATGAACGATGCTACGATGCCCGACAGCGCAGCCGGCGTCACCACGCGAGTGGCGACCTCGAACTTCGTTCCACCGAGCGCGTAGCCACCCTGTTTCAGATCTCGCGGCACCGCGTGCATCGCGTCCTCGGAGAGCGAAGCGATCATCGGCAACACCATGATCCCCACCACGATCCCAGCGGCTAGTGCGTTAAAGACCCCGAGCCCCGGAATGAAGTGGCGCAGCAGCGGGGTTATAAAGGTCAGTGCGAAGTAGCCGTAGACGACGGTCGGGATCCCGGCCAGCACTTCGAGCGTGGGTTTGAGGACCACGCGCAATCGACGGGGTGCGTACTCGCTCAGGTAGATCGCGGAGCCAAGCCCGAGCGGCATCGCGATCAGGGCGGCGATCACAGCAACCAGCACCGACCCCGCCAGCAGTGGCAAGACACCGAAATGCTGGGGTTGAAAGAGCGGTGTCCACTCGGTGCCGGTCAAGAACTCGACCGGCGATACGCGCCGGAAGAACCCGATCGATTCCCACACCAGCACGGCCACGATTCCGATCGTAGTCAGGATCGAAACGCCGCCGGCTGCCGTGACGATCGCCCCGACGAGACGTTCTCTCGCCGTGCGGCTCGACACCGCCCCGAGGACTGACGCGGGGATTGGGCGTGGAGTCACAGTGGTTTAGTTCGCCGCCGTGCCTGTGGATTGGGCCGCTCTCAACACCTGGACCTTGTTCAGCTCTTCGTCGTACTGGTTTGGCTGCAGCGGGATGTACCCAACCTCCCGCACCAACGGGGTTCCCTCGGTCAAATAGAAATCGACGAACGCGCTGACCTGGGGCTTCTCGATTCCGGCGTCGCTCACATAGATGTACAGTGGCCGGCTGAGCGGAGCGTACGATCCGGATTCGATCGTCTCTACCGACGGCGTAACGCAACCGGCGCCGCCATCGACGCCGACCAGCTTCAGACGATCGGCGTTCTCCTCGTAGTAAGCGTACCCGAAGTAGCCGAGAGCACCGGCATCGCCCTCGACACCTTGCACCAACACGTTGTCATCCTCGCTGGCGGTGTAGTCCGGCCGGCTGGCGTCCTCCTCACCCACGATCGCTTCGGTGAAGTAGTCGAACGTGCCCGAATCGGTGCCCGGCCCGTAGAGAACCATCCTCTTATCCGGGAACTCCGACCGAACCTGTGACCAGTTATCGATCTGGCTGCCCGGCTCCCAGATCGCCTTGAGCTCGTCGACGGTGAGGCAATCGAAGAAGTCGTTGGACGGGTTCGTCACCACCGACAGACCGTCCCACGCAACACGGACCTCGGTAAACGCGATGTCGTTGGTGGCGCACATCTCGCGCTCGGAATCCTTGATCGGACGCGAAGCATCCGAGATGTCGGTCTCGCCAGCACAGAACCGCTTGAAGCCACCACCGGTTCCCGAGACGCCCACGGTCACGCGGGTCTCCCGGTGCATGATCTGGAATTCCTCGGCCATCGCCTCCGTCACCGGGTAGACGGTGCTCGATCCGTCGACGGCAACGGCGCCGCTGAGACCGGCGCTCGAAGCGGTGTCACTGCTGCCGCCCCCGCAGGCGGTCACCGCCCACAAGATCGCGGCTGCGATGCCAAAGTTTGTGTCCCTACGCATGACTGTTCTCCTCATTGAAGAGCCGATGGAAACTAAAAAGCGAATCCGGCTTGAAACCGGAATGCGACTTCGGTATCGCTCTCACCGATATCGGGGTCCGACACGTCGACCTGGAACTGAGTCACGACGTTGTCCTGCCAGAAGAGGTTGATTCCCCCGGTGGCGATAAGCGCCTCCGGATCGTTGTCGAGCGGCACCAACTCGTCGTCGATCACGACGGAGCCGTCGTCAACGCGCGTCCAGCCAAACCGGACGACCGGTTCCATGCCGATCAGATACGCGGTGTTGTACAGCGGCACGTGGTAGCCGGCGACTCCCTGGAGGGCCACAAACGACGCGTCGTCATCGCCAAACACCTCCGGGTCGTAGTCGTCACCAAAGATGATCTGACCCAGCCCACGCCAACCGGGCTCGCCGTACGTCCCGTGCGTGGCCGCGATCTCGACGGCGTTGTACCAAGCAGCGTCATCATCGACGGGCGGATCGCTGACCCTGATGCCGGTCCAACCGATCGCCAATCGCCAATTCTCCGGGAGCTCCCCAGTTACGCGCGCCGCCACCTGCTTGCCGTCGTCATCCTCACTCGAGTTGTCACCCGAGCCGTTGAAGAAGCCGGCCTCGACGGTGACCGATGGCCAAGCGCCGGTCCACCCGACGCCGATGTCGCGACCGTTGTAGCCCAAGTCATCGAGCAGCCCGTTGGGACTGAAACCGACCGCGCCTCTCGGGATTGGATCGCGCTCAACAACCGGTAATCGGCGACTCGATGTCAACTCGAGTGCATCGATCGGGACCTTGAACTGCCCCAGCTTGAGCTGAAAGCGTTTGTCAAATCGAAGATTCACCCAGGCATCGGTGAGACGTGCCCCGCCCCTGCCAAAGTCGCCCTCGACAAAGCCTTGAATCCAGCCCCCGACGTACGCCCGCGCACCCAGCCGCGCGCGGCGGATCAGCCATTCCAATTCCGGCTCGTCATCGGCCGACGTGGTGTTGAACTGCGCCTGAGCGATTCCTCTGAGCCGCAGGCTGTCGACGGCCGGCGCGCTGACCTTCTGGGCGCTGGCCGATTGGAATACGCCGGTCAGGAAGACCAGCCCAAGCGTGAAAACCCCTACTCTGATCGTCATTATCGCTACCCATTCGACAAGTGATCCAAGAACACATGGACGAAGTACTTCTGCACCTCGAGTATGGTCGCCCACCGTGACGATTCTATGTCCCAATTGTGACAAAAGTATGAAATCTGGCGTCGCGCCGTCAGGGGCCTAATCTTGGCGCCATGGGCCGGCTCAGCGGAATCCCGGGCTTTTCAATCGATCAGGTGGCTGCTGCTGCTGGCGACGACCCCGAAGTCCTGAGGCTCGAAAACCTCGACACCGATCTCGCCCCACCCCCCGGAGCGATTGAGGCTACCCACCGGGCGATCGGGCGTGACGAGGACAACAGTTACCTCCCCTTCACCGGTCAGGACCGGCTGCGAGCGGCGATCGCTGCCCGCGCGCGAACCCAGACCGGAATCGACTACGACCCGGCTGATGTCGTCATCACCTGT
>JBDGYV010000112.1:0-3714 GCA_039588915.1 Gemmatimonadota bacterium
CGGGTGAATGTCGAGATACCCGCGAAGGAGGCTGTCGACCTTCGTTGGATTTGAAGTCTGATGCGCATGGAAGGCCTCGACGAGGATACGGTGCTGGCGGGAGAGGCGAGAACTATGGGTCGCTGCGTTCTCGACTGCCTGCTCAGCCAGGTCGAAATCAGGAATCCACGTCGCACTGATCGCGAGTTTGTAATAGGCTAGAGCAAAGCCGTTGTCGATATCGACGGCTCGTTGGAACGCGTCCACGGCACCCAGGAAGCGGCCACGGTTGTACTCCTGTTCACCTTCCAAATACGCTTTCAATGCCTCCAGAGAGTCCGTCGTCATCGCCGCGAGAGTTCTCAAGTCGGCTTGGGTTTCGCCAAACTGAGCCGCGAGCATCATCCCGACGATCTGGTCGACTAACCCTGTAAGGTTATCTGCGTCTCCCTGCACACTGATCTGAGCGACCGGTTCTTGTTTGCCCGATTCGTAGATCGACACGTTGAGGTGCAGCTGGTCACCTAGTTCGACCACATCGCCCATGACGTAAAGCCCAGCGCCGAATCGCTCGGCAACCGTCTGTCCGGACTGTGGGTCGATGTTTCGAAGACCTCTCCGCTCGACGAACTTGAAGACCGCGTGCGAGTCCACACTGTGGTACTCTTCGACGCCGCCCATCTTTGTGGCGATGAGGCTAGCCATGCCGTCACTGAGGTAGTCGAGTGTTTCGCCACCCCGCACATTGAACGGCAAGATTGCGACGGTTGAGGCGGATATACTGGGAGGGCCGAGGGACCATCGGTTCCACCCCGCCCAGCCACCCACAACCACTGCAGCGATGATAAGCCCAGCCGTGAGCTTTTGAACAAGTGGAAAACCGCTGCCCCGCACATCACCATCCGCTCCTGCCGGTAGAGTTCGCTTCAGACCTTCACGGGTGATGTCGTACGCCCAGGCGAGAACGATCGCGATGGGGAACCCGAGGATGGCAAAAACGATGACAGCACGAGTGATCCATGCCGGTAGGAACAATTCAGGGACGACGGTTGTCGCGATCTCCGTGACGAGCCAGGCGACGACCGCGTAAGCGGCAGTGACTCGAAAAACGCGGCGTCGCTTCAGTTCATCGTAGAGGGCTCCGAGTCTGCTGATCGGCTCCTCTTCGCGGACCTCGGGCCACTCGGTCGACGTTTCGTCCTCCACGTGGACCGAGTGCAGAACGTGCTGCCCCGCTCCGCGGAGATCGCGTTCGCCCAGTTCCTCGAACTGAAACTCCTTGCGTTGACGCAATTGATGCCAGACGTCTTCGCTCGCGAGCACCTGGCCGGGCTCCGCCTGATTCATGATGCGGGCGGTGGCGTTTACACCGTCACCGTAGACATCTCTGTCGGGCGTGGTGGCGATCTCGCCCACGTGCACCCCGATGCGGAGATCCCGTTCGCCGAGATCGTTGGTCTTGGTCTGCTCAGAGAAAGAACTGCGCAACCTGCAAGCCGCTCGGATGGCAGCTTCCGTGCTGTGGAACTCGGCCAGGGCGCCGTCGCCGACAAATTTGACGACGTGCCCCCCGTACCGATCAACAATGTCGCGTGCGACACCCTGGAAGAGCTGTACCACTTCGAGAGCGACACTCTCGTCTTCGTGTGAGAGTTGGCTGAAGCCGACGATGTCAGCAAACCAGAGAGCGGCGAGGCGGTGCTGCATGTTCGCCATAGGCTAGATCCTTCACTGGGATCGTACGGGCGATCCCTAGTCGATCAGATCGCTAATCCTTTACTTTACCACAACCTATGGGGTGGACGCGAGGGATTCGGGATCGGTTCAAACGTCTAGGCCTTTTTGCCCTCCACCTCCGTTTATGCTAGAGTGGCACAAGTGAGCGAGTAGGCCAAGGGAAAGGCAAACCCGGCGAAAGCCGGGGACGCAAAGCTACGGATCCTCGCTTCCTCCGCGACGCCCTCAGCGACGCCGCGAAGGATCCTCAAGACCGCCGAGCCACCGCAGGTCTCCCCTCTCAACAGCACATAGCACCAACCGCAAGGGGGAAAGATGGACAGAACGTTTACGGCGCTAGTCGTCGTAACGGTGATGGTCGCGATCGGCTGCGCTACCGAGAGCGGTGGGCGCGCCGCGCGGGCACCAGCGCCAGGGTGGTACGGCGACATTCACGTTGGGGGACTGGAGGCCAATGGAGAGACGTTCGTCGCCAACGTGACGACGTCGCGGTTGACCGACGAGCGAGCCCGGTCGTCTGTGACACTGCGGGGGAAGATGCCCGAGGGCATGTATCCCTGGTTCATTCACGTTGGGATCTGCGAGGATGGTTCAGACGGGCCGATCCTTGGGAAGCCTGAGGATTACCCGCTGCTGGAACCGGATGCGGAGGGCGTTCACACAGCTACTGCCAATCTTGAAATCGCGCTCGACCCGAACGGTAGCTACTACATCGCCATCCACAACGCCGAAGCGGTTAGCCCCATGACGACGATCTTGGCTTGTGGGGAGCTCGTGCGCAGGGGGACCTAGCTGCGGGATGACCGCGGGCTCGATCGTCCGGGCCATGCACACCGAGTATTGCGGGGCGTTCGCAGGAACGCCCCGCTTTTTTTCGTATCGTGACGCGTAAACCAAGCGAGGCCCGGAAACGGAATCGGAGGGTGTATGGCAACGAGGTCAGAACGTTTTCATCGCGGGTGGTGGTTCTTGACTTTATCGATTCTGTGCGCAGCGTGCTCGACACAGCCTGCAGTCGACCAACCGCTCACCGCCGAGGATATCGAAGTGATTCGGGAATTGAACCTCGCTTATCCTGCAGCCTGGCTAGCGAACGATCCGGAAGCGGTTTTGGCCACCCTCACCGATGATGCGGTGCTCATCCCGGCTCTGGGCACGGACCCTGTCAATGGCGCGGAAGAGATTCGCGAGTTCTTCTGGCCGCCGGATGCGCCGACTTCGACGGTACCCCACTTCGAGATGAACCCAGAAGAGATCAGCGGCGCTGGCGACATAGCCTACGTCTGGGGCACCATGTCATTGTCATTCTCGGTGGAGGACGAGGGCGAGAGCCAACTCTACTCGACCGCCGGCAACTATCTGATGGTCATGCGCCGGGATGAGGGCGCCGAGTGGAAGATCGCGCGCTACATCTGGAACCACCCGCCGTGGGAGCCATCGTAGTCGACCGCGAAGCCGTCTGGCCGGGACGCTCTTCGCGTCTTAGGCTGATCGGCCCTGCTGAGCTACTTCACAAGATCGCACTCGACTAGGAACGGGGGGTTCGATGGCCGCGAGCTTTGACATGGCGTTAATCCAACGCGGAGCGAGACTGCGAAGGTCACCGTACTTCGAGGCGACGCAACGCTGCGGGTGCCGCCGGTATACGGTGTACAACCATATGTTCCTCTTAAGGATGTCACGGTTTGGGATGTGAGCGTCGAGCGTCAGGTCGAGATCACCGGTCCAGACGCCTTCACCTTCACCAACATGCTCACCCCGAGGGATCTGGGTAAGTGCCAAGTCGGTCAGGGTAAATACGTCATTATTACCGCCGCAGATGGTGGCATCATCAATGACCCGGTGCTGCTTCGCCTGGGGGAGAACCACTTTTGGCTGGCGGTCGCCGACAGTGACGTGTTGTTGTGGGCCAAGGGGGTGGCGCTGAACTCCGGTCTCGACGTCAAGATCGGAGAGCCGGACGTTTCGCCGATGCAGATCCAAGGTCCAAAGTCAAGG
>JBDGYV010000113.1:0-4129 GCA_039588915.1 Gemmatimonadota bacterium
GATCCCCGCCCCCTCGCGTTCCTTCTCCGCCTGAGCGATCACCTTTGCCGCGATATCGTGCGGCACCTCCTCGTACCCGTGGAAAGTGCGCGCGTGATCTCCCCTGCCTTGGGTGACCGATCTCAGGCTCGTCGAGTAGCGGTACAGCTCGGCCTGCGGGACGTAAGCGCTGACCTTTTGCTTCCCGTTCCCGCTTGGCTCCATTCCCAGTACCCTTCCCCGCCGCTGATTGAGATCGCCGATCACGTCACCCAGGTACTCGTCCGGTGTCACAACCGTCACTTCCATAATCGGCTCGAGCAGCACCGCGTCACACTTTCCAACCGCGTTCTGGAACGCCATCGAGCCGGCGACCTTGAACGCCATCTCGCTCGAGTCGACGGAATGGTGTGACCCGTCGATCAACTCGACCTGAAGGTCGACCACCGGGTACCCAGCCAGGACACCCTTGCTCATCGTTTCCTGGATCCCCTTGTTCACCGCCGGAATGAACTTATGGGGAATGACGCCCCCGGTGATCTGATTCACGAACTCGTACCCCTCGCCGCGGCCCTGTGGGATCAGCCGCACCTTGCAGTCGCCGAACTGACCGCGTCCACCGGTCTGCTTTTTGTAACGTCCCTGGGCCTGACCGCTCCGCTTGATCGTCTCGCGGTAGGCGATCTTCGGCTGCAGCATGTTCGCTGAGACATTGAACTTGCGTTTCATGCGTTCGAGCACGACTTGCAGGTGCAGCTCGCCCATCCCACGGATGATCGTCTGACCGAGCTCCGGGTTGTAGGCGTGAACGAACGTCGGATCTTCTTCGTGGAGCTTCGACATCGCGCTCCCGATCTTCTCCTCCTCGCCTTCTCTCGTTGGCTCGATCGCGACCGAGATCACTGGCTTCGGGAAGTCGATCTCGCGTAGAACGATCGGATCATTTCGCTTACAGAACGAGTCCCCGGTATGCGATGCCTTGAGCTTGGGCACGACCCCGATGTCACCGCTTTTCAGGCTGTTGACCTCGGTTCGCTCACGGCCTTGCATGATACCAACGTGTGCCAGTCGCTCATCGTGCTGCTGCGTCGAGTTGTAGACATCTTGACCGCTCTCGACCTGTCCGCTGAAAACGCGGAAATACGACAGCTCACCGACGTGCGGCTCGGTCGTGGTTTTGAAGATGAGCGCCGATAGTGGTGCGGCATCGTTGGGCGTCACAAACACCTTCTCGCTATCACCTGACCGGGTTGCCCGAATCTCCGGACGCTCGGGCGGACTCGGACACAGCTCCACGACCTCTTTGAGCAGCGAACGCACGCCCTTGAGCTGCTCGGCTGCGCCGCAGAAAACCGGAAACAGCTCCCCTCTCGCCATCCCCGCTTTCATTGCTCCTATTACCTCGTCGCGATCGAACTCCTCACCTTCCAGATAGCGCTCGATCAGTGTGTCGTCGGTCTCGGCGACAGTTTCGACCAATTCCCGCCGATAGCGATCATAGTCGGCGCGCACTTCATCCGGGATCTTCCCGATCTCGCGCTTGCCGGTCGCGCCATCCTGGTAGAGGTGCGCGTTCTCGCTGAACAAATTGCAGATGCCGTGAAAATCGGATCCCTGCCCGATCGGGATCTCGACCGGGATTGCACGCGCCGACAATCCATCGCGTACCTGTCGATAAACCTTCTCAAAATCAGCATGCTCTTTGTCCATCATGTTGATGAAGATCATCCGGGGGAGCTTCTCGGCTTCAGCATACTCCCACACACGCTCGGTACCGACCTCAACGCCAGCAACGGCGTTTACCACCAAGCACGCGCTATCTGCGACTCGTAGACCGGACACGACCTCGCCGGCGAAATCGAGATAACCCGGCGTATCGATCAAGTTGACCTTGGTGTCCATGAACTCGGCATATGCCATCGCCAGGCTGATCGAGATCTGGTGCTCCGTTTCGTCAGGCGTGAAATCGGTCAGCGAAGTGCCATCCTCGACCGAACCCATGCGGCTGCAAGAGCCGGCCAACCACGCCATCGCGTTCACCAGCGTGGTCTTGCCCGACGCGCCGTGTCCAATCACGGCGAGATTCCTTACGTGTTCGCTTTCGTAGACGTTCATCGCATCTCCTTTCTCTATGCTATCGCGAGCCTACATCTCTTCGGCTCGCCTCAAATCTTCGGTGACCTCGCCACCGGAATGGGCGCGCTCGGCGACGTACCAAAGCGTCCCCGCTAACGCACCAAAGACAATCAACGAAACGGCCGTGCCGGCACCTTCGGTGACCCCGGTGACGGCGGTCTGGAAGGCACTGATCAATGCCGACTGCTCGCCGAAGAACACCAGGCCGGCGATGATGACGCCAACCAGCGCGGCCCCGGCGATCAACCCGGAAGCGAACAGCACCCCGTTTTCGCGTTTCTCCCGCAGGACGTCGATCCGAGCCGCGTGACGTTTCTCGATCGCCAATCGAACGACGCCACCGACGAGAATCGGCGACATGAGCGAGAGCGGCAAATAGAGACCCACGGCAACGACCAGCGACGGCAGCCCTACCATCTCGAACATCGCAGCCAAGAATATCCCGGCAACCACGAGCGCCCACGGGAGGTCGGCGTTAACGACACCGTCGATGACCAGCGCCATCAGCGTCGCCTGTGGAGCGGGCAGCTCTTCTGAGCCGATCCCGATCCCGCCATGCAGCACCATCAATACCGAACCCATGACGGTGGCCGCTGTCAGCACTCCGATCATTTCGCCGATCTGCTGTCGCCGTGGTGTCGCCCCGAGCAAGAAGCCGGTCTTGAGATCCTGTGATGTATCGCCGGCGATCGCGGCGCTTATCGCGATGATCGCACCGACCAGCAGGATCGCCATGCGTGGATCACCAACCGCGTTCTCGGTCCGCCCGAGGGCGACGTAGAGCAGCGCCGTGAGGAGCAACGTGGCGATCGTCATGCCGCTGACCGGATTGGACGATGTGCCGACCAACCCGACGATGCGCGACGAAACCGTGACGAAGAAGAACGAGAAGATGACCATCAGGATCGCCCCGAGCGCGCCGGCGGGCGCGAACGAAGCCGGCAAGAGAGCCAGGATCACGGCGATGCCGAGCGCCCCGGCCAACACGGTGGTGAACGGGAGATCCCTCTCGGTCCGCTTGATTGAGCCTTGATCAGCGCTCTCGCGGATGCCGCGAATGCCCATGCGGAACGAGCCAACGATCGTCGGCAGCGCTCGCACGAGCGTTATGATGCCGCCGAACGCAACCGCACCGGCGCCGACGTATCGGATGTAGCGATTCCAGATCTCGCCCGGCTCCATGTCGCGGATCAGCGCTTCTGTCTCGGGGTACAGCGGCGTCCCGGCGGAAGCCCCGAAGGTCGCGATCAGCGGGTCGATGCCGAACTCGGCTTTCGGATAACCTCGGATCCGGAAAGACGGGTCGCCGCGCCAAAACGAGAGCGCGTTGTTGTTGACGAAGTATTGGTAGACCGCTCCCACCCCGAGACCGCTGAACAAGAGCCGCGCCTTGGCCCCACCGGTGTCGCCAGCAGCCAGCACCTCCGCGCACGCCGTCCCCTCCGGGTAGGGCAACTTGCCGTGCTCGTCGCGGATCAGGTAACGGCGCAGCGGGACCATGAACAAGACCCCCAAGAGCCCACCGAGCGAAGCCAGCGTAAAGATCAACAGTTGGCTGGGCGCCATTCCGAAGATGAACAACGCCGGGATTGTGAAGATGACCCCGGCGGCGAGCGACTCCCCCGCCGAACCGACGGTCTGGACCATGTTGCCCTCGAGGATCGTGCCACCCTTGAGCGCGCGGAAAAACGCCACGCCCATGACCGCCGCCGGGATCGAAGCGCTGACGGTCAGGCCGACCTTGAGACCCAAGTACGCGTTGGCGGCGCCAAACACGACCCCGACGAGCACGCCGATAACGACGGCTCGTAGTGTGAATTCACGCAGATCGGCTTCAGGTGGGACGTACGGTTGGTAGTCGCTACCCGGGATCTCCTCGTAGGCCTCGGGCGGCAAGCCCTTGCCCTGGCGGGTTGTCGGTTCCGGCGTGGCGAGGACGTCTTCGCTCATCGAGCCTCCCCGGATTGGGGTCTGTTCGAGCTGGAGCGGATGGTCGCCGCTCGTCTCCGAAGAT
>JBDGYV010000114.1:0-3360 GCA_039588915.1 Gemmatimonadota bacterium
AGTGGCACAGCTTGGCTGGAATGAGCGGTCTGGCTGAGCATGGCACGGCAAGCTGCGTTGCACGGACAGCGAAAAGGACCTGCGTGTCAGAGAAAGAGCCTGGACCACTGCAAGCGATCCGGGCTCTTTCGTTGTTATGGCAAAATCTTCAGGCCGTAACCTCTCCAGTTCGCCGGCGGGAGCAGGACTCGAACCTGCGACCTCCTACATGCTTACTAGTTCTCCGCCGCCCGCATCTTCTGCTCATCCGCCACGCGGTCTCGGACTAAGTCAGCCACCGGCTTGAAAGGGCGGCTTATTTGATGTAGTATTTAAGCAAGTACTGAACTGGATGGCGAGAATGACCCACATCAAACAAGCTGAGCTCTTCAAGGTCCTGAGCGTTGAGTCCCGTATCAGGATTATCGATCTGCTTAAGCAGAATGGCCCTCTTGGAGTGAACGAGCTGTCCGAAGCCCTGGGCATCACCCCTTCGGCCGTCTCGCAGCATCTGAAGGTTCTCCGATACGCCGGTCTGGTTCGTAGCGAGCGGAAAGGATACTGGCTGCCATACGAGATTGATCCAGCCGCCTTGGAACAGTGCGGAGAACTCCTTACCGATGTTTGCACCTGCGGCTGCAAGGGCACCGGCCGGGTTCGGGAAGCGGAGCTGGAGGAAGCGGAAAACAAGCTCTCCCTGTTGAAGAAATACGAACGGGAACTCAAGAAGGAGCTTGACGAAGTGCGGTCTAGGATCAGGGAATTCAAATCAGAAGAGTAGGTCTCTCTTTTTTGGGGAGAGATTAAGTATTTGCTTCATTACTGAATCAACCGGTTCGGACGGCGGCAACACCACACGCAGGGAACCTAAAAGGAGGTAATTGCGATGTGTCAACCAGGAATGGCTCCCAGATCCAGCGGATTTGCAGGATGTACCTGCGGTTGTTGCGGGTGCGGATGCGGTCCAGGATTCCGCCGGTTCTTCTCCACCCAAGAGGAACGGGAATGCCTGGAGAACTATCGGGACCAGTTGAAGAAGGAACTGGCCGGAGTCGAGGAACGCATCAAGGAAGGCGAACGTAAGTGAGATCGGCACACATAGGAAGGAGGTGATGCAGATGGGCCGACAAGAAACAGAACGCCTGTGAGTGTGGTTGCCTGCACGACAGACAGCAGATCGAGCCTTTTCCCCAGGCGTGAGAGTGATCAGATGAAAGTCAGAGGGCGCCAGATATGAAAGCGTGGATCGGCAAGAGCGTGATCGGAATTGGCCTGATCCACTCGGTCTTCGGTCTCGTGGTCTTCCGCCAGATCGTCGGTGTTCTCGCTGGCGAAGGGTTGCTCAACACGGTCAACGGCGAGCCCGATCGAGAGCGCGCATTCTGGTTTCTCTTCACCGGATTCATCTGGTTGATACTCGGAGCGCTGATCGACTGGCTCGAGAAAGGCCGTGACACGCTCCCGGCCTTCCTCGGGTGGAGCTTTCTGGTCATGACGTCGACCGGGGTTCTCATCATGCCGATCTCGGGCTTCTGGTTGTTCTTTGCGCCAACGGTTGGCCTGTTCCGACGGCGAAAGCTCCTCCAGAAAGCGGGGGCAGTCTGACCGCGAAGGGCCCTTCCGTCTGGCACGGGGGCTACTCGAGCGACGAGTTCTGTCTGTGGGATTCGTTTCGCCGAGAGCCGATTGGAGCGAACATGAAACCATCCAAACCCCCCGGCATTGAGGTTCTGTACGACAAGTTTCCGCAGCTTCGCCGTCGGAGCTCACGGCTGTTGGCTCTCCTCATTGGGGCGTCGGCCTTCACGGTTGCTGCGCTCTTCTTCTGGTACTTCGATCGGCTTTTCCTTTGGGGCCCATTGGTTAGCCAGCTGACCGCGGGGGCCGTCCTTATGATTCTCCTCGGGCGGATGATCCGCCGACGTCACGTCTTAAAAGCCTGCTACGGCGAGAGTGCCTATCCGCGCGCGATGTGGCGATTTGTGATTCCCGCTATGCCCCTGGTGCCAGCGATGTTGCTGCACATCGCCTTCGTATCCGCTGAGCGGACCGTGCCGCTGGTCTGGGCCTCTCCCGTGGCCGCTTACTTCCTGTTTACCGGGGGCCTACTCTTCGTGCGGGCTCTATGGACCTTCGGGGTCGACAACATGGCCTTGATCTATGTCTATTGGCCCGACGAGGCTCGGCTCGTTGAGTCTCGGGTCTACTCGGTGCTCCGCCATCCCACGTATTCCGGTGCGATCCGGATCAGCTTTGCGTTCGGGCTGCTCAATGGAAGCTTAATGGCGCTGATCCTGGCGGCCGTCGGGTGGGTCGTATTGACGCTTTGGCTGCGCTTCGGCGAGGAGCCGGAGCTCCTCGAGCGTTTCGGCAGCGCCTATGGGGATTACCAGCGGCAAGTTCCCGCCTTCTGGGTTCGGCCTGGCGATTTCACGACTTTCCTCCGATCTCTAATCCTGCCAGAGGGTCCACTCTAGCGTTTCCCAACTTTCATACAGTAAACGAGTTTGATCATCGTATCGTGCCGTTCCGGGATCGCCTGGCGGCGTGACGTTGCTTCCGGGCGAACTCACGCTTCCTGTTCAGGCCACTTCCATGCATACCAAACAACCGAGGCTGTAAACACAGGATACACAATTGACCAAAATGTCTCATAAGCGGAAAACGGCCATAGGAAAAGGATTAAGCCCAGAAAAATGAGATCAAACGCAACAAAGAATGTGCCTATGCTACGATTTGCCCAGCGATTCGCCTTCTCCTTCAACGTTAGGGAGAAGACACTCATAAAAATTGGAACCGCGAATATTATCGACATTACCAACAATAATTCGTTGGTTACCGGTACAGCTGTGGTTCCCGCTTCCAGTTCTCTGAGCGCCATCGGATCATGTAAGCGCGTCGAGTCCCCTTGTAGGCCACTCAACATTCGCGCTGCCCATAATGCTGAAAGCTTTATCTTCACATCTTTCATTCAATTCCCTTCTTCATAGACGTGTGGTACGACTACTGGTCCGGCATCCGGACACTTTATTGACGAATACAGCCTACGCCAAATAGCAGATCGGCCGACGTATGTGTTTATCCCAGACCGAGGAGATGACCGATCTCGGACAGCTTACGTTTCCCTGTGAAAAGGCACCCCCCAAGTGGGACGATCCAGAGTGGGTGGAGCGGTGCGTCTCCTTTCCAACGTTTCTTGACCTTCACACGCGCGAGACAAAACGTCAGGTCCCCCTGAGACAAACGCGGGGTAGGTGGAACGATGCCCCTACAAGACGAAATAGTCGTCTGCGGACCAAGGTGGCACCGATTCCACTTCAATCCAAGCGGGTTTCCCGGCTGCTCGGGCGAAGTGAATTTGTCCTGGCTCAATAGCGATGG
>JBDGYV010000115.1:0-3536 GCA_039588915.1 Gemmatimonadota bacterium
ACAACTCGAGTGCGATCGCGATCACACCACCGCCGATGACGGTCCAATCGGTCGCGCTCACGCCGCGCCCTCTAACCGAGCGCCACGGAGCCGCAGCGAGTTCGAAACCACGCTGACCGAGCTGAACGCCATCGCCGCGCCGGCTACCCACGGCTCGAGCAAGACGCCGGTGAACGGGTATAGCGCGCCGGCGGCGATCGGGATTCCAATCACGTTGTAGAAAAACGCCCAAAAGAGATTCTGGCGTATCGTCCGCATCGTGCGCCGGGACAACGCGATCGCCCGGACGACACCACGCAAGTCGGCCCCGATCAGCGTCACGTCGCTGGCCTCGATCGCGACATCGGTACCGGTGCCGATCGCGATCCCGACATCGGCTTGCGCCAGCGCCGGGGCGTCGGTGGGCCGCCTTCTCATCCGGCAGCACCTCAGAGACGACACGGTCGATCCCAACCTGGAGACCGATCGCGACTGCGGTCCGTGGGTTGTCACCGGTGACCATGACGACCTCGAGGCCCTGTTCGTGGAGTGTGTTCACCGCCTCGCGCGATCCGGCCTGAACCGTGTCGGCGATCGCGATGACACCTCGCACCTGTCCATCGACGGCCACGAACACCGGTGTCTTGCCTTCGCCGGCGAGACGAGCCGCAAGCGTCGTCGGTTCCGCGCTCTCGGTTTCTCCTGTCGTGAGATCAATCCCACGATCGCGCATGAGGCTCGCGTTCCCAATCAATACCGAACGACCCTCGACACTCGCCTCGGCTCCCTGGCCCACCGTTGCCTCGAAGCCTGCCGCCGACGCGAGCGAGATCCCACGTTCACGCGCTTCCCGGACGATCGCTTCGCCAAGCGGATGCTCGGAGCCGACCTCGACGGTGGCAGCCAACGCGAGGATCTGGTCCTCGGTTTCGCTGCCGAACGCATGTACATCGGTCACCGCTGGTTCTCCGCGGGTGATCGTTCCGGTCTTGTCGAGGATGACGGTGTCGATCTTGTGGGCTCGCTCCAGGCTCGCCGCGTCCTTGATCAGGATCCCCATCTCGGCACCGCGCCCCGTCCCGACCATGATCGCCGTCGGCGTCGCGAGACCGAGCGCGCAAGGACAGGCGATGATCAGAACCGCCACCAACGTGACGATCGCGTACGTCAGGGTCGGCTCCGGGCCAATGACAAACCAGACGACGAAAGTGGCGATCGCGATAGCGATCACCGCCGGCACGAAGTAGGCGGCGATGACATCGGCCAGCCGCTGGATGGGGGCTTTGGAGCCTTGTGCCTCCCGCACCAGCCGGACGATCTGCGCGAGCACGGTCTCGGAACCAACCTTGGTGGCGCGGAAAACAAACGAACCCGTCTTGTTGATCGTCGCCCCAAACACGGGCTCGCCGGGACTCTTCTCGACCGGGATCGACTCGCCGGTCAGCATCGATTCGTCGACCGCCGATTGTCCCTCGAGGACCTCCCCGTCGACCGGGACCTTCTCGCCCGGTCGAACGAGAACCTGATCCCCAGGGACAACGTCCTCGACCGAGAGCTCCATCTCGATCCCGTTACGTCGCACGCGGGCGGTGGGCGGCTGGAGGTCTAGCAGCCGCCGAATCGCCTCGCCTGTTCGCCCTTTTGCACGCGCCTCGAGCCAGCGACCGAGGAGGATCAACGCGATTATGACCGCCGCCGACTCGTAGTACACGGCGGGCGCGATACCGGCCGTGCGGAAAACGCGCGGCGCAACCGTCGCCACCAGGCTGTACGCAAACGCGGCCCCGGTGCCAACCGCGATCAACGTGTTCATGTCGGCCGCCCGGTGGCGAAGCCCGTTCCACGCACCGCGATAGAAGGGCAACCCGCTGTACGCGACGATCGGTGTCGCCAGCGCCAGCTGGATCCATGGGCTCAGCATCGGCAAGCCGAGGTCGAGCCCAATGCGGCCGACGAGATGCGGCACCATTTCGAAAACGATCAGCGGAAACGACAGTACAGCCGCGACCCAGAAACGACGCTTGAGCGCCGCGATCTCGGCATCGCGCGCGGCGGCGCGTGCCTCATCCTCGCGCGTGGCAGCGGACATCACTTCGGCCCCGTAGCCAGCCCGGCGAACGGCCTCGATCAGCGTGGTTGGCTCGACCGTGCTAGCGACGACCCGCACGCGGGCAGTCTCGTCGGCGAGGTTGACCGCCGCATCGACGACGCCGGGCACTGCAGCCAACTCGGCCTCTACCGAGCCCACACACGAGGCACAGTGCATCCCGGTAACGCTCAGCTCGATCGACGCTTCACGGACGCCATAGCCGGCGCGCTCGACCGCCGTCACCAGATCACTCACAGCAGCCCCATCTTCTTCTAGCGCAACCGTCGCCTCCTCGGCGGCAAAGTTGACGGTCGCCGTGTCGACGCCATCAACTCCACCCAGCGCGCGCTCGACGTTGGCGGCGCACCCGGCGCAGTGCATCCCCTCGATCGGGAGCCGAAGCCGCCGAGAGCGGGTCGATTCCGATGCCGCTGTGCTTGGTTCAGTCGCTTGTTTCATCGCCCTTTCCGAAATTTCTTCAACAGCGCTACGACTTCATCGACCTTCTTGCGGCGTTCGCCGACATCATGATCCTCTAGCGCATCCGCCACGCAGTGACTGATGTGCGACTCGAGGATCTGGTCTTGTACTCGCGCCAGCGCTGCTTTGGTGGCCTCGATTTGTGTCAGGATGTCGACACAATACCGACCCTCGTCGATCATTCTCTCTAGACCTCGAACCTGCCCTTCGATCCGGCGGAGTCGATTGCGAAGGGCTACCTCGCGTCCACTTCTCTGGTAGCCGTGGTCTACCGTTGTCACCGGCTTAGCCTCCTGCATAAAGGGAGAACTCTTCGACTCATTATACCCCCGAGGGGTATTCTGTTTCAACTGCCTCCGAAACCGCGTCCCGCGGCTCATCGCTCGCCCCACGGCCAGCAACCGAGCGCTCTTTCCACAGCGAGTAGACCACCGGGATGACGAGCAGAATCAGGATCGTCGCCGAGACCATCCCGCCGACCATCGGTGCGGCAATGCGTTTCATGACACTCGCCCCGGTGCCATGACCCCACAGGATCGGGAGCAGCCCCCCGATCACCGCTGTCGCGGTCATGATGACCGGGCGCAATCGCTGGCCCGCTCCCTCGCGCACCGCATCCAGCACGTCTCCCGGGTTCTGGAGTTGGGCTTTCCGACTGCGCTGCTCGAAAGCCTGCCGCAGGTAAACGAGCATAACAACGCCGATCTCTGCTGCGACACCAGCCAGCGCGATGAATCCGATGACCGTTGCGACCGACCAATTGTACCCCAGCAACCACATGATCATGACGCCACCGATGAGCGCGAAGGGAAGCGAAAGCAAAACGATCAGCGTCTCACCGATGCTCCTGAAGTTGAGATAGAGCAGCAGCAGAATGATCAGAAGCGTCGCCGGGACTACGAGCCGGAGCTTCTCCTTGGCCCGTTGCATGTACTCAAATTGCCCTGACCACTGGAGCGTGTATCCAGCCGGCAGCTCGACCATCTCG
>JBDGYV010000116.1:0-3257 GCA_039588915.1 Gemmatimonadota bacterium
GGCGTAACTAACGTCAGCGAGTTTTGGACGACCGGGACGAAGACGATCCTCAAGGTAATCGGGACGGGCATCGTGCCACCTGACGGGGCGGCGGTCTGGGCTCGGGTTTCCATCGACGGCTCCACCTTCTTGGCAACCAGCATCTACGACCGGGCCGGGAAGCGATGGACCTCCGCGACGACCACCTCGAACCTGGGCGGTGGCACGGCGGCTCAAATGGTTCTCTTCGCTGGCGCGGGCGGTGCGGCAGGCGAGGCGATGGGCTTCGAGCTGACGATCGTCAACATCCAGGGAACCAACTGGAAAGCGTGGGAGAGCAACGCGGCTGGCGATGCGTCCTCCGGCTTCAGCCAGGGGGAGATCAAGGGCGGCGACATCCGCACGACCTCTGAGCTCCTGGGCATTCAGATCCTGAACAGCCTGGGCACCAACTTCACCGCAGGCGATGTGTGGGTTTATGAGCTGGCAGACCCGACCGCTTAATGCTATAAAGTGTGAATGAGACTGAAACCGGGAGTGAGTCTTCGGGGAGTTAAGCCCGAGACTGTTGCGGGAATGCACATAGCAGATGGCGTGTGTAACGACCGCTTCTATGAGCTGGTTATCACGTCAGTGACTGACGGGAAACACAGCCCAAATTCTCTTCACTATGTCGGATACGCTTTTGATATGCGTACCAGGGACTTATCGCAGGTTGATAAGAAAAACCTTGCGGTAGACCTGAGAGAAGCATTAGGACAAGAGTTCGATGTTGTGGTAGAGAAGACCCACATTCACGTTGAGTTCCAACCCAAAGGAGAAGCATGATGGAAATCATGGGCATTGAATTGGAGGGCATCCTCCTCCTGCTGCTCGGCTCGCTGGGCGGTATGCTGGTGGGCGTTGTAGCCGCTGGCTGGAATAAGGTGGAGAAGATCGTCGCCGCCACCGAGAACAAGATTGACGACAAGGCTCTCGAGATCGTTCGCGAGGGTGTTCGTCGTGCGATCGAAGACGGACAACCGCAGCCTCCGGCCCCGGAATGATCCGGGATCTACTTCCCAGTAAACCTCCAAGGCGGCGCTCACTCTGGGCCCGCCTCTGGAGGTGGATCATGTACTCGCATAGGGTGAAGTGATGTTAGCCATTGGCAGCTTCTTCTCCGGCATCGTGTCCTCGCTCGCCAAGTGGGCGGCGACCATCATGGGCTTCATGGCCGGGAAGTACCACGAGAAGAACAAGGCGAACAGGAAAGCCTTGGACATAAAATCAGAGCAGTTGGAGATTGCCGGAAAGCGGAAGTATCGTCGGGACGAGCTTCTGGCGAAGGCTCGGAAGAGGAAGAGATGAAGATTTCCTTGGGAAATGTGCTGTGCATCGCAGCGGTCCTAGCGGTCCTGGGGGCGCTCTATGATTAACCGGCATGAAGCCTATCGCCCCGCCACCAGCGCGCCAGTCATAGAAGGCGTGTTAGGTGGCATCATGATCCTGATCGTGCTGCTGGCGCTCTCAGCCTGCGCGTCAACCGTGACGGCCTGCCCACCTCCGAACTACATGGACGAGAAGGTGGCAGAGGAGCTGGAGCTCATCCCGTTCGAGGGGAACGAGGACTTGTATGACTGGCTGGCAGAGATCGAAACTCTGAACGAACAGCTCGATGTCTGCAATTGACGACGAGGAAGATGTCCTCTTTGATGATTTAGGAGAGTACCATGTGGTTCAGTATATCCAGCCTCCTTCATGCAGGCATCGCCCTTGTCTTCTCGGGGATGGCCTATCTCTCAATTCGATACGGCGTTTTGGAGGCAAGTGTCCTTTTTGCCGGGCCCCTCTTCTTCTGGGGTAGAGAGATGACCGCCTATCAGAAGTGGCGGGAGAAGCAGGGCGACGGTAAGGACAACGTGCTTCAGCTCAAGGACTTGAACCCACTCAACTATGACAAGGATGGACGCGGTGACGGCTTTCTGGACGTTCTATACCCGGTTGTTTCTTGTGTCCTGCTTGGCATCGGCCTATTTGTCTGGCGGGTATTCGCCTAGTCGTCGCGCTTCTTCACAACCCACAACAGGTCGGGACTCTCCATCAGCTCCTTGACCGCGGCACAGGTGCTCCGCAGCCGCTCGATCTCGGCCTGCTGCTCCACGATCTTTTCATGATCCTCCGTCTGACGACTGGCATACACCGCGGCGTCTGTCGCTGCTTCCTGGACAAGACCCTTCAGCCGCTCGATCTCGGCCTCGCGATCAAGGGCCTGCTGCTGTAGCATCGCCTCCCGGCAATCACAGGCCATGTGATGCGTGACGCAATTTGTCAGCCGCTCGATCTCGGCCTTTTGTTTAGCAACCTCCTCGTCGCCAACCTCCATTTCAGACATCAAAAGATTGGCCGCAATGTCCAAATTTTCATAGTCATCATGCAGCTTCTCCAGCGCATCGGCGGCTTCGTAGGGCGTATTATCCGTCACATGTCCTTGGTGCGTGACCCGGCACCACTCAATAACCCCGCTACGCAGGCGCTTAGCTAGCTCAGTCATCTTAGCTAGCTCACTCATCTGACACAGGCTCCTCCAGATTAGAGCCTCCACCGTGCTCTGACTCCAGGATCACTTCAGCAAGCACGTTCCCGCTATCGTTCAGAGTGAACGTGGTGTGGCCGATTTCATCGGCGGTGATACCAAATTCTGATACCACGAACTTCCGCAGCATCGCCTCGATGTCCTGCTGCGTCACCATGATTTTCGTTATCTTGACAGCCATCTTGTGAACTCCGTTCCTCTGTCATGATTTTTGATTCCTGACCAGCGCCCTGATCTTATCGAGTAGCCGGTCGATCTCCGCTTGCCGCCGCCTGCCCTGCATCTCCTTGATAAGCGCAGCACAGAGCTGGAAGATAGCTTCCTTCTTCTTGGGCTTGGGCATCTGGCAGCCTTCCGCAATGAGTACACGACCTACTGCCGTTCCTCCGCTTGATCCCTGCCTTGCCGCACTTCGGACACGCAGCCATTATTTTCCCCGGTTGATTGGAATGAACAGGAACTCTGCATAGACCCTCTCCGTGTCCCGCCGCATGTCCCTGCTCATTCTGAATGTAATCATCCTGTTTTCCAGGAGGTGCTCACCTATCTTTAGAGCCAGCGTCCTCATGACGTGCTCCATCATTTCTTCTCTGCGGTGGTCGGAGCAGTACGGGTCAATGTGCTGTACCGCATTCACGTCAATAGCATCACCAAGGTGAAACGTGAGCTTCTGTTTCATGTGCTCTCCGTTGCAGCTTTAGCA
>JBDGYV010000117.1:0-4590 GCA_039588915.1 Gemmatimonadota bacterium
ACTCTGGACTTCCGAAAAGCTAGGAATCCGAGCGTCTACTCAGGCCGAGCTTCTGTTTCGGAACCTCGAGCTGGGCGACGACCGGGTGCTTGACCAACCCGGCCACGGCTTCAAGGTGGCGATGAACATCCTCAACGGTGGGCGTCTGGGATTGGCAGCCAGTGCGGTCGGAGCGATGCGCACAATCCTCGGCACCGCGATCGATTTCGCTAGCACTCGCCGTCAGTTTGGTCGCCGGATCACGGAATACGATTTGATCCGCGGCAAGATCGCTCAGATTCGCCTCGACATCTTTATCACTGAATCGATGGTACATTTGACGGCTGATCTGATCGATCGCGACGATGTCGATTACAGCCTTGAATCCGCGATCTGCAAAGTGTATGCGTCGGATGCTGCGTGGCGAGCGGCCGATGCGGCGGTCCAGGTCGCCGGTGGACGGGGCTACATCAACGATCGTCCGTTCGAGCGGTTCCTTCGCGACGCGCGGATCATGCCGATCTTCGAGGGTACAAACGAGGTGCTGCGCGCGTTTATCGCGCTGGCCGGGATGGAGCGGTTGGCCGACTACTTGGAGAACGTCGGTCGCGCATTGCGCGAGCCGATCAAAGAGATCGGTGTGTTGACCGAGTTCGCTTTTCATGAAATACGTGACGTCATCGGGAGCCGCCGCGCCGATGTCGACGTGGCCGAGCCGTTGTCGGGTTGCCTCCACCACTTTGAGCGCTACACCGGATACCTGCACGAGAGTGCCGAGTCGCTCATCAGAACCCATCGGAGCGACGTCGTTGACGAACAGTTTCAGCTCGCGCGGCTGGCTGACATGGTGATTGATCTGTACGCGTTGGTAGCTGCGATCAGTCGGGTCCAGTCGACGATCGATCGAGAGGGCGAGGCAGCGGCTGCGGTCGAGATCGATCTTGTTCGGCAGTTCTGCCACCAGGCTGGAGAGCGGTTCGAGCGTAACCGCGCACTGCTCTCGGAGAATCACGATGAACGCCTGCGACGGATCGCCGTTCAGGCAATCGCCGATCGAATCGCTGATCACGGTCGTTGTTGGATGCAGCGATCAGGTGCCCCTCGAACGCACCGCCCCGGCGTCAAGCTCCGAACCCGGGGAAATCGTGCTGCCGCCGTCGGCAAAGGTTCCACGAGCTTCGCTGCCGGGCTTCACTCCCGACACGATCCGGCCCGAGGGGATGATCGCGCCCGATACGCTCTTCGAAGGGTTCGGCGGGTTCGTGCTGGCAACTGCGGACATTCCAGCGGTCGTGGATGGCTACCGTCAGTACTATCGTGACGAGCACGGCAATCGAGGTTCGAACGTCGAGGGCGCGGTCGACCCACGTTTGGCGGACACCGCCAAACGACGAGCAGCCAACGATTGGGGGTTCTCTGGATCGGGTGGTTGGTCGAACCTGGTCGGTCAGTTGCCCGCCGAGACGCGAATCGAGCTCGCCAATCAGATTCTGAACGCCGATCGTGGTCTCGCCGCGGAGCTCCACCGGAGGTAGTCGCGGAAACTACGGCCAACCCCGAAACCGGCCGGGTCCGTAGCTACGGTCGTTTTCTTCGCGTCGAACACACGTTGTTCTCGTTGCCGATGCTGTTCGCCGGCGTGTTCTTGGGCGGTGGTTTGGATGTGTCCGGCCGGTTGTTGCTGCTGGTGCTAGTGGCGGGAGTTGGCGCCCGGACTGCGGCGTTGGCGCTAAATCGGATCATCGATCGCCGGATCGATGCGACGAACCCGCGGACCGCCGAACGTGAGCTGCCGCGTGGCGTGATGTCGGTGACCGAGGCGCGAGTGTTGGCGATCGCTGGCACAGCGGTGTACGCCGTCGCGGCATGGGCCATCGCGCCGATCTGTTTGACGCTGGCGCCGATCCCGTTGGCGGTGTTCATTGGCTACCCATACCTCAAGCGTTTCACGCCATGGTGCCATCTTGGCGTCGGTCTGGGATTGGCGATGGCGCCGCTCGGTGGTTGGTTCGCAGCTCGACTGAGCTTCGCCGATGTCGGCCCGCCGCTGTTACTCGCCGGCTTCACGCTCGGTTGGGTGGCCGGCTTCGATGTCATCTACGCGACCCTGGATCAGGCTCACGATCAAGCGGCGGGGATCCGCTCGTTGCCGGCGCGTTACGGTTGGCGCGGCGCACTCGCGATCTCCCGAGGTATCCATGGCGTCGCATGGTTGCTACTCGCGGCGCTCGTGGTCTGGCGGTTGAACGTGATGCTTGCGCTTCCGTTTGTGTTGATCGTCGGCGCGCTGTTGGTGTGGGAACAGCGCAAGGCGCACGATGTCGATCTAGCGTTCTTTCGCATCAATGTCTGGGTCGGGTTTGCTGCGCTGGCGGTCGTCGTAGCCGGGCTGATCGGGACCTAGACCCGGTAGGATCGACCGACTAGGTTCCCATCCGTGCGCACAGTAGTCGCCCTCACCGGAGCGTCGGGTTCGATCTTCGGCATCGAGTTGCTCAAGCGCCTCCCCGGCGAGAAGTACGCCATCCTGTCTCGCTGGGGTCAGCACGTCCTCAACGAAGAAACGGACATCGGTCGCGACGACGTAGCCGCACTCTGCAATCGGCTGTTCTACGACGCCGACTTGTCAGCCCCGTTGGCATCGGGTTCGAACACGTGGGACACGATGGTGATCCTGCCTTGTTCGACCTCGACGATCGGCAAGATCGCTTCCGGGATCGCCGATACTCTCGTTACACGGACCGCGGCGGTTACGCTCAAGGAAGGTCGCCGGCTCGTTCTCTGTCCGCGGGAGACGCCACTCTCGGCGGTCACGTTGCGACAACTGGCAACGCTCGCCGGTGACGGCGTCACGGTGATGCCGGTTTCGCCTGGTTGGTACGATCGGCCTTCCGGCATTGACGACATTGTCGGCGACTTCGTCAACCGAGTCCTGCAGGTTCTTGGCGTGGAGGTTCCCGGTGGTTGGCGGGCGGGTGAGCTGGCCGGTATCCCGCGCGCACTGCCGTCCGAGCGGGTTCCAGAGCCGGGCAGCTAGCTACCCGCGCCTCTTCCTCGCGTGGCGTTCCCCGATCTACAGTCTTTTCTTCAACATTGTGAGGCGCGCGGCGATCTGGCGCGAATCAGTGCTGAAGTAGATCCGCGCTTTGAAATCACCGAGATCGTTTCGCGCGTCGTCTGCGCCGACGGGCCGGCACTTTGGTTCGAGCGCGTAAAAGGGTCACGCTTCCCGGTGGTAGCCAACGTGCTGGGTTCGAGCCGGCGATGTGAGTGGGCGGTCGGTCGGGCGCCGGAATCGATCGGGGAGGAGCTGCTGGCCACCGCGGAGCAGCTCATGCCGCCCTCGCCCAAGGCGCTCTGGACGGCGCGATCCACGCTTCTCGGTGTGCGGCACTTTCGAGTCCGGCGCACCGGATCGGCGTCAGGCGATGACGGACCAGCAAGCGATCGCCTCTCGTTCGACGATCTGCCGATCCTGACGTGTTGGCCCGAAGACGGCGGGCCGTTTGTCACGTTTCCGTTGGTCGTGACGGCTCACCCGCAAACCGGATCTCGCAACGTCGGCACCTACCGGATGCATGTCTATGATAGCGAGCGCGCCGGGATGCATTGGCAGATCATGAAGGGCGGTGGGTACCACTACGCTGCGGCGGAGGAAAGGGACACGCCACTCGAGGTGGCGGTCGCACTTGGCGCCGACCCGATCACGTTGTTGGCATCGATCTCGCCGCTGCCTGAAGGGATCGACGAGCTAGCGTTCGCTGGTTTTCTGCGCGGCGCGCCAACCGAGATTCGGCGTTGCCAGACGATCGACAGTTGGGTGCCCACATCGGCCGAGTTTGTTCTCGAGGGTATCGTGCCGCCTCGCGAACGGGAATCGGAAGGGCCGTTTGGCGATCACTTCGGCCACTACTCCCACGCCGCCCCGTTCCCGGTTTTTCATCTGAAACGGATCACACATCGCGCAACGCCAGTCTACCCAGTCGCAGTGGTCGGAAAGCCGCCTCAAGAAGACAAGGCGATGGGCGAGACGGTGGCCAAGATCGCCGGCCCCTTGATCCGACTGGTGCAGCCCGAAGTCCATGCCGTCCACGCATGGTTCGAGGCTGGTTTTCACAATTTGTTGGTCGTCGCCGTACACCAGCGGTACGGGAAGGAGGGGGCGTCAAAGCCGCGCTCGCCCTCTGCGGACAGGGTCAGCTCGCGTTGACCAAAGTCGCGATCGTCGTTGACCCGGACGTGGCAACCGACGATTGGAACGCCGTGCTGGAAGCGTTTCGATCCCATTGGTCGGCTGCCGAGGATGCGATCGTGCTACCGGGGGTTCCTCAAGACACGCTCGACTTTACGTCGTTCACTATGAATCTGGGATCGAAGCTGATCCTCGATTGTACCCGCATCGCGGGTGGGATATCGGGCGACGAACCACCGATCGAGCGCGACGATCCTTCGGGGCGGGCGCAGCTCCCAGGCGGGGCCGACGCGCCGTTCACGCCGCCGGACGAACAGGAACCCAGGGTGGTTGGATGGCGCACGCTCGGTGACACGCTGTGTGTCGTCCAAGTACGGGAACGCGATGGCCGGACCGGCCGCCAAGTGGCAGAGTCGCTC
>JBDGYV010000118.1:0-3747 GCA_039588915.1 Gemmatimonadota bacterium
GCATTGCGAGTAGGCCTTGAGCGATTGCGGTCGCGTCGCGCCAGCCGCGAATAAAGAGACGATTGCGGCAAGATGGTGGTTCAACTCCACCCAGGCCCACCATGAGGAAGCCCCGTCACGGCGGGGCTTCTTTCCGCTTGGGACCCGCCGTCCCGAACGCTATGAGCCCTCCATGATAAAGTGGTGAACCCAGAGGGGACGGGATGGTCAGTCGATTGTCTCCAGAATGGCGTGCGGTTTCACAGTTTGAGATAGCGCTAGACACTGGGTTGGCGCCTGATGGGCCAAATTTCAAAAGCGACCTTGGGACTATTGACGGATTCGAACGAGTATGCTACGGTAAATCTTCCCCGCGCGAAAACATCCCCGTAAGAAATTAGAAGTCCCCGTAGAGAAAAAAAGTAGGAGGTTTTGGCGGTGATTTGTCTGCCGTGCCTCCGACAAGATCGAGGGGGGGAGACGAGATGACTCTGGCAATCAGCAACGAGCGTGGGACGACAATGGCGTTCGTCGCCCTAAGCATGACGGCGCTCCTTTCAATAGTGGCGCTTGCGGTGGATACCGGGATGCTGTTCAATACGCGGAGTGAGGCCCAGCGGGCCGCGGATGCGGCGGCGCTGGCGGGAGCGGGATCGTTGATCGTTCAACCAGGCGACGCTGACCGTGCGCATGGCGTAGCGACGGGATACGGAGAACGAAACACAGTATACGGCGATCCGGCGGACCTGCTGGCAGGGGACGTTGACGTTGATCTGGCACAGGGTCGTGTGACAGTTACCGTGCGCCGGCTGAACTCCCGCGGCAACTCGGTTCCGACGTGGTTCGCCCGCTTCTTTGGCGTCGACGAGGTTGATGTCGCGGCGCGAGCGGTCGCTGAGATAGCACCGGCCGGTTCGGCGATATGCGTGAAGCCGCTCACGATCCCGGACCGATTTTGGGACAAAGACGGTGACGGAGAGTTCGATCCGGGTGTCGACGAATACGATCCGGAGGTTCACGGATATGGTACGGATTGGCGTAACCCCGGCTCCCCGGGAGACGACGGACAAAGGTATGGCCGCGACTACGGGCGCGCAGTCAACCTCAAACAGGGCGGGCCGGGCGAGCACCAACCGAGCTGGTGGTACCCGTGGGATATGCCGCATATCGCCGGTGGTCCAGCCGTTGGCGGTCAGCGGTACCGGTTGAACCTTGGCGGCTGCAACCCGTCGATCATCTCCGTCGGTGAGGAATACAAAATCGAAAACGGCAACATGGAAGACCCAACCCTAGACGGCTATACCATGATGTATGAACAGGATCCCGACGCGCACTGGGACGAGTTCGAAGATATCGTGGCAGGAAGCGCGTGGTCTCCTTCCTGGGAGGGGAGCCCGCGCATCGGCATCATTCCGGTCTTCGATCCATCGCGCGAGTTCGATCCCGGGAAGAAGCCGATCGAGTTCACCAACTTCATCGCTGTCTTCTTCGAAGACTTACAAGGCGTCGAGAAAGATCAAGCGATCATCGGGCGGATCCTGCATCCCGGGGGGATTGGCGGCGGTGAAGCGATCGCTCCGAACCTGAAGTTCGTTCGATTGATCGAGTAGCGGAGTTATTGGGGTTCTAACGCCAGCGCCCCCTCCTTTGGTTCCTCCTCCTCCTGGGCGCGGTCGCCGCTTGCAGAGTGTGACCGCGCCGCCCTCTGTTTAAGACGGTAAGAAAGCCGGGACGACGGTTTATCGAACCTCGGCGACCTCGATAGACTTTGACGATGAGGTTGCCGGTGGGGAATTGTAGCTAGTCAGGGATTTCGTCTCGGTGGCGCTCTAGCCAATCGAGGTCGGTGGTTCAACTCCACCCAGGCCCACCATGAGGAAGCCCCGTCACGGCGGGGCTTCATTGGGTTGTGGGGGGTGATAGTGTCGGTGCTCTGAGGGGCGTGGTAACAAAAACGGTAACAAGTGGTAGGGTTTTTTCACCCAGGCAAGCCTACCGACCACCAGCGGAGCGCTCAGCCCCTCTCACGACCAGGAGGCTGTAGGTGAGCAAAACGATCACCAGGATCGGTATTGCAATCGCAGCGCTCGCGGTCGGACCGACGAATACCCCGGTGGCGGCTCCGACGACGCCGCGGATCAGCAACCCGGAGACGACCGGAAACACCGTGATCACGAGAACGCCTTTTCGTTCCAGTGGCTTGCGGTCTGCCCAGAGCAGGAGGACGGTCCACCCGATCATCAATGGGGCACCGAACGCCTGCGCTAGTCGATATTCCACGCTGAACTCCTGGCCGGGGTCGCCGAGGAGAGCCCGCAGTGTACCCGGAAACAGCATCTCGAGGAAGGCGAGCGCATCTACGATCGCTCCGACCCAATAACTCACTCTCAGCCAACGGACTTCTCTGTTCATCGAACCGTCTCCTTTCCGGGATTCGTTCGGCTGTGACTTGGGAAAACCGCGGCTTCGTGTCTCCCCATCGACAAGACGGACGCGCTGTTCGGCAAGCGGTCAGAAGTCAAAGACTCACACGATCGTTATGCTAACGTTGAATTGGGAAATGTGGAGACGCCACGGAGAACGGGAGGTCGCCGGTCAAAACCCGTCACGGCGGGGCTTCTTTGGGTTTGAAGGGTGGGCGGGTGCCGGGGGGTTGAGGGGCGCGGTAACAAGAACGGTAACAAGCCAATAGCGTGAGGCCGGATTCCTACGCACCGGGTCGGGGTTTTCCGGACATCCATGCGGCTCGATGATGGATACGATTGATGATGGTAGGGCCCCAAGAACGCCGAGCCGCCGAGGGCACTGCCGGAACACGGATCAGTGGCCCGTTTCCGTCTCTTACACCTTGGAGGAACCGTATGCGAGCGATTCTCAGGTTGATTGAACGTTCTTGTCCCGTCTTGCTTGTTATGTTCGCTCTCGCCTGCTCTGATGATGGACCAACAGGGGATTCCCATCTCTGCGGAGGCGTCGCGGGGTTGCAGTGTCCTGCCGGACTCGCATGCATTGACGACCCCACGGATGATTGCGATCCGAATACCGGCGGCGTGGACTGCCCAGGCGTCTGCGAGACTCATCCGCAGCCCTCGGGGGGATCCCGATGCTCGTTATGTAGGTGGCTGTAGTGCGGCGGAGGTCGCCGGTTCAACTCCACCCAGGCCCACCATGAGGAAGCCCCGTCACGGCGGGGCTTCTTTGGGTTTGGGGGGTGAGTGCTTTTCTGGGTCGAGGGGACGCGGTAACAAGAACGGTAACAAGCCGGATGATCCCGACATATGCCGTAAGCCTTCCAGCGGAAAACCGAACACCCTTCTGAGCGTAGGACCTCTGACTATCCCGGCCGACCGCCTTCGGAAGCGGAGGCGCCCATCACCGGCCCTGCTCGACTATTCGTACCAGCAGCGACTGCTCGACGAACAGGACGCCATCGTAGTTTCTCGCCTCGAGACGGTACGTCGCGCCCTCCCGTGGCGTGAACGCGTAGTCGTACGTCTCGCCGACGCTTACGATTTGTTCCGCCAAGCCGGAGATCTGCTGGTGCGCCGGCAGGTCCGCGCCGTCCTTGCCGATCGCCCGCCAGGTGGCGGGGAAGCCGTCGTCGTGCAGCAGCCGGACTCTCAGCCTGCCGTTGAACAGCGTGATGTTCATGAACCGGAGACGGTACGTCTCACCGGCCGTGAGCTCGATCGGGCCGTGCTCCATGGCCCCGTTCATGAGCACACTCATGTCCGGATCCGAGTTGGTGCTGAACAGGAACACGCGGTC
>JBDGYV010000119.1:0-2992 GCA_039588915.1 Gemmatimonadota bacterium
GGTTACTTGGTGAACGGTCGCGATCACCGACCCGTCGATCGGTGTCGTCACCTCTTGCTCGGGGCCGCTGCCGATCCACTCGCCGTCGAATCCGCCGCGGTTTTCGCTCTCGATGCCGAGATTCTCGAGAAACCGGTAGGTCGTTGTCGCTTCCTGCATGGGAACCCATCCGCGCTCGAGTTCGGGGATTGGTCGACGCCGGAATCGGCGCCGTGTGACTCGTCGGTAGGATGTTACCCTATCTACGCGGAAAGGCCACGTTCGCGTCGCTTACTACGCTTGACACCAAAGCGATCTCGTGGGATAATGCACGTTCGTTTCACTTCAAGCTGGAGCCGATTTGTGAAAGTGCGCGCCACGATCATCATGACTACGCCGCGGTTCCCCGACCTAATCGGTCGGGACGCCTAACCCGGCGATCGCGCGCGGTCGGCTCACACAAGCAAGGACAATTAGAAACTCCACGCTGAGGGCGTAGCCCTCTGGCGTCGCCTTGACACGCCGTCCGCGTTACGATCGTGAAATCGTGAACGAGGACGAGATGTCGCAACCCGAATCACCACCACCCGAGAGACACGTCGAGCAGCCGGAAGGCTGGGTCGCCGTCGTGCGCCAGGCCTTGCGTGGTACCGAGGCCGACTACACGTCGGGGCCGATCGGTCGCTCGCTCCTGCTTTTAGCCGTTCCGATGGTGCTCGAGATGGCGATGGAGTCGGTGTTCGCGCTGGCCGACGTGTTCTGGGTCGCCAGGCTGGGCGCGGAGGCGATCACGACGATCGGGATGACCGAGGCGCTCCTTGTCCAGGTCTACGCGGTCGGGATCGGGCTCGGGTTTGGCGTCACGGCGGTCGTCGCGCGCCGGATCGGCGAGAAGGATCCAGACGGCGCCGCCCGGGCGGCGTTCCAGGCGCTCGTCCTGGGGGTCTTCGCCGCAGCGATTATCGGCGTCATCGGCTTCATCTGGGCGTCGGATCTCCTGAGGCTCTTGGGCGCTTCGCCCGAGGTCGTCGAGCAGGGGTCTGGGTATGCCAGGATCATGCTGGTCGGCAACGCGACGGTGTTGCTGCTCTTCCTGCTGAACGCCGTCTACCGCGGCGCCGGCGACGCGGTGATCGCGATGCGCGTCCTGTGGCTCGCAAACGGGATCAACCTGGTGTTGGACCCGGCGCTCATCTTCGGTTGGGGTCCGTTCCCCGAGCTGGGATTGAACGGCGCGGCGATAGCGACCAACATCGGTCGCGGGATCGCGGTCCTGGTCCAGTTGTGGGTACTCGTGCGCCCGGGCGGGCGGGTCACCGTTGCCAGAGAGCACCTCAAGGTGCACCTGGCAAACCTCTGGCGGCTGATCAAGCTGTCGGGGACCGGCACGCTCCAGATCTTTATCCCGACTCTGTCGGAGCTGGCGCTGATCCGGATGGTCGCGCTTCACGGCACCGACGTCGTCGCCGGGTATACCATCGCGCTGCGGATCATCATGTTCGCGCTCTTCCCGACCTGGGGGGTAGCCAACGCGGCCTCGACGATGGTCGGGCAGTCGTTGGGCGCCGGCAAACCCGAGCGCGCCGAGCGGTCGGCGTGGCGGGCGGGGCTCGCCAACGCGGTGTTCCTGGGCGCCATCGGGGCCGTGTTTATGGCGTTCGCGCCCGAGATCGTGAGTTGGTTCACGAGCGAGACGGCACCCCACTACTGGGGCGTCTTGGGGTTGCGGGTCTTTAGCGCCGGGTTCCTGTTCTACGGCTACGGACAGGTGCTGGTCCAGTCGTTCAACGGTGCCGGCGACCCGCGGACGCCGACGATCATCAATATCGGCTGTCACTGGGCGTTCGAGATCCCGGCGGCGTACGTGTTGTCTCAGATCGTCGGCCCGATCGGCATCTTCCTCGCCATCACGATCGCGTTCAGCGGTATGGCCGTGGTGAGCGGGGCGGTGTTTCGGCGCGGGAGGTGGAAGAGCACGGAGGTGTGACGGTAGTGTGAGGGAGCATGCTTGTCTTCCTCGACATCTTCTTCGTGGTTTTCCACTCCGCGCTGGTCGTCTTCAATATCACGGGCTGGATCTGGCGCCGGACGCGGCGCTTCCACCTCGTCACGATCGGGCTCACCTGTCTGTCGTGGGTCGGGCTCGGTTTCTTCTACGGCTTTGGCTATTGCCCAAGCACCGACTGGCACTGGCAGGTCAAGCGATCGCTGGGTGAAACGGACCTTCCAAACTCGTACGTGAAGTACTACGTCGACCGGCTTACCGGGTTGGATTGGAACTCGTCACTGGTCGACAACGGCGTGGCGGTCCTTGGGATCACCGCGTTGATCATCTCGATCGTGCTCAACCTACGGGACAGAGCCGCGGAACCGCGGTAGTGTTCTGTCGCAATCTTTGCCAATTGGAGGAGAAATATGATCAAGCTGAGTACGTCCAGGTTCTTCCACTCGATACGGACGTACGAGATTTGGTTATCGACTCGCGCACGGGGCTGGTGGAACCCTTCGACGGAATCGCGGAGCTTTGGGTTGACAGCTTGGAGGCGCTTGAACGCGATTGGTCAACGGACAAAGCCAAAGAATTCGTTCAAGCCTTTTTTGAAGATGAGAAGAACTTCATTGATTGGTCCCGCTCGACGATTCTGGTGTCCGAAGAAAACATCGTAATGCCATGACTATTACCGCCGCGCCGATAAAGATCTTCCTAGTCATAGGCCGAGGTGTTAAACAGGCGGATGCTACCACGCTTTGGGTAGACGCATAATGCCGACCGTCACCGCGCCAGACGAACGGGCACCGCCGCGAACCCACGCCGAGGATCCCGCGTTCATTGAAGCCGCGGTCCGGAGGCTCATCGAAATGGTGGAAGCCAAATAGACCGAAATTTTTCATGCCACGTCCAACGGATCGATTCTCGATGGACAACTTCGTTCGACTAGTGCAACAAGCGGGCGTGGTCGGCGCCGGTGGCGCCGGCTTCCCGACGTACAAGAAGATCGATGCGACGGTCGAC
>JBDGYV010000120.1:0-3257 GCA_039588915.1 Gemmatimonadota bacterium
TGGATGCCTGATGCGGTCCGGACCTGAGACGGACGTATATGCCGTCCTCCCGTCAGGCTTGAACGCGACCGAGAACTCGTTGTCACCAGTGGATAGCACCCCCTCGGCGAACAAGATTGGAGTATCAGAGACGTCAAGCCCACCAAATGGCGGATTCGGTGTCGCGGGGTCGTCATATAACCCACAGCTCGCAGTGATGACACAAAGGGTCCGCAGCGCGCGATATGAAACCAACTTGCGGAGTTTCATCTTCCTCTTCTTCCGTCCTTGTCTGGGTAGTCTGATCCAATCGCTAGCGAGTCACCACGAACGCCTTCTGTTCTCTCTTGGGCAACAGTGGGTTGCCAAAGGAGCAGGATCATACCAGCTAAGCTCGGTGGCATGCTGTACGTATGACGCATAGTGGCGCGAAGGTGTTCAATGGCGTTGGAGAGGCGCGGCTCAGCTGAGTCACCAACGAAACCTGCCGACCGAATTGACACACCTGAAGCAAGACCACGCAGCTGCAATCGTTTAGCTCGAACAACTACCTGCGCTTGCTCGCTGGGCGGACACACACTCGGGACACCAAGGTCGGTTTGAGCGGACGGTGACAAGAGCGGTAACAGCGGCGGTTCGCGCCACCCAGCACGAACAAGCATCGTACCCGGAAGGCGTTTGTTCCGAGTATTCTGTCGCAGCCTGATAAGCGTGAGGTCGGTGGTTCAACTCCACCCAGGCCCACCATGAGGAAGCCCCGTCACGGCGGGGCTTCTTTGCGTTTGGGGCCGGGAGGTGCTGGTTTCCCAAGTAGTGCAATCTGGGCGAGAAAGATTCTGAGGAACCCGCCTTAGAACAACCCGCTCGCTTCATCACACAATAGCACGGCTTCGGCCTCGCGAAACTGTTGATTCAGTTGCCGGGTTTCCAAGTAGGTCATAAACAGGCGATCGGCCGGGACTCGCTGCCGATACAACACACCGCTTCTGGTGTCGGCCGCGGCGTCGAAGTGACTCAACGCCACATCGAGGCTGAAGCTCGCCGACACGAAGGTTCCGCTACGAGCTGACTGAAGGCAATCCTCAACTGCCATACCCCGGTACAGCGTTGGACGCTCATTACTTGTTCGGGTGAAGATCTCCCGCACGAATGCAAGCCGAACCAGGATGTGTTCGGCCCGTCGTGGTTTCGTTAAGTCCCCGTCGAAAACGACAGCATCCCGGATGATTTTGCCGTGATACGGCACCAAGCCTAGCTCAGCCAACACAATGCGATGGCCCTTGACTAACTCGCCCGAGTTTGGATTGCTGACGTATTTCTCGGCAAACAGGGACTCAACTCTCGACAGGCCTCGCCAGACCATCAGTGCTTCACAATCTCGATACAAAGACGGGACACCGTCCCGAGAATCAAACGCCAATGTCGCTCCCGACTGCACGAACTCCGATTTCGCCTCTAACCACTGACTGACTTCTCGTCGTGTATCGGCGATTCTCTGCTCTGTCTGTTCGCGTTGGTCTTCCGAGCACTCGATGTGGAATGGCTGGTCAAACCGTTTCGTAATCGCGGAATAGACGGACAGTTGGCTGGGGCTGAGTTCATCGCTACCTCGGTGGAACTGGAATCGCGACGCTTCTTCGAACGGTATCTCCCAGTGTGCCCCCGCGTCCTCGAAGCTTGTCACCTCGACCACGAAGTGCCCTGTCGCTTCCTCAACTGCCACCACCTTGACGGGCGTTCGTCGGGGGTCAAGCAAACGACCTTCGTTCCCGGCCACCAGGTAGTGAATGGTACCCGGAACAAACTCGGAATCAGGGAGCCTATTCGGATCAGATTCGTAAATCATCGGTCCCGGACGGCGTCGAGCTCACCAGAGTTGACTGGGTGCACAAAAGCAACTCCCTCTTTTCGGAGGGGGAGAGGATTGAAACTACGAGGCAACTCACTGAGGTCAACATGAGGCAGCGTAGCTCCCGATCCCGGTTCGCCCGTTCAACTCCACCCAGGCCCAGCATGAGGAAGCCCCGTCACGGCGGGGCTTCTTTGCGTGTGGAGGGTGAGTGTTGTTTGAGGTTTAGGGGCCTGGTAACAAAAACGGGAACACGCGTGATTATCCCAGAGGCCGTTCGAGTCCTGCACCGCCCGCCAATCACTGACTGCCTGCGCATCGATTCCGTCACGTTGGAGGGGTACATTGGGGGCCCGGGCGGCCGCGCCCCCGCGGCCCCTGCGTCATTCGACAAGTCCAAGGAGGTTGTCTATGAGCCATCAGTGGGAAATTCGTGGTGTCGAGTACGGAAACTGTAATTGCGCTTGGGGATGTCCGTGCCAGTTTGGGTCTTCCACGACGCACGGCAACTGCGAGGCGGTCGTATGTGGGCACATCGAAGAGGGACACTTCGGCGATACCCGGCTCGACGGCCTGGACTGGGCGATGTTGCTCTATTGGCCGGGCGAGATTGCGGAGGGCAACGGAAAGCAGCAGGCTATCATCGACGAACGCGCCGATGAAGCTCAGCGCGAAGCGCTGCGCAAGATTCTGCATGGAGAGGAAACCGAACCGGGAGCCACCCACTTCTTTGTGTACAACAGCACGATGTCGGAAGTTCTGGAAACCCTCTACAAGCCCTTAGAACTGGAGATCGATGTCGATGCCCGATCGGCGCGCCTGAACATCGCCGGAATCGTGGAGTCAACCGGATCACCGATTGTTGACCCCCAGAGCGAGGCGGAGCACCAAGCCCGCATCAACCTACCGAGCGGATTCGAGTACACGGTGGCCGAGATGGGCACGGGATCCACAAGAGCGCAGGGCGCCATAGAACTCGACCTGTCCGACTCCTACGGACAATTCAATATCCTCCACATGAACCAGGACGGTGTGATCCGGTAGAAGCCGTGCCAAGACGCGACCGTATAGCGATCCTGCTGTCTCTGGCGGGGGTCACAGCGCTCGCCTGGGTGTACCTGTTCAGGACCGCCGGGGGCATGACGGACGCCGATCCGATGAGCATGGTTCAGATGCAGGCTTGGGGATCCACCGACTTCCTGTTGGTCCTCCTGATGTGGGCGACCATGATGGTGGGCATGATGGTCCCGACCGCCGCACCAATGACGATGGTGTACGCCGCTGTGGCCAGGAAGGCGACCAAGGAAGGCTCGACCGTCGCACCCACGGCGACGTTCGTGGCAGGTTACATCGCCACGTGGACCCTCTTCAGTGTCGTGGCGACGGTGGCGCAGTGGGGACTCGACCGGGCGGCGCTCCTGTCGCCAAT
>JBDGYV010000121.1:0-3162 GCA_039588915.1 Gemmatimonadota bacterium
AATCTCATGTGTGCAACGACAAAAGACAACGGCTAACCCGTGAACGAGCCGACGGTGTACGCGGAGCGGTTGCACACCCCTCGACCTTCACGCGCGCCAGACAGCAGCCGGGAATTCCATTGGAGTCGCGGTCGTTCCCGGGTAGAGGGGGTTGCTTACCCCATACGTCAGACAGTAGAAACCTCTCAAAAGGAGTTGTCATGATCAACCGTCGGGTCGCTCTGAGCCTGCTCCTCGTAAGCTTGTTTGTGGCTAGCGCGGGGCACGCCCAGTTACCAGAGACGAATATGGAGATCGATGGTGCCAGTACGGCCCTGGTCATCACTGATCCCCAGAACGATTTCCTCCATCCGGACGGGGTCGCTTACGGTGCTGTAGGCGCGAGCGTGGAGGAGAACGGGACAGTCGAGAACATTGAACGGCTGTTGAAGGCGGCCAAGGACGCTGACATGCTGGTCTTTGTGTCCCCTCACTATTACTACCCAACCGACAAAGGATGGCGCTTCGAGGGTACCCTCGAGGTGTTGATGCACAACATCAATATGTTCGACCGCAAGGGAGCGCTCACGGTCGATGGCTTCGAAGACTCTGGGGCCGACTGGTTGGCACGCTACAAGCCGTACATCGAGGATGGGGAAACGGTGATCACGAGTCCGCACAAGGTGTACGGACCGGAGGCCAACGATCTGGTCCTGCAGCTTCGGAAGCGGAAGATCGACAAAGTGATCCTCGCGGGAATGTCAGCCAACCTCTGCGTCGAGGCGCACCTGCGAGAACTGCTGGAGCAGGGGTTCGAGGTGGCCGTCGTAACGGATGGAACAGCAGCCGCGAAGTTTCCCGAACTCGACGGATACAAGGCCGCGATGACGAACTTCCGGTTTATTGCCAACGGCTTGTTGACGACTGATGAAGCTGTTCAGGAGATGCACGCGCTGGAACCAGGTGCCTGAGCGAGTCGCAAGCACGGCAGGATTTCATGGGACCCCGCCACACGGCGGGGTCCTCCTCGTTTAACTCGCGTGGCAGGAAGACCCCTCGGAAGGCTCACGGCATATACCGGGATCATTCGGTTTGTCACCGTCTTTGTCACCGCGCCCTTCAAGCACCCCCAGACGCCCACCCCCTGAATCAAAAGAAGCCCCGCCGTGACGGGGCTTCCTCATGGTGGGCCTGGGTGGAGTTGAACCACCGACCTCACGCTTATCAGGCGTGCGCGCCGGGTTTCATCGGCGCTGCTTCCCTATGAAAACGCCCTTCCTGCGCCAGCCAGCGCCGGTGGGCAACGGTGGGGTTTGTCACAATGGTTGACACAACGAAGGAGGCGCCGCTTTTCCCCAATAAACCTACTCCCGCTGGAGCGGGGTCAGGTGGGCGATCGTCGGACAGAAACTACACTCTCCCGAATATCCGTACTCGCTGCCATCCGTGATGCGTAGCCGGCCCGCTCAATCATCAGAGCATGGTTCCCACTTTGAATGTCCGCGATTACGAAATGACCGAGCGCTTATGGGCGCTCCGTTTCCCGGGGAATCGGGTCTGCATCACCCGCTCGCGCTGGCCAGCAACCGCGGCGATCCCACCCACATGGAGTTAGACCAATCAAGTGCCGCGGTTGGACACCCCCGTGTCATCGTGGTATAAAGACAATGCTGAAACGCACTTCGAGCCACGTGCCCAAAAACATTCCTGACGAACACTCAGACCACGGGAGCCACCATGTTACAGACTTTTCTGCCACGCCTGTGCTTCGGCGTATTCGGCCCTCTTCTGCTCGCTACTACATTGGCCTCCTCGGTCCTCGCCCAGCAGCCGAGCGGCGAGGCAGGGGCCGTGTGGGAGGTGATCCAGGCTCAGTGGCAAGCCACCGCCGACAAGGATACCACCTGGCCAGAGCAGTATCTGGCTGAGGGATTCGCCGGCTGGAACAATGAAGTCCCGGCGCCGAGGGACGCGGAATCGACGGCGAAGTGGAGTCGCTACGGGATGGAGAACAGCACCACGTTGGTCCACGAACTATACCCACTGGAAATCGTGGTTCATAACGACACGGCCGTAGCACACTACTTCTACTCGACCGCTTCCGAGAACAGGGACGGCGAACGCAAGACCGTGAGCGGGAGGTACACCGACATCCTCGTTCGCGAAGACGGAGATTGGAAGTTCTTGGCTTGGCACGGCGGTGACGATCCTGGCGACGAAGATTGAGGGCGATGAGATAGTGCCGGCGGATTGGTGACGAGTCTTCTTCTCCTAACGATTTGCCATATGACCGATTTCGATGGTGGGCCTGGGTGGAATCGTGGCGTTACCCTTCGACCTCTACAACCATTTCGATCTCAACGGTAAGACCTAGCGGCAAAGACGCCACGCCAACGGCGGCACGCGCATGGCGCCCACGTTCACCAAACACCTCTACCAACAGATCGGAGCACCCGTTGATCACCTGAGAGTGGCCGGTGAAGTCTGCGGTCGAGTTGACCATCCCCCGTACATGGATGATCCGAACCACACGATCGAGATCGCCGAGCTCCTCTTTTAGCGATGCGAGGAGACACAAAGCTGTGGTACGCGCAGCGACGTACCCCTCCTCGGCCGTTCGCTCAGCTCCTACCCTGCCCGTCGTGAACGGCTCGTCGCACTCGCTGTGTCCGCCGAGAAACACTAACGAACCGCTTCGCACCGCGCGCTGATAGTTGGCGAATGGTGCGTAAGGTTCGGGCAGCTTGAAGCCCAGTTCGGCCAAGCGTGCTTCGACAACACTCGTCTCTTGGCCGAGCAGCTGAGATGCGAAGCAGTTCGCCGCCACCAGAAATCCGGTGATGGTGCACACAGAGTGCAACGAGAGGTGATGGAGTAGTTTCATCGATAGAGCGCCTTCCGGGGGGTTCAGCTTGTCACCGTTCGTGCTACCGTGACGTCCAAGATATCACGCTGACTCCAGATCTCATAGCAAAGAAGCCCCGCCTCCAGATCTCATAGCAAAGAAGCCCCGCTGTGACGGGGCTTCTTACTGGTGGGCCTGGGTGGAGGTGAACCACCGACCTCACACCGGACGAGCGTCAGCGGGAAACGCAAATCTTCTCCGACACGGAGTCGCCAACTACAGGTTCGACGCGATCTGGAGGTGGAGCATCGATCGAACTGCGGTTCGGATCAAGCAGT
>JBDGYV010000122.1:0-4177 GCA_039588915.1 Gemmatimonadota bacterium
GTGCCGAGTAGCGCATGCCCGACAGCAACCATCCCCCGTGCATCTCTCCTACCACGAGATGCGATCGAATCGCCGGTCCGAAGCTCACCAGGCTCCAGACAAACATGGCGATGAAGACGCCATAGAGAACAAACGACCAGGCCGACATCGCACCCTCGATCACCCGCGTCCCGCTAAAGACCAGAAAGCCTATCGCCAGCAGCAGCCCGACTCCGCCAACCATGGGCGGCAGTCCAAACGTCTCCGAGAGAAAATGTCCGGCCGCCGATCCGATCACGGCAACGATCAGCAGAATCGAAACGAGATAACCGATCTCGTAGACGAACCACACCGGGCCGAGCAATTGTTTCAGGAACGCCCGGTAGTCGTAGCTCTTTGTCTGCCGTGCCAGCTCGAACGCGACCGCGCATGCCAAGCTGGTGATGATCGTCGCTGGAAGAAGCAACCCCAGTAAGCCACCCAACGGTCCGAAGTGCAGGAAGAACTCGACGATCTCCCGCCCCGTTCCGTATCCGCCGGCGACGATGATCGATTGGAAAACCAGACCCGGTAATAGATATCGTTGAAACCAGGACGACTTCATTGGCCCCAGAGTATAGGACGTGTGATGGCTTGGGTCCCAGAGGATATCGAGAAGCGGTTGCGGTCCGACTTCGGCGCAAGCGCCGCGCATCGCTCGCTGCGTCGTCCATCTAGCCGATGGTAACGTCGACAAGCTGATCCATTTCGTCGAACGCGCGCGGCAAGATTGGCGTGACGTCATCTGGTGGGCCGAGTACGATGGAGGCGAGCAACAAGTGCGAGACTTTCACGACAAGTTCCGGTGAACCCATTTCTGTCAATCGCGGCGGGGCTCGTATTCCTTGCCGGCGTCTTGCACTTCGTGTTGGGCGAGCGGTTGATCGTCAGTCGCCTGTCCACCACGGGGTTGCCAGACCTGATGGGCTCGGCCGATTTCACCAAGCGCGTTCTGCGGCTCTTCTGGCACGCCATCGGGATCGCGTGGTGGGGTCTGGCCGCGGTGTTGCTCGTGCTCGCCTGGCTTCCGAGCCTCGACGGGACAGCCGAACGAATCGCCACCATCATCGCCCTGACATTTCTGGCCAGCTCGGTGTACGCCTTCCTTCAGTCGCGTGGACGCCACTTCTCGTGGGCGGTCTTCCTGGCGATCGCGGTGATTACCTGGCTCGGGATCCGGTAGGGGACAGGTGGGATTATTTGTCCTTGACAGAATAGGCTGCTATCGCGTAATATAATTACGTCACGTTCGTAAGACTATTCGCCAGGAGGATACCGATGGCCAAAACCACTGCCAATCTTTGGGATACGATTCAAAAGGAACTCAACAGCCTGGGGGTTGACCTCGATCAGTTGTGCGGCGAGAAGCTCGATCCCAAGAAGATCAAGGTCGTCTGCCTCGGCTCGGGGATGCGCGAGAGCCTGAGCGAGCTCGGCGATGCGATCCGCGACAAAGTCGTCATGGTTCGGGTCGACGAGGAGACCAGCGAAGAACTCGACGCTTGGGTCGAGACCGAGGTCGTCAAAAGTCGCTCCGAGGCGGCCGCGCTCTTCATCGGCGAAGGGCTCAAGGTACGGGCCGATGAGTTGGCGCAGCTCAAAGATGCTCTGCGCGACGTCGAGCGCGCCAAGGAGAACCTGCGGCACAAAGCCCGCGACGTGTTCGACGGCGCGGAGATCGGTTGACGCCGGGCTAGTTCTCCCGCGCTTCGGCTGCGGTCACGCGCATCGCTTTCTTGCGTGTGTTGGGGTCGAGCAGCCGCTTTCTGAGCCGGATGGCGTCCGGGGTGACCTCGATGAGCTCATCATCGTTGATGAACTCGAGTGCGAGCTCGAGTGTCAGCTCACGCGGCGTCTCCAATTTCACGTTTTCGTCTGACGCGGCGGCCCGCATGTTCGTGAGCTTCTTGCTCTTCGACACGTTGACGTCGAGGTCGCCCGGCCGAACGTGTTCTCCCACGATCATCCCGCCGTAGACCTCGATGCCGGGCGCGACCAACATCACGGCGCGTTCCTGTAAGTTGAAGAGCGCGAACGCGACGGACAAGCCGAGTCGGTCGGCCACGAGGACCCCCCGTTGGCGGCTCTGGAGGTGCCCCGCCCGCGGGCCGTACTCGAGGAAGCCGTGGTGGAGCTGCCCTTCTCCGCGCGTGTCGGTCAGAAACTCGGACCGATACCCGAAGAGCCCGCGAGCCGGGAGCTTGAACTCGAGTCGAACCGGTCCCTGGTCGGTGGGCCGCATCGTGAGTAGCTCGGCCCGCCGACCCCCCATCTTCTCCATAACAACGCCGACCATCTCCTGCGGCACTTCGACCACGGCCTTCTCGTAGGGCTCGAGCGTTTCTCCCTCCGGTCCTTCTCTGAGGATCACGCGCGGGCGCGACACGCTGAACTCATATCCCTCGCGCCGCATCGTCTCCATCAGGATGGTGAGGTGAAGCTCGCCGCGGCCCGAAACGGAAAAGGTGTCCGGTGAGTCCGTATCCTCAACGCGAAGCGCGACGTTTCGCTCGAGCTCACGGAACAACCGCTCGCGGAGCTGGCGCGTCGTCACGTACTTGCCCACCCGCCCGGCGAACGGCGAATCGTTCACCCGGAAGTCGACCGAGAGCGTCGGCCGCTCGACGGCGATGCCGAGAAGGCGCTCTCGGTGGTCCGGATCCGCAATCGTCTGCCCGATCTCGACCCCTTCGAGCCCGGCCAGTGCGACGATATCCCCCGTGCCGGCGCTCGATACTTCGACTCGCTTCAGACCATCGAAGCTGTAGATCTTGAGAACCTTCGCTGGGATGGCCTCGGTTTCAGGCACGTCGCCCGGATCCCCGAGGGGGAGGAGAACCACGCGATCTCCTTCGGTGACCGATCCCCGCTCGATCCGCCCGATCGCGATCCGCCCCACGTAACTCGAGTAATCGAGCGTCGAGGTCAACATCTGAAACGGCCCACTTGGCGTCGAGCTGGGATTCGGTCGCGTCCAGCTCGAGGAAGAGCTCCAAGACTTCATCGTGGACTTTTTCCGCGCGTTGATCCGGGCGGTCCACCTTGTTGATGACGACCACCGGTGTCAGCCCGAGCTCAAGCGCCTTTCGGGTAACGAATCGCGTCTGGGGCATCGGTCCCTCGGCGGCATCAACGAGGAGGAGCACTCCATCGACCATTCTCAGGATACGCTCCACCTCGCCACCGAAATCCCGGTGCCCTGGGGTGTCAACGATGTTGATCTTGGTCTCACCCCACCGGACCGCTGTGTTTTTGGACAGGATCGTGATGCCCCGCTCGCGCTCGAGCGGGTTCGAGTCCATCACCCGCTCCGCGACGTGCTCATGCGCGCTGAAGGCGCCCGCCTGCCGCAGCATGTGGTCGACCAGGGTCGTCTTGCCGTGGTCCACGTGCGCGATGATCGCGACGTTCCTGAGCTGAGTCTTCAAGCGAGCCTCGTGTCTGACGTTTTTTGTAGAGGGACGATGGGGAGGGTTCAAAGCTAGCCATTTGGTCGCAAAAAGACCAGCCCGGTCCCGTATGATCGCTCCTTTGTGGAACTCGACCGAGAATGGAGTTAAGGTCAATCGCCTCTATCCAGCGCATCGCTTTCCCATCGGGGGGCCCCATGAAACGTCTTCTCCTCGTTCCGTTGGCCGCTTTCTCGATCGCCTCGTGCGGCGAATCCCGTGCTCCGACTTCCCCATCCCAAACCGAGCTTGCGTTGTCCGGAACGACCGACGTGATCGTCGTCCTCCATCGCGGGTTCGCTCCCGGCGAGCGAGCGGCCAATCATGCGCGCGCTGCAGCCGTCGCTCAGGAGTTTGGTTTCGTCCCCCGACCTACTTATGGAACCGCGCTGTTTGGCTTCTCTGCCACCGTCCCAGCCGCGCGTTTGGGCGCTCTCCGACGTGATCCCCGGGTCGCCTCGGTCGAGCTCGACGAAATACACATGATCGACATCCAGGATCTTCCAACCGGGATCGATCGCACCGAAGCCGACCTGAGATTCCCCGCACTTGGCAACGACGCGGTTTCGCTTCAAGTCCCGTTCGACGTCGCGATTCTCGACACCGGCATCGATCCAAACCATCCGGATCTCAATGTCGCCGGCGGGAGAAACTTCAGCGGCGGGAACAAGCAAAAGTGGACGGATAAGAACGGTCACGGAACCCACGTC
>JBDGYV010000123.1:0-2905 GCA_039588915.1 Gemmatimonadota bacterium
ATCCTCGATGACCCACCTACGGGCCTTGTTCCAAATGGCCTCGATGGCACCCTTCCCCGTCGGTGGGGTGTAGCGGGTAATCTTGACGTCGCGGATGGTGACGTCGTTGGACTCACCGCGAAAGGCGTGCGTGGTGCTGTTCTCGCCATCGAGCACGGTGCCGGGTTCGCCGATGAACGTGTTCCCGTCCTTGGGCCAAATGCTCTGCCGCCGATGGGTGCCGGCCTTCAGGATGAAAGTCGTGCCCGCGGAATTGGCATTGACCGCCGCCCCGATATCCTCACCCGGGAACACCTCAACGCTGCCTGACGGCGGTGGTGGTGGAGGCGGTGGTGGTGGCGGTGGAGGTGGTGGTGGCGGTGGAGAGCCGCCGGGTGCGGCCGAGATCTGAACCGTGGCATCGCCACTGGTGCCGCCAGTCTGGGCTGTGACCGTGTACGTGCCGTCTTGGGTTCCGGCGACATAGAGGCCGTTGATGTTGATCTGACCGCCGGTCGCCTGCCAGGCGACGCCTATGTCGAGTATGTCGCCGTTGCCGTCCCGGACCGTGGCCTTGAATTGTACCGCCTCACCCGCCGTGAGATCAGCGAACCCGGGCGTAACGGTGATGGTATTCGAGCCGGACGTTGAATCTGGCCCCGAAGAGGGTGGGCCGGGGTTTGGTGCCGGGTTGGGGTTGCTGGCCGTTTGTAGGATTTGAACGGATGCGCTTGCGGCCAGTGCCACAGTGCCCTGCTGGCTTTGAGCGAGGACTGAGAAACTCCCCAACTGGAGTCCCGCCGTGAAGATCCCATTGGCCGAGATTGAGCCCCCGGAAGCGCTCCAAGTAATGGGACCCTGCAGCCGGACGCCCTCTGGGTCGACCACTTGGGCGACGAACGTGATCGATTCACCGGGTTGGATCTCGGCGGTGGGCGGGAAGACAACGATATCGGCTGACTCGGTGGCCGGTGTCGTAGCCTGAGGAGCCTGGAGCGCAGAGGAGGCGTCGCAGCCCAACGCCAAGAGTCCACAAATCAGGATGTATATCGAGGATTTCAACGAATCGCCTCCACGTTCCATACCGTTGGATCGCCGCGAACGGGTTCCCAGAGGGCGTTCGAGTCGCCATCGGTGGCCTGTTGCGTGCGTGCCAATTCGATAGTGAGAAGGGCGAACCGAGGACGGGTTTTACCGGCTCGCCTGGATGCTTCACGATACTAACGGCTAGCTTTTAGCAGGTTGTGTGCCAGTCGGATGCCGGGGAGGTAAAGCGCTCAGTTCTAGTCAGTTGGTCGACCAGATGTGAGATGCTGACCCCTTTTTGGAGCAGGTGTGTCTATATCTCAGGACGACGGGCAAATTCGAGTCGATGATCCGATGAAAATTCTCCTCGTACACAATTACTACCAACAACCCGGCGGGGAGGACGCGGTCTACGCTACCGAAGGAGAGCTTCTGGAAGCGCGTGGTCACCGCGTCATCCGTTATTGGCTTGATAATCGTCGCATCGATCGAATGGGACCCGTTAGCCTAGCTGCATCGACTCTATGGAATCGGCAGGCCGTCCGCGAGTTAACGAGACTGATCGAGGCCAACGAACCCGACATCGCACATTTTCACAATACGTTCCCGCTAGTATCACCGGCCGGTTACTTTGCGGCCCGAGCGGCCAAGGTTCCGGTGGTTCAGACTCTTCACAACTACCGTTTGCTGTGCGCGAACGCCCTGTTGTTTCGTTCCAGGCGCACATGCCGAGATTGCGTGGGGAAGAAGGTGGGTTGGCCAGGTGTCCTCCACGCATGCTATCGGGAGAGTCGAGTTGCGAGCGCTGGAGTCGTCGCAATGCAGACCGTTCATGGCGCAATCGGAACCTGGACTCGAAAAGTGGATGCGTACATCGCGCTCACACAGTTCGCCCGTGATCAGTTCGTTAGCGGGGGGCTTCCCGCCGAGAGACTACACATCAAGCCGAACTTCCTTCCCGACCCTGGACTAGGCGATGGGAATGAGGGCTGTGCTCTGTTTGTGGGGCGTTTGTCCGAGGAGAAAGGTCTAAAGACGCTACTTGATGCGTGGGCGACCCTTCCTGGGGAGCGGTCTTTGAAGATAATAGGAGATGGGCCGTTGGTGGATCGCGCTCGCCAGGCAGAGGCGCTAATCCCAGGGCTTGAATTGATGGGACGGTTGTCCCCGGACGAGGTTCTCGATGCTATCGGAAGGGCGGGCTTTGTGATCGTGCCCTCTGAGTGCTATGAAGGACTGCCCAGAGTCGCTGTCGAGTCGTTCGCTAAGGGGACCCCTTTGGTAGCTGCGGATATAGGGTCGCTGACCGAATTGGTGGAGCACGGTCGTAATGGGCTTCTCTTCCGGAGCGGCGACCCAAGAGCGCTGGCGCAGCGAGCGAGGCAGCTATTCGAGGATCCCGCTTTGGCTCTTGCAATGAGAAGATCTGCTCGCGCGCAATACGAGGCTCGCTACACCGCCGACACCAACTACTCGATCCTAATGGAGATTTACGAGCAGGCCCGATTGCAAAGCGGTTTCTAATAGGGGCCCGCGCACCCTAATTGGTGCCCGGGCCCCTAGACCCCGGCCTCTAGTTGGAGCTTCCGTTCGGATCCTGACCATCGGCCTGCCAGGCAGCCCAGGAGATGTAGTTCCCTTTCCACCAGAAGGGGTTGTTCGTCTGGGTGTTGTACTGATTGCGGTCGAAGCGGTTGTTGTTGTAGTAGGCTGAATCTCCGGTCGAGTCGACGACACCGTGCTTGCCCTGACGTAGATCGACCGTGTTGTCGTGGACCCAGAGGTTCTTGAGCAGAAAGGGCCCGTGGCTCCCACTGCCGCGGTTGTCCTGAACCCCAAAGACGCCGCCAATGTTGTTGTCCGCGATGATGTTGTGGTGGACCTCGACGTCAGGAGACGA
>JBDGYV010000124.1:0-2839 GCA_039588915.1 Gemmatimonadota bacterium
GTGTAGGCTGGAACCAGAACAATGATCCCGTCTCGAACAGAAGGTTTGGAACCATGAAACACACGGCACGCTTCGCCAAGCTCACTTCGACCCTGATTCTGCTTGCGCTACTCCTGGTTACGAATGCGCTGGCGCAGGAGGAAAAGGGCATCATCATCATCGACAATATCCCAGTAGGGCTGATCTCGCCGAACAACTTGACGATCACTTACATCCCACTGGCCGATATTGGCACAGCGCTGGGGTCCGCCGTCAAGTACGACGCGGGCCGGAATCGGTATACCGTTCAGCCCAGCGAGGGTGGCATCCTCAAGCTCAATCCCGAGCACGCCGGGATTATCATCGTTGAGACCAGGCCCGCACTCGAAGCGGAGGGCCAGCGGGTAAGCCCGACGGCTCGAGTCATGCGCCGCCCTCAGCAGCCAGCAGAGCAACCAGCAGTCCCGGAGGCGATGAGCTTTGCCATCGGCGACCAACTCGTCTCGAAGGGGATCGTCATCGTCGATAACCGGCCGTACATGCCCCTGGACGACTTTGCGGCGGCCATGGGGACCATTGTTGAGAATAGGCCGTCGCCAGAAGGCGGTGGGACAGTACCGGTGTTGGTGCCGCAGCAAGGAGTGACACCGTTGCTGGGTCTGTCCGAGCGAGGGATCATAATTGACGATTGAGGAGCAATAGCGTGCTAGGCTGTCCTTTGGGGCCGCCCCTTCTTCTTGTACCGCCTTTGTGTGTTTCAGAGTGTGCTAGTAAGTGTGCGAGTTGAGTTCCGGCTTTTTGCCGTATCGGAGGGGGGAGCGTTCGGCAGATAGGCGGGACAATCTCTTGCAGGCGGTAGCAGGGGAAGTAATGCTTGTACCAGAACGCTGTACCAGAATGAGTGCGTAAACGGTCCGTATGACGAGGTGGAGATCGCGGACGGTTTCCGCATCTCCCTCTTGAAATACGGAAACCGTCTGGATTTGAGCTCTCCCAAGCCTGCTTGACATGCAGGAGGTCACTGGTTCGAATCCAGTGTCGCCCACCATGTTCAACTACAGGATCGGTGAATCTCAATCGCAGAGGTGTGCTGATGAAGCAAGTCGCCATTCTCGGCGCGGGCCTGGTCAGTAAGCCCCTCGCCGATTATCTGATCGACCGCGCCGGCTATCGCGTGCTCATGGCAACACGCACGGTAGCCAAGGCGGAAGCCATCATCGCAGGGCGTTCGAGTGGCCGGGCTCTCGCCTGGACTACGGACGATCTCGAAGCGCTGGAAGGGATCGTGAGGGAGGCGGATCTCGTCGTCAGTATGATCCCGCCGTCTTTACACATCCCTGTGGCCGAGGCCTGTCTGCGCAACGGAAAGCCCATGGTGACGACCTCGTACGTCAGCCCAGAGATGCAGGCCCTGGACGAGCAAGCTAAGCAGAATGGCGTCCTGCTTCTCAACGAGATCGGCGAAGACCCGGGCATTGATCATATGGGCGCCAAGCGGATGATTGACGAAGTCGTGAGCAAGGGCGGCCGGGTCCGGTCGCTGACCTCCTACGGAGCCGGGCTCCCCTCCTTCGAGAGCAATCGCAATCCCATGGGCTACAAGTTTTCCTGGAGCCCACGTGGTGTCATGCTCGCAGCTCAGACCGCGGCGGCCTATCTGAAGAACGGTGAGGTCGTCGAGGTGCCGGCCGCCGAGCTCTTCGACCACCACTGGCTGGTCGACATAGAGGGCCTGGGCAGCTTCGAGACCTACCCCAACCGAAGCAGCCTGCGTTATCTGCCCCACTTCGGGCTCGATGAGAAGGCATCCCTCTTCCGCGGTCTTCTGCGATTCGTCGGCTGGTGCAGCACCATGAAGAGCCTCATTGCGCTCAAGCTTCTCGACACCAGGGAAGAAAGGGACTTCGCCGGGTTGAGCTATCGCGAGTTCACAGCGTCTTCGATCGGCAAGCCAGGTGGAGGCCGGGAGGAGGTGGCCGCCTTTCTTGGCGTATCCATCAAGTCCGACACCATGGAGCGCCTGGGTTGGCTCGGCCTCTTCGACGAGCGTCCCTTGCCCATGGCCAAGGGGACCAATGTGGATGTCATCGTCGACCTCATGGTCAAAAAAATGTCCTACTTGCCTGGCGAGATAGACATGATCATCGTCCACGACGAGATCGAGGTGGAGTTCCCCGGTCGTCGGGAGAGACACCTGTCCACGATGCGGGTCGAGGGCGTGCCCCAGGGGGACTCCGCAATGTCTCGCGCCGTTTCCCTCCCCGCCGCAATCGCCAGCCGGCTGATCCTCGAAGGGAATATCGATCTCAGCGGAGTTCACATGCCCATGTTGTCCGAGATCTATGAGCCGGTGCTCACCGAACTCGAGGAGTACGCCTTCGCCTTCCAACACCAGCGCTTTGAGCTGTAGTTGTCGAGACGACGTGCCTCGTAGTGTGATCGAAGTCTCGAAGGACCGCTCCATCTACCGCCGCGTTTCCCTCAGGGGGAGTTGCGAAAAATGCGGCGTCAACTCGCCCACCGAACTAGCACACCTGAAGCAAGACCACGCAATCACAATCGGTTAGCTCGAACAACTACCTGCACGTCGGGCAGGCGTTGTTGTCGCAACATGATGTCGCTCGCTTCCTACCGAAACAACTCCGTTCCTAAAGTCCCTATTTCAGGTTAGTTACACCGTGCGTAGGGGTCTCACCTACGCCATGACGGACCTTCCCCCACAGACACTCGTGTCCCTAGAATGCATGTTCCCTCGGATAGGCGGCAAGGACCGAGTAATGGACTGCGTAGGTCCTTCTGATTTGCGGGCAACGAGGGAATTCCAGATAATCGTTGAGTCAGGCCTGTCGCTGTCAGGTGG
>JBDGYV010000125.1:0-3026 GCA_039588915.1 Gemmatimonadota bacterium
TTGGGACCACTCTTCCACGAACGGATTGTGGGCACCCCCGCTGGCCCGGTGGCACTCCCCGCACCCACTGGTCAGCTCAGTACCCACCTTGATCGACGCCAGCGGACCGGTGTCGTCAGGAAAATTGACGTGCGTTTCCCCGGGCCCGTGGCAACTTTCGCATTGGACATCGTGGTAGCGCGCGTCCCCCGTCGCGACGAAACCGCCCGTATCTGTCAGATTGCCGTTGGGTCCCGTGGAGTGACAGACCTCGCACGACTCCACGGCGATCCCGCTGTTTTGCATGTTGTTCCACGCCCCTGCGTGGGCGGTTTCTTCCCACTCCGCCTGCTGTCCCACGTGGCAATTGCCACAAGTGGTCAGCTTCACCACTTCCTCATCGTAGCCCAGGAAGCCGGCCGCCATGGCCGGTGGGTCGTCGAAGAACGGTCGTTCGACCTCTACGATCGTCTCGTCCTCGCAGACCGACCCCACCATAGAACCGAGTAGCACGAGAGCTGCGGGGAGAACGAGCAGTCGTCTTACGTCAGTTCTTATCATCGCTGCCTCCGTTGCCTGTCGCTAGTTGAACTGGAGAGCCACAGTGGTCCCGCTCGCCGTTTGGAGAGCACGTAGTACCCGTAGGGGTCCGGCTTGGTGACAACACCGACGGGCTTTGGGGTTCGCCCCCCGTGACATAGAAGGGGCTACCATGATCTGGTGGTCGATCGGCCCGAGAGTGCCGGTCACCAGGCCACCGCCTGTCATGGGATCGTTCCACCCACCCCCGCGTTTCCGCAGGGGGGACTTGATGTTTTGTCTCGCGCGCGTGAAGGTAAGAAAACGTCAGAAAGACGGACGACGAAAACGGCGGCGGTCCCGTCGGTTCCGGGGTCGCAGTAACCTGGTCTAGCCGATGCGTTCCCCGGCAGTCGGTTCCGCCGCCGTTTTCGATCCGGCCGCCTCCTTGTCCGTGAGGATGTAGGTGAGCCTGCCGAACGTGTAGATGATCTCCTTTACTCGGCAGACGGTGGTTGCTCTCACAATTATTCCCGATTCGGTGGGCAGTCGATCCCGGTCGAGGTCGGTGGCTCAACTCCACCCAGGCCCACGAGCCTGCTGCATCGTGTCCTTTGGGATCACTTTGTCACTACGAATCTCCTCTTGTTCCCAATCCTTCTGCCAGCGCAAGAACATCGGGCTTTCGTATCTCACCCTGACCCTATCTTCCCCGGGTAGAAGTGTCACTCCAACCGAGTAAGCGTCATTACCCTCATCCTCCCAAATCGTGTACCGGAATGCCTCTCCGATTCGTACCGCATCGCAGAAGCCCAGTGACACCGTGGAATTAGGTCTGTTCTCCCTCTGTGTTAGGTTCGGGTAAGCTCTCGCGACCGCGTCTCTGAATTTCTCGTAGACACTCACACAGTCATTACCCCGCCCAAAACCTATGCTGTACATCCCCTTCATCAGTCCGCTCTTCTGAGATAAAACGAGAATCGTGTGCACATCTTCATGGAGAATCGTTTCCTTGTAGCCGACAGCTATGGCCCCGTTCCCGATCTCCATGCTCTCTTCGGGCTTACCAAGTTTTTCTTCGACAACCGTCAATGGACTCCCCCAGGGGATGTCTGAAAACCCCTCTATCGATTGAGGTGGTTGCAGCACATCAATGGTGGACTTTGCGGCTGTTTCTTCTCCGTCTCCGGAAGCGAGGTTTCGGAGGAAAGCGTGGGCTTCGAAGCTTCGGGGGCCCCCAGGAATAATTAGTTCTGGTAGATACTGCGAAACATTCGTTCCAAGGGGAAATAAGAGGTTGACTGCGATCTTCTCCTGGTCAAGCCGATTGGCATTCTGAAACTCAACTGCGAGATGATCATCGTTTTGTTCGAGTTTCTCAAACTTGAGAGCCAACATCGAGGGTTCACCCGCAGCCAGCCACTCCTTTATTCCTTGGACTACAATCTCATCGTCCGTTGGTTCAACTCGGGTCGTGTATATCGCATCCAGAGTCCAGCCTATCCCCTCGTTATTGAAGAGTTCGACGGGAACCTTCAGCGTGATAAGATCTCCCTTCCGGAGGGAAATCTCTTGCGCATGCGTTTGTGCTCCAGTCGCAACGAGAAGGAGCGTAAAGGAAACAAGAGTTGCTGAAACCCGGCGCATTTTTTCACCTCCGCGTCATGGACCGGATGTTGCGAGCTCGGTGGCAGTTCTCACTCCTCCGTTCTCGCCCTCCCTGGTTGCTCGTTTCATACACAGCCAGAATCCCCATCGGCCACGGAAGTAACCGTCGTGAGTTCATCGTTATATCCCCCTTTGCTGGCGAGATGTCTGTACTGGCGGACGGGGTTCTTACTGTCCTCTGAAAAGGGGGAAAGCAAGTGTTGGGCCTCGCGGTTTTCGACTTGTCGGTAGAACCGTAACCCGTTGACTACGCGATGGTTTTCCTGGTTGTAAAGAACTGGTGAGTTGCGCTCAGGTGTGACAGCCGCGGACACAGTCGGGACTTTGGTAGTCCCGACTGATGGTGCGCTTAAAACGCAACGTCGAGCCGGACCCACAGGTTGTGGGGCGTCCGCAGGTCGGCTTGTTCAGACGGATCGTGGCGTGAGTAGAGCTCAGCCTCGCATCCTTACGTTTTTTTACCTTCACACGCGCGAGCAAAAAACATCAGGTCCCCCACAGCGAAACGCGGGGGTGGGTGGAACGATGCGCCAATGCCGCGGGCGCGGACGACGCCTCTGTCGAGACTGGGTCACTCCGCGCAGGAGGGCTCTCGACTTGCAGCGTCGCCGCACCTTCTGAAAAGGGGAAATGGGCTGTATGAGAGGAACCTAACGCTACTCTAATTCTACTCCGGGCAACTCGCTCCCGCGAACCACCTCCCTCTCGACCTCAATTCGCCCATCCTGAAGCCTCGCCAACTACCTTCGATATTTATTCTATTCCGAAACGCTACGCGATCATCAAGCTCCAGGAGAAGATCCAGAACGGCGGGCCGTCACGAAGATCGGGCTCCAACCGTGGGGAAATCCCCTCGCAAC
>JBDGYV010000126.1:0-4006 GCA_039588915.1 Gemmatimonadota bacterium
AGGGGTCGGTGGCCGTACCGATCGCGATCGACTCGCTCGGCTTTACCTGATGGAGCTCACGTCGCAACAGCTCGCTGACTTTGTCCTTAGCGAAGATCTGCTCTTCGAACGTCACCGGCGTCAGATCCATGAACTCATGGGTGTACCGAGCGTAGCAGTACTTGCAGCCGATCTCGCACCCGCGGTAGGGGTTAATCGTCCACCGAAAGTGGACTCGGGGGGAGTCGCACCGGTTGAGGACGCTCTTCGATGGGAGCGTCCGGTAGTCGACCTGCCGCTTGGCGTGCAGGGTCGTCCCGGTGCGTGCCAGGTGTGCTATACCGCGGCTTTGAGGCGGGGCGGCCTCGATCGTCCCGATCATGGGAGCCCTATTTTCGGTCTTTTTTCGGTGCCTGTCAAGGGGGCCGCGTGGGCCCGGTGCTGCCCTAGCCGCTCAGCGGCCAGATCAGCGGCAGGATGAAGACAACGATCAGCAATAGCAGCACGACCAGCGGCAAGCCGACCTTGGTGTAGTCGGTGAACCGGTACCCCCCGACGCCCATCACCAGCAGGTTCACGGGGTGGCCCACGGGGCTCATAAAAGCCGCCGAGCTGCCGATCGCCACCACCATCAGCAGGGCGTGCGGGGAGAGCCCCAGATCACCTGCGCTGCTGAGCGCGATCTGTGACATCAGCACCGCCACCACCGCGGTCGGCATGATCTGGGCGGCGAGAGCGGTGATGACGAACAGGCCGGCGATCAACGCGCGGGGTCCAAACGTCGCAACCGAGCCCAGCACGCTGCTCGCGATCATCTGGGCTGCACCTGTTTCCTGCATCGCGACCCCCAGGCTCAGCATCCCAGCGATCAGCACGACCGCCTTCCACTCTATGGATGAGTACGCCTCCCCAGTGGTTAGACAACCGGTCACGACCATCGCCGTCGCCCCGGCAAGAGCAGCGATGTAGATCGGCAAGATCCCGAGAACGACCGACGCGACGACCACCGTCATAATCGCCGCCGCCACCGGCGCCCGATCTTCGCGCAACGGCTCTCCAGGTACCTCGGTCAGCACCAGGAAATCCGGCTCCTTAGCGAGCAAGCTGAGCTTTTCGCGCGGCCCGTAGACGAGCAGCGCATCACCGAACTTTAGCTCCATGTTGCGCAGCTTGGTCGTGAACGATTGCGCCTCGCGCCAAATCTCCACGACCGTCAGCCCGTACTTCTCGTGAAAATCGATCTCACGCAGTGTCTTGCCGCTCAAGCGAGTGCGTGGCGCCAGCGCGACTTCGGCCAGACCCACGTCATCTGATTCGAGGGTGCCGATCGTCGGCGGGCCCTGTTCGTCGATCTCGAGTTGCTGCATCGCTTCAAGGTTCTCGAAATCGCTTTGCCGGCCCTCAACGAGGCACAGATCGCCGGCCCGCAGAGTCTCTATCGGTTCGGGCAAGAGGCGAGTTTCGGTGTCACGCAGAATCCCGACGACCGACAATCCAAAGGCATCGCGCAATCGAGTTTCGGTCAGCGACATCCCAGCCAGGCGGGATCCTTCGGGGATACGGATCGCCAAAAACCGGCGTCGAAGCGCATAGATCCGCGCCACCTCGTCGGCCGTTAGCGTGCGCGAATTCGTAAAATCGTCGCTGCCTATGAGCGCCTCGACACGCTCTGGAACCCCAACGATGAGCAAACGATCGCCACTTTCGAGCGCGAACCGTCGCAGACGAGTCCGACGAAACCGTCCGTCGCGCGTAATCGCCACGACAAGCACCCCAGTCCATCCGCGGAAGTCGACGTCTTCGAGCGTCTGACCGATCAGCTTTGACCCATCGGCTATCGTGAGGTCGGCGAACTTCAGCGCCGTGACGAGATCTTGCTCGACGTGCCACTCCTCCTCGAGCTGCAGCTGGCGCCAACTCTGGAGGGCGCTCAGTCGCCCCGGGGTTCCCTGCACGACGAGCTTGTCGCCGGCACGAAGCTCCGTTCGAGCGCCCGGCGCGAGCAACGTCTCCCCGTTCCGGATGATCGCCATGACAGTGATTCCCAGCGCGGGACGGAAGCGGACGTCCCTCAGCGTTTTGCCCGCCAACGCTGATCCCGGTTGCAGCGTGAGCGTGAACAACACGTTTGGTAGTTGGTACGCTTGGTCCAACTGTTTGGCACTGCTCGTCCGGTCGCGAGCCGGCAACAACCGGCGACCTACGATGACCATGTAAACCGTACCCACGATCAGGGCGATCAACCCCACCGGTGTGAAATCGAAGAATGAAAACGGACGCAGTCCGGAATCGGCCAATGCACTGCTGATCAAGATGTTTGGGCTCGTTCCGATCAACGTCGTGAGACCGCCAAGCAGCGATCCGAACGCGAGCGGCATCAGGAACAACGATGGCGAACGATCCGTTCGCCGGGCGATCTCGAGAACCGCCGGCAGCATCAATGCGCCCACGGCGATGTTGTTCATGATGCCCGACATCAATCCGACCGCGAGCATTATCACGGCCAGCAGGCGGGTTTCCTGATGACCCGCCAAACGAAGCATGCGCCGACCGAGGATGTTGCCGACACCGGTGCGGATGAGACCACCCGACAGAACCAGCACCGAGGCGATCGTGACCACCGCTTCGTTGGAGAACCCCTGAAGTGCTTGCCGATGGGTGATCACACCCAACAGGGCCAGGGCGAGCAGCACCAGCAACGCTACCACGTCGACCCGCAGCCGTTCGGTCACGAAAAGGACAACCGCACCGATCATGACCGCAATAACGATGAGGATGATAATCGTCGCTCGGGATCCCATGGAAAGAAGATGATGACCGTAAAGTCGACGTCCCGATCGGTGGCCTGAAAATCAAGCCAGTCGCCGGCGTGGGTTCCCGTTAGTCGGGCCTCCTCACAGACACCTTGTGGGCCGATCACGATATTCGTCAGCGCAAAGTCGATGTCCGGGAAGGCGCCGAGAAGCTGGGTGTAGAAGTCGCGCGCCCCGGCGTGACCCTTCCAGCGGTGACCGGTCGGCACGACCTCGTACACACAGTTCGGCGTAAGCGTCGCCATCAATCCGTCAAGGTCGCGATTATCCTCGGCGATCGAGTGCACCTTCCACAGCTCGCGGATCCGCTCGCACTCATCGGGATCGAACGGTCGCTTTAACAACTCTCGCGGATCAACGCTAGCGATCGGACTCCGTCTCCTCGCAGAAGCTATTGAGTCGGGCTGGCGGTGTAGCCGAGGATCGTCAGCACGATGATGTACACGATCGCGGCGATACCGAGCCAGACAAACAATCGCTCTCGCTCGCCACGAATCTCACGTCGATCGAGAAACGGGACGAGCAGCAACAACACTCCCGCGATGCCGAAGGCGAACACTCCAACCGCTTCGCCCTCCAAAAACAGAATATGCGCTGGGAGGTACTTGAGGGACTGGAACATGAACATGAAGTACCACTCAGGCTTGATACCAACCGGGGCCGGCTGGAACGGGTCGGCCTTCACCCCGAGCTCGGCCGGAAAGAAAGCCGCCATCGCCGCGAGAATGGCAAACGCCGACAGCCAGCCGATCAAATCGCGCAGCAAAAAATTGGGAAAGAAAGGCATCGACCTCCGAGGCGGGTCGTTCACCTCGGCACCGCCGGGAATGCTCATGCCATGCTTCTGGACCAGGAACAAGTGGAGTCCGAGGAAGAGAGCGGCGGCGGCCGGAAGCAGTGCGACGTGGATGGCGTAGAACCTCGTCAGAGTGGCTCCGGAGACATCCGGGCCTCCGCGAAGCAGCTCCAACATGAACGACCCGACGAGCGGCACCACGCCGATGATCTCGGTCCCGACACGGGTAGCGAAATACGCCAGCTCGTTCCACGGCAACAGGTAGCCGGTAAATCCGAACGTGATCGAGAGGCCGAGCAGAAAGACCCCCGAGATCCATGTGATCTCACGCGGCGGACGGTAGGCTTTCAGCAACAGCACGCTGAAAAGATGGACGAACACCGTGAAGATCATCAGGTTGGCTGCCCACGCGTGAATC
>JBDGYV010000127.1:0-3129 GCA_039588915.1 Gemmatimonadota bacterium
CCTTGGGGCTTCACTGTCTTCACGCTGTTGGGGTTGAGCATGGCGCTCATCCCGCTCTTCGATCGGCACCCGGAACGGCGCCACCGGCTGGTAACGGCGCTCGGTGTCGTGTTCTTTGTCGGGTTCGCGATCCTCTGGTTGGTGGGACATCAACTGCGGTTCTCCGGCCCTGACGTCGGGGCCCCACCCCCAACCGAGACCGTCGAGCCAGCGGAATCGGGGGCTGAATGAAGCGCTGCTGGATCGCGGTCGCAGTGGCGACGGTGGCCGTGTTCGGTGAGTCGCGTGGGGCTTTGTCGATCACCGTCCAAGACGCTCCGCCACAGGTGGCGGTGGCCGATTCCGTCTACGGATGTGTCCTCTGTCATGCCGACAAGCGCAGAGCGTTCATCGAAGGCATTCACTCCGAGCGCGGCATCAGATGTCACGATTGCCATGGTGGTGACCCAGCGGGTTTGGAGACCCCCGCTGCTCATATTGGCATGTACATTGGCACACCGGACAAGCTCGCCACCGTCGAGCTGTGCGGTTCGTGTCACTCCGATCCCGACCGGATGCGGCAGTACGGCCTCCATGTAGGGCAAGTCGCCGAGTTCCGCACGAGTCGACACGGACAGCTGCTGCTCGGAGAGCGCAACGCCGACGCGCCCACTTGCACCGACTGCCACGACGCGCACACGATCCTCACTCCGGACAACGCTCGGAGCCGGGTTCACCCCGCCAACATCCCTGGCACGTGTGCTAGTTGCCATCAGGACGAGACCCTGATGGCGAAGTATGGCCTGTCGACCGATCAGTTTGAGCTGTACCGGGAGAGCGCACATGGTGTGGGGCTATTTGAAGGACAGAACTTCGCGGCGCCGAGCTGTGTGGGTTGTCACGGGTCTCACGCCGCGCTGCCGCCACAGGTGACCGAGATCGCAAACGTCTGTGGCCAGTGCCATGTGCTCGTGCGGCGCGCGTTTGATGATGGTCCTCACGGCGCAGCGGCCCAAGCCGGCGCCCTGCCCGGGTGCACGGCGTGCCACAGCAATCACCAGACCGAGCGCGTACCGCCAGACGCCATCGCCGAGACATGTACTGAATGTCACGATGCCGACAGCCGCGCGGCACGGTTGGGCATACAGGCCGAAGAGTTGATCGTCGGCGCCGAGAACGACTTGCTGGCCGCGGACGAGGCGATCGAGGAGCTGGTGGTCGCCGGTTGGCAGGTGAGCGATCTCCGGTTCCGGTATCAGACCGCGCTCACCGACTATCTACAAATCGCCGAGCTCCAACACAGCCTCGATCTAGAGCAGCTCGAAGACCTGAGCCGACGGGTGGGGTCGATCTCACGGGACATTCGGACGACGGCGGAGGTCAGTGCGGAGCAGCGATGGGAGCACAAGCTGTTGTTGGTGCCGGTGTGGTTCCTCACGCTGTCGGCGATCGTGTTGGGCTGGTTCAAGCTCCGCGGCTTGAAGGAGTAGCAGGTCATGCGGGCTCTTCACGACCTACTCGCGCGTTTCTCACGGCCTCTTAGGATAGCTATTCAGGTCTCTATTCTGGCGGTAATCGTCATCGCCGTTGGAGCAGTCGGGTTTATCGAATACAGTGCCCAACCGAGCTTTTGTCTCAACTGCCATGTCATGGAGCCATACTACGAGTCGTGGGCCACTTCCTCTCACAACGAGGTGGCGTGCATCGAGTGTCACTACGCGCCGGGTGTCAAAGCCGAAGCGATGGGGAAATTCCAGGCCGCCAATCAGGTCGTGAAATACGTCACCGGCACGTATGGCATGAAGCCCTGGGCCGAGATCGAGGACGCTTCGTGTCTTCGCTCGGGGTGTCACCTCGAGCGAAGGCTCGAATCGGAAGTCGATTATCGAGGTATACGCTTTGACCACGCACAACACCTAGGGGAATTGCGTCGTGGCAAGCAGCTCCGATGCACGGCTTGCCACTCCCAAATCGTTCAGGGCGATCATGTCGCGGTTACAGCGGACACCTGTTTCCTCTGTCACTTCAAGGATCGACCGGTGGGCGAGCCGCTGGCGGGATGCACCGGCTGCCACCTCGATCCCCCGCGGTTGGTTTCCGACGTCGGCTTTGTGGTCGACCACCCACGGTATGTCGACGAGCTCACTTCGTGCATTGGCTGTCATGAAGAGGTGACCAGCGGTTCGGGCGGAGCCAGTCAGACCCGCTGCTTTACCTGCCACAACGAGCCCGAGAGGATCGATCAATACGACAACATCGACCTGGTGCACAGGGTCCATCTCGCCGATCACAACATCGAGTGTGCCCAGTGCCACACGCCGATCGAACATCGAGTCACCTCGCTCGCATCGACGTTCGAGCTTGACTGCGCGAGCTGCCATCAAGGCGTTCACGATCTGCAACGGCGGATGTACGCGGGCACGGGTGGGCACGCGACCGAGAGCATGCCGAGCTTCATGTACCTGGCACGCGTCTCCTGTCGTGGGTGCCATGGTCTTCCGAGCGAGACAGAGGGTCACGATCAGGTACAGCGAGCCGGCGAGGCGGCGTGTTTGTCGTGCCACGGCATCCGCTACGCCAACATCCTCCCATCTTGGCAACGGGAGATGGAACAGAGGGTTCGTCGCGTCGGTGAGGCCGTCGCCGGTGCTCGGAGCCGGATCGGGTCGGTTCCCGTTCAAACCCGCGCCACCGTCGACAGCCTGATCACCCTGGCGAGCGACAACGTCGAGTTCGTTCGCGTCGGCAAGGGAGCGCACAACATCACCTACGCAGCGACAACGTCGAGTTCGTTCGCGTCGGCAAGGGAGCGCACAACATCACCTACGCCGACGAGTTGCTTTCAGGGGCCATCGAGTTGGTGCGCGAGGCGATCGAGTCCGGTGGGCTCCCGTACTCGGTCGACGACGTCAACCTCGGTACACGGGTCAAGAAGAATGTCTGTCTACGCTGCCATCTGGGCGCGGAGGACCTGCAGGTGGAGTTCCAGGGCGTGCGGTTCGAGCACCGGCCCCACGTCACTACTGCGGGGCTGGGTTGCGCCGATTGCCACACGTCCCTGGATGAACATGGGGGCACGACGGTCGACTCACGAGAGACGTGCAACGCGTGTCACCATTCTCAGATCCGGCCCATGAACTGCGCTCGTTG
>JBDGYV010000128.1:0-2700 GCA_039588915.1 Gemmatimonadota bacterium
GCACCTGGATCGCATCTTCGATCGCTTCCACAGAGTGGAGCACTCCCGAAGCAGAGCCCATGGTGGCACAGGTCTGGGCCTAACCATCGCACAGTTGTTGGCGAGGCTTCAGGAAGGGCGAATTGAGGTCGAGAGCGAGGTGGGTCGCGGGAGCGAGTTCACCTTATGGTTGCCCGCAGTAGAATTAGAGTAGCGTTAGGTTCCTCTCACACAGCCTATTTCCCCTTTTCAGCTACCAAGCGAATGTCGAGCTTCCTTTTGTCGAAGCAACCATTTCGTCAAAAGGAGGCAACATGCACACCCGTTCGAGCAAGACAACGTTTTTGGCTTTCCTCATGATGTCGAGTGCATTCGTAGCGATGGGATGTAACGAAGGATCGCAGATCACCGAACCGGCCACGCTGCTCACAGCAAATCATGGCGCGGACAACGCCAATGATGCGGCGACACACACCTACGACATTTCGGTCACCAACCTTACAACGGGGCAGCCGTTGTCACCCGGCGTGTTCTTGACACACGTCAAGCAGCAGAGCCTCTTCGCTGTGGGGTCGACGGCCTCAGAAGGGATCCGTCTTATAGCGGAGAACGGTGATCCATCGACGGCCGCGACGGAGGTCACTGGACAGCCCGGGATCTTCGACGTCCAGACGAGCGGTGCGCCGATCCATCATGTCGGGGGGCCAGGTGCAAATACCCTAACCGTCCGCATAACGGCGCGCGCCGAAGCGAATCAGTTCTCGTTCGCCGCGATGCTTATCTGCACCAATGACGGGTTTACCGGCCTGGAAGGAGTCAGGCTGCCCGGAGGGTTCAACCCGGCGACTTATTACGCGATGGCCTACGATGCGGGCACCGAGCTGAATGATGAGGACGCAGGGAGCATTGTGCCTCCCTGCTTCGGGATCGGTCCGGTAAGCGGCCCAAGCGGTGGCGCCGCGCGGACGCCAACCTCTGACGCAATCGCCCCCCACGCTGGAATCCAAGGAGGGGCGGACCTGGATCCCGCGCAGCACGGGTGGACGGAACCTGTAGCGCGAATCACGATCCAGCGGATCGACTAGAGAAGTTCTCGTTCGCGGCGGGGCTTCTTTGCCAAAGGCGCGGCGACGCTACAAGTCGAGAGTCCTCCTAGCGCGAGTGACCCAGTCTCGACGGAAGCGTCGTCCGCGCCTGCGGTGCCGACAGACAACTGCTCGCGAGGAAACTACGACAAACAGGGCGGAGTATGCTCACGGTCGACGCCCACCATGAGGAAGCCCCGTCACGGCGGGGCTTTGTTTTCGGCCACCCTTGGAGCGCTGAATGAACGAGCTGCACAGGCGTTCCGTCCGTATAAACGGATGCTTGCAAATGTTCGTCAGATGGAGTCATCACCATTCCAATTAGGAGAACCCTCATAACCGGCAGCAAACTGAACAATCGCGGATTGTTGAGTAGGGGCTCCTCGCGGACGTTCGACTGCGTGTGCGCGCTTCTCGCCGTGTTCCTATCTGCGCCTGCAGCTCGCTCTCAGGGTCCGTTGTCCGTCAGTCGCGAGTTCGTGTTTCAGACCGCCGGCTTGGGTGTGGCAAATGCGATCATCGAGCTACGAGACGGTGGATTCGCGGCGGTAGGTTACGCTGACGACAACCGCGAAACGGGAACCGATGTCTTCTTCATCCGCTTCGACGCCGCGGGAGATACACTGTGGACGCGCTCCTACGGTGGGGAGCGTGAGGAGTTCGGCTGGGATGTGGTCGAAACACGAGACGGTGGTTTCCTGATTGTGGGCTATGTAGAGGCGCCGGTCGCAGGCCGCGAAGACGTAGTGGTGTTGCGAGTCGACGCGTCGGGTGCTCCTATTTGGGAGCGGATGTTCGGAGAAGCGGGGCGCGAACGTGCCTGGTCGGCCACGCTTGCCGAGAATGGAGACCTCGTGATCGCGGCCGAGGCGGAAGAACCCGGACGGAGGGACCGAGACGCGTATGTCATTCGAGTCACCGACGACGGCGAGACGCGCTGGACCCTCAAGGTCGATGCGCCCGGAGATCAACGAGTGTACCACATCGCGAGAACCGAGGACGGCGCGTTTGTGGTCACCGGGACCACGGGCGCAGACCCCCGAGCGGCCCGCGACGTGTACGCCGTCCGCGTCGATGGAGACGGGAACGTGGTCTGGACGCGCACCTACGGGGAGGAGCCGGACGACGTCGGCCACGGCGTTTTGGCACTCGATGGCGGAGACGTCTTGGTGACGGGTTACGGCGGTACGCGCTCCAACGGTGGCACCGACGTCTACCTTCTTCGGATCGACTCCGACGGGGACCTCAAATGGTGGCAACACGATGGAGGGCCGGAAAGCGAGCGTGCGATGATGAGTGCGCGAGCACCCGACGGCGGGTACGTCACGGTGGGATTCTCCATGCCTTCATCCCCGGGGGACGTAATCATTCTTGAGAGTGACCGCGAAGGCGCGATCCGAAGCCGGACGATGCTCGACAGATCCGGCAGCGATCGGGGGGTCATGATCGCCACGTCCAGTGGTGGGGGTTATGTCCTTGCGGGTACTCTCGGTGGCTCCAGCGGATCGACCGGAGACTTTGCGGTCCTCTGGCTGACGCAAGACACGTCGCCTGATTGAGGTGCCCCGCGCTATTCGGCGATTCCTTGATACGAGGTTTCGAGGCAGAAGAAGTGGCAGGCGTCAGCCTCTTCCCG
>JBDGYV010000129.1:0-2650 GCA_039588915.1 Gemmatimonadota bacterium
CGCAAGAAATACGTCCTCGAGGTTCGTGGGCCGGACAACGAGTGCGCGGCGGTCTCCCTGGTCGTAATGGCGGACATGGGTAATGAGCGGGGTGGAGTCGTCCAGATAGATCATGAGACGCCGACCAACGCGCAGCCGATGGGATGGAAAACTCACGCCGTTCAGCAGGGCTGATTCTTCCTCAAGAGCGCAGTCGAACTCGACGGTCTCCCGTGCGAGATGGTTTACGATGAGGTCGCTGGGTCTCCCCTCATCGATGACCTTCCCCCCCGAGATGATGGCGACGTGGTCGCAGAGCCGCTGAGCCTCGTCCATGTAGTGGGTCGTGAGCAACACGGTGGTCCCCCCTGCCTGGAGATCGCGGATGCGGGACCACAAGGCCAGGCGCACTGCCGGGTCGAGTCCGGTTGTCGGCTCGTCGAGAATCAGCAGGTCCGGGCGATTCATCATAGAGAGTGCAATAGCGAGACGCCGCTGGAAGCCACCAGACAGGTGCTTTACGGGTACCTTGGCATGCGAGCTCAGCTCGAGAAAGGCAATGAGCTCGCCAATACGGCGTGACAATTCGGGCTCGCGAAGCAGGTGGTAACGACCGAACACGCGCAGGTTTTCTTCGGGCGACAGGGCTTCGATGAGGACGTTCTGCTGCAGGGTAACTCCTAGCCGGGATCGCACCGTGCGCGGATCGCGAGCGATATCGATCCCGAAAACGCGGATCGTGCCGCTGCTCGGCCGCGTGACACCGTAAATCATGCGCAGCGTGGTGGTTTTCCCGGCGCCGTTCGGACCCAAAAGGCCAAAGCACACGCCGGAAGGAACCTTGAGGCTCAGGTCATCCACCGCCAACCTGAGGCCAAAGCGTTTCGAAACAGAGGACGCCTCAACAATCATGGAGTGGTCGCTCCGCTCCTGGCTTTCTGTGAGGATGCACTAGGGCTAGCCACTATAACAGAGAGACCAATCTTATTCTACCAGGGGGCGGCCAGATTCTGCCCATCAGCGATTGCCGCATTGTGTCGAAGTGGACGAACGCGCCCCTGCTGTACATGCCCGTGGATAATGGGCAGCTATGATGATATCAGGGGTTCCCCGATGCCGGGAATAGCATTTTCCCGGACAGAGAAATCAGGGTGGTGCCCGACGCTTCATCGTGTATGATACACAGGTGGGAAAGCAGTCCCGAGAGCCCCAAGAAGCTTACACGAAGAATACACCGAATGAGAGACATACGATGAAGAAAATGCTGATCGCGCCAGCCCTAGTGGTCTCGGTCACTCTGGGGACCGCAAGCACAACCGCCCAGGCGGCCAAGGAGCCCATTGTGATTGCGGGAGGATCCCAGGCCGGCATCTACTATCAAGTGGCCTTGGATGTCTGTAAACTCGTCAACGAGAAGCTCGGCAGTCACGGGTATACCTGCAAGGGCCAACCGGCCCAAGGCTCCGTCCTCAACATCAGAGCCATGAAGCGAGGCTGGCTCGACTTCGCCATCATACAGTCCGACCTCAACTGGTTTGCGTATAATGGCGAAAAGAATTGGAAGGACAAGCCGTACAAGGGACTCCGGAGCGTGTTCAGCATCCATCCTGAAACCGTCATGCTGGTGACACGCGCCGATGCCGGCATCACCTCGGTGAGCGACCTTCGGGGCAAGCGGGTGAACATGGGCAATCCAGGCTCGGGCACCCGGGAAAACGCCGTGGATGTCCTCAGGGTCTACGGGATGGACTGGAGCGATATCTCCGACCGAGAGTTGGAGGCGCATGAGGCCGTACGGGCTCTCAGGAGAGGGAAGATCGACGCCTTCTTCTTCACCGTGGGAAACCCTTGGCCGGGTGGCGTGGAACTTGCCAAACGCACCAAGATCCGGATGATTCCCATTAATGCGCCCGAAATCAAGAAATTGGTGACCGCCCACCCTTATTGCGTGCATACGGCCATACCCGGCGGGGTCTACGAGGGCGTGGATAAGGATGTACCCACCTACGCCCTGAAGGCGACCCTCGTCACCAGCGAAAAGGTATCCGAAAAGGTGGTCTACAACGTCGTCAAGACTGTCTTCGACAACCTCGATCGTTTCCGCACGATGCACCCCGCTTTTGCGACCCTCCAACCCCAAGACATGCTGCAGGCGCTCTCCGCCCCGCTGCACCCGGGCGCCATCCGGTACTACAAGGAAAAGGGCTGGATGTAACACGGCCCTGTTCCCTTCAGCGGGAGAAAAGGACCTGGCTCTTTCTTGGGAGAGACTGTGGTCCGTTGACAAGAGGAAAATCGCCTATGAGAAAGAAAGCCATCGGCATGTGGGACAGCTTCATCCTGGTCGCTCTCGGCTTGCTGGCCCTGCCGGTGAGCAACGCCGGCGCCGAAACGGTTCTCGAGAAGATCAGCAGGACGAGAACACTGACCGCGGGGACACGGACTGCGTCAATTCCCTTTGCATATGTTAATGCGAAGAAGGAGTGGGTGGGATTCTCCGTCGATCTCATTAAGGAGATCCATCAGCGCCTCGAACGCGAACTGGCGGAGAAGATCACCCTGGAGCTGAAAGAGGTCACGCCCGAAACCCGAATCTTCCAGGTGGCCAACCGGACGATCGATATCGAGTGCGGGTCCACCACCTATACCCAGACGCGGGACGAGATCGTGG
>JBDGYV010000130.1:0-2644 GCA_039588915.1 Gemmatimonadota bacterium
TGGACGATTACGGTTGTCCCCCCCGACGCCCCGCCCGCTATCGCCTGGCGAATGGTCTTGCCAAGCGTGGCCAGTTCGCTTACAACGTCGGCCGGTTTCAAGCCGCCGATGGTCGGCAGCACGACCTCACCGGCACTCAATAGGGCGGGCACTCTGTCCGGTCCACCGCTGCCAGCAATGGAAAAGCCGAATTGGCCGCCGGCGACATGCCCGCCCGCCGCCAGAGACGTAGCAGGGAATGGACTGACCGACCCGCCGCCCTTGAATAGAGCACCGAATGGGCCGCCGATACCCTTGAGCAGAATGTTAAATATGACCATCTTAATAATTGCCTTGCCGAGATCGACTACGAAACTCGCTACGCTATCGCTCAAGTCACCAAAGCCCTTGATCCCGCTGGTGATAGCGTCGAACATCGTCGTGCCCAGGTTGCGTACCGATTGCTGTGCAAAGTCCATCCCCTGAGTGTACGAACTCGTGCTCTCGGTCAGCTCGTTTATGGTCGGTCCGAGACCAAAGCGTTCGGCCAGGAATGCTAGCTCTGCCGCTTGCACGGTTATGTTATCGGTTGTTTCCTCAATCTTAACTAAACCATCTCCAGCAAGTGCCCGCAAATCAGTCAATGCTTTTTTGGTTTGAATAATGCCGCCCGCCAATTCCTCCCAGGCTATACCCGTGCGGTCCACTTGCTCACGAAACAGAGCGGCCGACGGCAGCATTTCCGCGAACGTCGGCCCCAAGGCAAAGCGGCTCATCAATTCCCTAACCTGATTGTCGGCTTGCTTGATCTGGCCGGTGTACTTCTTGGCGTTCTCTACGTTCTCGGTTGTAGGTGGGAGTTCTGCGGGCCGCACAATCGGCGGTAGCCCGGCTATCTCTCTAGCCAGGCCGGACGCTACGGCCGCGGCACCGCCTCGAGTTGCCCGCCCTTTAAACGGTATGGCAATACCGGTACGCTCTAGTTCTTCCTCTTTCAGTGTTTTCATGGCCGCAGCGGCGTTTTCGATTGCTTCTATCTCTGCCTTGCGATCTTTGATTCGTTGTGCAATAGCGTCTCGACTAGCCTCGTCTAGCTCGGTGAATTGCTCAAGCGTCAGCCCAAGTTCCTCGGCCGTTTCCTCTAGGCCACGCAGCTTTAGTTGCTCGAATCCGCTAAAGGTAGAAAGTAATACGTTAATCCCTTCGAGCTTAGTGAATAGATTGCCGCCCGTAATATCTTCAAGCGTACCCCGAAAGCCCCGCAGATTAACTAGGTAGCCCCGGAACGCCTTGCCGCCCTCGTCAGCCAACCCGGTTAGGCTTGCGGTAGCCTCAACGCCGACGCGGGCCAGCCGTACCATTTCGGTCGCAATGTCGGATAGGTCTTGCGCTATCTCTTTGAGCGTACCGTCCTCATTCATTCGCTCAATAGTGTTTAGTGCGTCGGTTAGCTGCTCTTTGATTTCATTTTGCACGCCGCTCTGCGCCACGGCCAGCTTGAAGTTCCACCAAGCGTCTTCTATGTTACTGATCTGCCCCGATGCGGTTTTGCTAAGTTCGACCATACCGCCGCCGAAACGCTCTTGCCAAAAGTCCATGAGAGCGGCGACGATCTTCTTGCTGTCCTCAGCGGTGCGCCGCTGGCTCGAGGTGATGTCAATTCCGGCGCGCTCAAAGATGATTCCAATATCGACACCAAACGTCTTGAGGCTTTCAAACTCTCCGCGGGCGGCGTTGCCGACGGCGAGCACGGCGTCCCTAATGTCACGGTCTAGGAAAGCGGATACGTCACCAAGCGTAGCCAGGTAGGTCTTGGTGTCTAGATTGAGGGCTTCTAGCAGCTTGCTGGCTTCAATGATTTCCGGTAGCTGAAACGGAGTCTTAGCGGCGAACTCGGTGAGGAATCGTAGCTGTTCCTCAGCCGCCTCTGCGCCGCCGAGCATCTTGGCAAAGGCGACTTCCCACTTTTCAAAGTTGAATCCGGCTTCAAGAACGCTCTTGTAAAACTCTAGCGTTTTCTGCGCCGCTAACTGTGCGGTCTGGACACCGAGATAGGCCGCGGCCAGCCCGGCCAGCGCCTTGCCGAGTTGTGCGGTTGCGCCCTTTAGAGCATTGAATGACTTGCTGTTTTGCTTCGCACCCTTGGCGACTTTGCCCTGAGCATCGTCGGTCTTGCCAAGAGCGCGATTGACTTTCTTGAGTTCCCCGGTGAGCTGGTCGCGGAGTTCAATAAGAACCTCGACCCGGTTCTTTTCGCCGGCCACACTACGGCCCCTCTACTAGCTTGGTGAGTAGATAAACGACGTACTGAACGCCGAAGCTCTTATCCTGGCCGCGTGGCATGTTCTTTTGCACGTCCTCCATCCACTCTTTTTTGGCCGCGTAGTAGAGCGACCGGTCCAAGACGTAGTTACCGAGCGGCCGGTTCAGTACCTCGCTCGGCCACTTCCCCGCCGCCCTGGCTAGCGCGCACGTCTCCCTCGCTTGCTGGTTCCGAATCACGAAACCTAGCCGCTTCGGCGGCCTCCGGGGTTAGACCGGTATGGGCGAGGATGTCCCAGAACAGAGCGTCGATAACTTGCGCCAGGTCGTAGAGCATGACCGAGCCTTTGGGGCAACGGTTGTCGGGGCCGGTCCACACCTTGGGCTCGATCAGACCAGCCGT
>JBDGYV010000131.1:0-2613 GCA_039588915.1 Gemmatimonadota bacterium
CCCGTACACGCTGCTCCGCGAACTGGATGACGGTCGGGTTCTGATCCTTCCCGGGCATGTCGTCATCGACTAGCTGCCACAGGTGGCCATTATCATCCATGATGTTGAGGGGGACGTTCAAGTTGTTGGCGCAGATCTCGGCGCACTGACGGTGCGAGTCGCCCTTGAGGCCTTGGGCCAGGTAGCACGATACATCGACGACCTGACCGACGATTTCTCCGCCCCGGGTTTGGTCGGCAGTGGTTGCGACGCTGGGGTTCGAATCGTCGCTACTGATCCCTGACGTAGTGGATTCCGCCTGACTGCAACCCCACGCGAGCACACCGACCGTTGCGGCGATGGCGGTGTTTTGTGTTGCCTTTCGCAAGTCCATCCTGATCCTCCTGGATGAGGGCATTGGTCTCTGGGTCTGCCCTAGGGACGCCTGAGCGCATCTCTGTATTCCGGAATGTCAGGAGGCGGGAATTACTGGATGGCTATCCTACGTTGAATTGAGGGCATGAAGGGAATACATCGACTCGGGTTAGATCCTGCGCTGATCATGATCACGGCGATGGCCGCTCTGGTCTCCGGCTGCGGACGGACCGAACCATCGCTCGAGGCGGCGGACACGGCGGCGGCCCAAACTCACGGTCCCTCTCCTGAGGCCGCCGCTGTCGCCGCATTCGAAGGTCCGCGTGTGCTCGGCGTCCCCCGATACCCGAGCGCCGACGAGGCGAGCGAGCTCGAATCGTCCATGCGGCGCGCGTGGACCGCTCACGGCGAGCCCGAGGCACTCTTCGACGTTCGGCTCGGACAGCAGATCTGGGCCACGGATGAGCCCTTCGACTCAGTGCGCGAGTTTTACCTGCCGTTTGTCCACAAGGTTTTCATGGACCACGAGATGGAGATCCCAGAGGCGGGACCGCAACGGATGTTCACCGGGCTCATGATCAATACAGACGGTGAGCTGGTGAAGTTCACCGTTACGCGTCCGTTCTTCCGCTACCCCGATCGGAAGTCGCTCGATCGCACCGTTATCCAGATGGGTCGTGTCGGAGGCACACTCTAGGGGCGATATTCGCCTGTATGACAGACGCGCTGAACCCGGACCGATCTCAGCCGTCAGCGATTCGCAGGGTCACAATGGTGACCGCGTTTTGCGGCATGGTGATCGGTTGTCGCGGAGAGGTTGTTGAATCCACGCGGATCGCACCGGCCGACAGTGCGGCAGCCGACTTTGTGACTGCCCACTGGGAGCGGCCGATCGCGCCTCAAGGCCCACCTCCCGACGGATGGGCGCCGATAACCGCCGACCTGTTGCCACAGGCCTGCGCCACCTGTCATCCCGCACAGTTCCGCGATTGGGAGGCCACTCTCCACGCGCACGCATACTCACCTGGACTCGAAGGTCAGCTCGTCGCGTGGTTCGAATCGTCGCCGGCGTCGGTAGCGCAGTGTATGGTGTGCCACGGTCCTCTTTCTGAACAACTGCGACAGGTAGAGGGGCCTGGCGGAAGCTACGTGCAAAACGCGGCATACGATGCCGATCTCGAACGCAGCGGCGTCGTCTGCGCGGCATGTCACGTCCGCGCTTGGCAACGTCATGGTCCGCCGCGCCGCGACGGGACGACGACGCCCGCTCCAGCGGGAACGCCACACGCCGGGGCCATTCGGAATCCAGCGTTCGAATCGAGCCAATTCTGCGGCGCCTGTCACCAGTTCGAGGAGCCGGCACCAAACGGGAAGTCACTCGAGAACACGCTCCGCGAGTGGGAGGCGACGGATTTTGCGGCCCGTGGTACCACCTGCCAGGTATGCCACATGCCGGATCGCCGTCACCTGTGGCGGGGCATCCACGACCCCGAGATGACGCGCTCGGGCGTGACACCCGAGTGGCGAGTCGAAGGCGACCCCAGCAGCGGCAAGTTCGAGGTTCGGTTGGCGCTCACCAATACCGGAACCGGTCACCATTTCCCAACCTACGTCACCCCGGCGGTGGACCTCGAGATCGCGTTTGTAAGCGCCGATGGAGATACGCTCACCACTCGGCGCCGAACACTGCAGCGCGAGGTTTACTTCGATGGCTCCCAGTGGATCGAGCGCGAGGATGATCGGATCCCCGCCGGTGAAACCCGAGCGCTCAAGTGGACCGGTGCGGCGCCGAGCGGTGCAACCAGGATCATCGGTCGTGTGATCGTTCGCCCAGGCGCGTTCTACGCAGCGATGTTCAATGGCTTGGTACCGCGGACTCCGACCGATAGCCCCGCCCGGCCGATTCTCGAAGAAGCCCTTGCCCGGGCAGAAGAGAGCCCGTACGTCTTGTTTGGCTGGGAACAGGAGCTCGACGCCGGGGGCTGACCACCCATCGCCACCGACGGCACACCCACCTGGTTGGCGATATAATCAAGCCTTATAGTGGCTGTCTGCCATTGGATCTCTTCTAGCGCTAGATCAGGAGTCTGAATGCGGATAATCGTCGTTGGCGCCGGGGAAGTGGGATACCACCTCGCAGAGCGACTCTCCGAAGAGCACGACGTGGTGGTGATCGAACACGATGCCGATTTGGCGAGTCGCATCCAATCACAGCTCGATGTACTGGTGGTTGAGGGAAACGGAGCCAGCCTGGCAATT
>JBDGYV010000132.1:0-3591 GCA_039588915.1 Gemmatimonadota bacterium
GTTGTTCACGGTGTTGCTGTCGGTCTGATCGAGGCTGGTAATCCGGATCGTATTTACGATCGTGGCTGCCACGGTGATCTGCACGCTTCCGGTCTGATCGCCGACGGAGGCGGTGACCGTCGCCGTCCCGTCGCCGACCGCAGTCGCGAGACCGGTGTCGCTAACGCGGACGACCGCCGGGTTGCTCGAGCTCCAGGCAGCGTCCACCACCTGCGCGGCTTGGACATCAGACTGAATCAACTGCAGCTGAACGCTGGCGCCGATCGCGCCGAGCACCGGATTGCTGGGACCGATCGTGATCGTTCCTCCCGGTGGTAGCGGAGCGAACGGCCCGACCCCACTGCACGCGCTGGTCACCAACGTCAGCACCAAAACACCAATGCGCACTGCTCTGCCTCCGTTCATCGTCACGGACCCACGTTTACGGTGAGTGCCAAAGTCGCGCTCGCGCTTGGTTCCAGCTCGCCCACGTTCCACACGCCGGTCGCGACGGAGAACGTACCCTGGCTGGCCTCCGCCGATACCAACGACAACCGGCTCGGCAATGCATCGGTGACCTGAACGCCAGTCGCCGTGTCCGGTCCGCGATTGGTGACGGTGATCGTGTAGACGATCGTCGACCCCAGCGTCGGGTTGGAATTGCTGACCGCGGCGGTGATCGCCAGGTCAGCCGACCCCACTGAAACCTGCGAGAACGTGACCGTAGCCGATGCCGCGATCGACCCACCGTTGACGGTGCCCGTGATCGTAGCCGTGCCCGTCGTGGCGCTCGACGTCAACGTCGCGGTGTAGGTCCCGTTGTTGTTGTCGGTTACGCTGTTCAACGTGCCGGCGGTGGTCGACAGCGTCACCAAGTCACCTCCGGTTGGCAAGCTGACACCGTTAGCATCCCTGAGTTGCACGGTTATCGTCGACGTGCTCGTTCCGTCAGCTGGAATCGAGGTCGGGTTGGCAGTGATTGTCGAGGTCGCGCCCGAGGCGTCACCGACCGTGCTTATGATCGCAAACGGGGAGCTAATCTGGTCGGCGAAGCCAGAGCTAGAAAAGATCAGCGTATACCCGTTTCCAGCCTGATCGATAGACAGATTGTTGAACGTGGCCACCCCGGCCACTGCGTTGACGGTCGTCGTGCCGACCAACGAACCACCGCCAGGGTTGGTCCGGATGGCCACCGATATCGCCCCGGTAAAGGAGGTCACCGTGTTGTTGTTTCTGTCCCTTACTCGAATCGTGATCGCAGGCGAGATCGTGGCACCGACGTTGGTGTCCGTCGGCTGCTGGATGATCTCAAGACCGAACCCACTTCCGGGGACGACATCAAAGGGGTCGCTAGTGTTGCTATCCAGCCCGGTCGCCTGAGCGATGAGCGTGTAGCCAACTCCAACGATGTCGATTGAGAGGTTCGGGAACGTCGCCACACCGGCTACCGCTGCGGCGATAGTCGTGCCAGAGAGGGTGCCTCCGCTTGGGTTGGCATCGATCGCGACGATGACGTTGCCGCCAAAGTTCGTGTCGGTATTCCCGAACGCGTCGATCGCGCGGATCGTCACTACCGGTGTGATCGAAGCGCCAGAAGCGGTTGTCGTCGGCTGCTGGACGAACTCGAGACCCACCGCGTTCCCAGGAAGGATGTCAAACGGGTCGCTCGTGTCCGAGAATCCGCTGCCTTGTGCCTCCAGCGTATAGCCAACACCTGTCCTGTCGATTGACAGGTTGTTGAAGGTGGCGACGCCGTTCACAGCTGTCGCTGTGGCCGGGCTAGGCGATAGTGTGCCGCCGCCCGGGTTGTTCAGGATCGCGATCGTGATCGTTCCGCTGAAACTGGTGTCCGTGTTTCCGATGCCGTCCGTGGCTCGGACGGTGACCGCGGGAAAGATCGTCTGGCCGGCCACGGTCGTCGTCGGTTGCTGGACGAACTCGATGTCCACCGCGTTTCCGGGGAAGATGTCGAACGGGGTGCTGGTAGCTGGGGTGAGCACTCCGCTGGTCGCCCGCAGCGTGTAGCCGTTGCCGGCCATGTTGATCGACAGGTCGTCGAACGTGGCGACGCCGTTCGCCGCCGGCTGGCTCAACGTGCCTGACAGTGTTCCCCCACCCGGATTGTTCAGGATCGCGATCGATACGTTGCCGACAAAGCCCGTCGCTAGGTTGTCGTTCGCGTCGAGAGCGCGGACCGTGACGGCGGGCGAGATCGTCGCGCCAGCCTGTGTGTCAGACAGTGGTAGCGGGAACTGGAGCTTGGATGCGAATCCCGGCGTGATGTTGAACGGGTTGCTGGTAGCCGGGGTGAGCACTCCGCTGGTCGCCCGCAGGGTGTAGCCGTTGCCAGTTTTGTTGATCGACAAGTTGCTAAAGGTGGCGACGCCGTTTACCGCCACCGCCGTGGCCGGGCTAGGCGATAGCGTGCCGCCGCCCGGGTTGTTCAGGATCGCGATCGTGACTGTACCGCTGAAGTTGGTGTCCGTATTTCCGATGCCGTCCGTGGCTCGGACGGTGACGTCCGGCGAGATCGTCTGGCCGGCCACGGTCGTCGTCGGTTGCTGCAGGAACCGGAGCTCGGCCGCTGGGGTGATGTTGAACCCGTTGCTGGTAACCGCTGTAAGCGCCGGGACGCTGGTCGCCCGCAGCGTGTAGCCGTTGCCCGGGTTGTTGATTGACAGGTTGCCGAAGGTGGCGACGCCGTTGACCGCCGGCTGGCTTGCCGTGCCTGACAGCGTCCCGCTGCCGGGGTTGCTCAGGATCGCGACGTTCACGTCGAGCGCGCGGACCGTGACGGCGGGCGAGATCGTCGCACCGGCCTGGGTTGTCGATGGTTGCTGTTGGAACTGGAGCTTGGTCGCAGGCCCCGGCGTGATGTTGACTTGAGCGTCGTCGATGATCGGGGGACCATTAAGCGTTCCTGTGACGGTCGCGACGCCGGTTATGGTCGACGAGGTGAGGGTCGCGGTGTAGGTACCGTTGCCGTTGTCTGTCGGCGGGTTCGCCGTCAGCGAGCCGGCGTCGGTGAACAGGTTCACCGTGTCACCACCGGTCGTCAGGTCGTTGCCGTTGGCGTCCTTGAGCTGGACGGTAATGGTCGATGTGCTCGATCCGTTGGCGACGATCGACGTAGGGTTGGCGGTTATGGTCGAAGTCAGTCGTGAGGCCGGCCCGGGTAAGAACGTCACCGTCGCGCCGTCGATAATCGGGGGACCGTTAAGGGTTCCTGTGATGGTCGCCGTGCCGGCCGTAGTCGACGAAGTCAGCGTCGCCGTGTACGTCCCGTCGGTGTTGTCATTTACCGGTGATAGCACCCCAAGGTTGGTCGCCAAAACGACCGTGTCTCCGCCCGTTGTAATCGGGCCACCGACGCTGTCTTGGAGAGTCACAGTAATCGTCGACGTACTCGACCCATCGGCGACGATCGACGTCGGCGTGGCGGTTATCTGCGACGTGGTCGGGTCGGGGGTCTGGGATGCCGCCGGTGCGGCAAACGATAGAAGCAGTGTCGCAACGCCAGTGGCCAGGAGGCGGGGACCCAGCGGATGGGTTGCCGGGGGGCTCATTATTGGCACGATTCTAGCGGGTTTTGGGCGTTTGCGCACGCAATTG
>JBDGYV010000133.1:0-2559 GCA_039588915.1 Gemmatimonadota bacterium
ACAAGACGGTGCATGAAACGGATATGCGCCTGCTTTTCCTCTTCTGGTAGGGCATCCCACTCGGCGGCCAGGTGACGTTCTTCGGAGGTTGGATCACGGACTAGCCCCTCGGCCTTGAGCCAGACCAGCAGTTGCACCTGATCCAGGGGCTCATCCAGCGTTGGGAGGACCTCTGGGCTCCGTTCCACTATGCCGCGAACGGACGGCGCCTTAATTCTTCGCCGCTAGTGTTCCACTGTTGTGGTTTAATTAAAACGGACACTGTGATAAGGGTGATAAGATAGAGAGAGGAGGTGTCCACAATGCCAGAGAAACGACGCATTTATGATGATGAATTTAAGCGAGACGCAATTCGCCTAGCCACCAACAATAGTTATGGGGTCAGCGAAACCGCCCGTCGTCTGGGGATCAATGCCAAGATGCTCGGCCGCTGGAAACGCGAAGCCGAAACGACACCCAACGGCGCCTTTGCCGGTAACGGTCACGTATCGCCAGAACAGGATGAACTGCGCCGCTTACGCGAGGAAAACAAACGACTTCGCATGGAACGCGATATTCTAAAAAAAACGGTGGTCTTCTTTGCGACCGAATCGAGCTGAGATATGCCTTCATCGTCGAGCATCAGGATCAGTGGCCAGTCTCGATCCTCTGTGAGGTGTTAGGGGCATATGCGCCAAGGTTAAGGATTTTATCCATTGAATTCATGCGGCTTTCCTCTCTTTCCAGAGGCCGTCCTTAGGCTGCTCCACAACCGGATCAGGACGGTAGAGCAGCTGGCACACGGCCTCGGGCAGCCGTTGCAACCGGCGCCGCCTGGGACGCTCCGCCATCACCTCCAGGCTCTGTCCCCATCGCGACTCGTCCCAGCTCAACGCCCCCGTGATCCGCGGCGCCAACGCCTCCTGCATCAGTTTCCAAGGCCGCCACCAGGTCGCCGTCCGCTCCCGATCCAACCGTCCCCAGCTATCGCCCATGGTACGGCGCATGCGCCGCTCCACCAGCAAGGCATAGAGCAACTTGCCATGCAGCCACAGCTCGGCCAGGGGGCTTTGGTAGCGCGCCCGCAAGGCGTCCGCGTCAAGCAGGCTTTTCCAGCGTTTGATGGCGAGTTCCACTTGCCACCTGGCGCGGTACAGCGTCATGACGGTGTCAGCACTGAGTACGTCTGGCGACATCGAGGTCCACACCAACACCCAACCGGCCAAATACAGGGTGGCAGCCTGGGGCGTTTTGCCCTTTTTGCGATTGCGCTTGCGACACGCCGCCCGCGCCAGGTTGGCCTGCTCGGGCGGCAGACGATAGGCATGGACCCAACCCGCCACGCGCTGCTCGGCTGGCCCGACCCAGACCGGCACGGTACACAGCACGCGGCGGGGCGCCTGGCCCTTCAAGACCGCCACCAGGTCCACGGCGGTGCCATCGGGCTCGTAGAGGGGCATATTGTGCGGATTGAGGCGCAGCACCAGATGGGCACCGGCGTGCACCGTCTCGGCCACGGCCCGGGGATGGCAATAGCCCCGATCCGCCAGGCCAATCTCTCTGGGGCCCAAGGCAAAGTGCCGCAGGCTTTCGCCCGTTTTGACATCACTGATCAGAAGGTGGCTCAATTCCAAGGTCACCAGGTCGAGGCCGATGTGGAGGCGGTACTCGGTGCCCTTGGCCCCCGGGCTTTGGACTGTACTGCCATCAATGATGACGAAGCGCCAGCCGTGGGCCTCAGGAGCCAACTCGGTGCCTCGCAACATCTTCGGGAGCAACGCCTTGACCCAGGGGCGGCACGCTGCTAAGCGTTCGTTGATGGCGCTGTCCGTGATCCGGATGCCGAGCAGGGCCAGGTTGCCGGCGATCTGACGCTGGCTCTGATCCAGCCCACAATAGAGCAGGACAACGCGCAACAAGTCTTGCGGGGTTTTGATCTTACGCGAGCGGGTGAACGCCTTGAATTCATAGGCCATGTCGATGGTCTCAGGAGGTAAATCTTGCAAAAGGTCCTCAAATAGCGTATCAGGATCAGGGAGTGGCAGCTGCATGGTACTCTCCTTGATGTTTAGGAAGAATTGTTGTTCCATGCAGTATGCCATCTTTTTCAATAAGTTACCCCCTAAACTTGGCGCGTATGCCCATCCGCCCCCAGGGCAGGCGGTGTGCGGCCAGCTGCGCTCGCCGCACGGAGCGCTTCTTTCCGGCCAGGAAAGGCGAGTGTAGTCGCGCCTTCGAGAGCAGAGGCAAGCGAGGCCGTGGGCAGCGCGGTTAGGGAAGACGCCGAGGGATTTCTTCAGTTGACGGAAGCCTTGTGAAAGGGTAGGGTGAATCTAAGAAAACCTTACCTCTGAGGACACTATGATGCAGGTCACCATTGAGATTCCAGAAAAGCTGGCCGAACGCATACAGGCACAATGGGAAGATATCTCTCGTCATCTTCTCGAACGCATCGTGCTGGAAGCCTACCGTGACGACATCTTGACGACCCGTGAAGTCCAAGAAGTTCTCGGACTGGAAGATCGCCTTGCTGTCTATGACTTGTGCGATAAGCATAAAATAGCGACGTATGCGCTTGCC
>JBDGYV010000134.1:0-2794 GCA_039588915.1 Gemmatimonadota bacterium
GCTGTCTTCTCGTTCGCGTTCAGGACCGACAACTCCCACGTGACGCTGCTGCTGGCGCTCTTGCTGATCTCGATCTTCCTGGGATTCGAAGCGCGTCGCTTTCGCCACTTCGACTGCTGGCGATCCCGGGTGCGAATGATCGAGGAGAACTTTTGGATCCCGATGATCCGGAGGAACCTGGCGAGTCCTCGGACGGACTGGCGAGAGTCCGTGGCCGAGGACCTCGACCGGCCAAAGTTCAAGATCACCTTCCTCGAGGCAATCGGCATGCGACTGCGATACAACTACCTGTGGATATACCTGGCGATTCTCGCAGCGTGGCTGGTCAAGGTCCACATACACCCTACCAACGCGCCTGATATTCCCACCCTTTTCGAGCGCATGGCGATCGGCCCAATCGGCGGGTTCGGCGTCTTCGCGTCGGTTGTTGTGTTCTACGTTCTCGCTGTCTCGCTTGCGGTCTGGACCGGTCACCGCATCGTCGACGAGGTTCATGGTCTCGAACGGTCGACCCAGCAGTGGAAAACCTAGTTGGAACGGTAGAGCCCCTCAGCTTTCTCGGCTGAAAGCAGAATCCCTTTGATCAGCGCCGAGCTGAATCCTTGGTGCTCCATCTCGTTGAGCCCAGCAATGGTGCACCCCCTTGGTGTCGTCACCCGATCGATCTCAGCTTCGGGGTGGTACTCGTCGTCTCGTAGCAGCAGTGATGCCGCTCCTCTCGCGGTTTGAGCCGCCAACAAGAGAGCTTCTTCGGGGTGAAACCCGATCTCGATTCCGCCTTGCGATGCGGCTCGAATTGAGCGCAAGAAAAACGCGACGCCACACGCGCACAGCGCGGTCGCCCCAACCATCATCTGCTCGCCGATCACCATCGTTCTCCCGACAACATTGAACAGGTCTACGGCTACGCTGAGCGCCTCTTCCGAACCGGGCTCCGCAGCCAGACACGTCATCGACTCGCCTATCGCAATACCGGTATTCGGCATGGCCCGTACGATCGGTACAATAGTCCCGAGTCGCTCCCGCAGATCGTCAATCGTGACCGACGACACTACTGAGACTATCAAATGGCGATCGGAATCCACGTGAGGCTTGATCTCGTCGATCAATGCGATATGTTGTTGAGGCTGAACCGCGATCAATACAATCCGTGATCGACAAACCGCTTCTGCGTTGTTGGCGTCCACCACGAAACCAGCGTCGGCCAGGTCGCTCAGCAGCTCTGGACGTCGCCGATTAATGAAGATCTCACCGGGTTCGAATCGCCCGGCACCGACCCACCCAAGCGCGAGTGCTCTCCCCAGGTTGCCACCGCCGAGAATAGCCAGCGGCCCGCGCGCCACATTGCGTTCATCGGTTGGATTCATGGCGCCCCTCCCTCGAGCCTGGACCTAGCTAATCTCCCGCTGTCTCGGCCCCGGCTCTACATGCTGCTTTAAGTAGCGGGTCAACAGCGAGTACAGGTGAAGGGTCGTGTTCTGACCCTCGAAGATCCCGTGTGACCGATTGGGATAGACCATTACGCTGAATGGTTTGTTGGCCTCGACGAGTGCGTTGATCAACCGCTCCGTACCCTGGTAGTGAACGTTGTCGTCACCAGTTCCGTGTACGACGAGGAGATCCCCTTCCAACCGATCGGCATAGGTGAGCGGCGAGCTGCTCTCGTAAGCGTCGGGGTCGTCTTGCGGGAGGCCCATGTACCGCTCCTGATAGATCGTGTCGTACAACTGGATGTCCGGCACTGGCGCGACCGCCATAGCGGTCCCAAAGACATCTGGGTATCGAAAGATCACGTTCAAGCTCTGAGAGCCACCGCCACTCCAGCCCCAGATCGCGGCTCGCGACGCGTCGACGTACGGTCGCGCGAGCACGTCTCGGGCGCCGGCGGCCAGGTCGGCCGAAGTCAACGTCCCAATGCGCTTGTAGATCGTCTTGCGCCATTCTCGTCCACGCGGCGAGGGTGTGCCACGCGGATCCAGACTGGCGACGAGGTACCCTTGTTGGGTGAGCATCAGATGCCACAGGTACCGCTCGCCGCCCCACGCGTCGCGAACGGTTTGTCCCCACGGTTCGCCGTACACGTAGAACAGCACCGGGTAGCGCTGTGAGGGATCGAAGTCAGGCGGCTTCATGACCCATCCGTCAAGCGCCACGTCACCGGCATCGACCTGGAAAAACTCCATCGGCCCCCGGTCGAGCGCCTCGACGTACGCTTTTAGCTCGGCGTTGTCGATCAGCGTACGCGCAGTGGCATGGTCCGGTAGATGGACCAGATCGGTCGTCGGCGGATTCCCAAACGACGACCACGTGTGAACCGCCCACTCGCCACGCGGGGCGATGTCATAGCTATGCGATCCGGGCTGGTCGACGGGGGTCAGCCGCTCAGGTGCGCTCGATCCGTCCAGCGGCGCACGGAACAGGTACCGATGTACGGCATCCTCGGGCGACGCCAAGTAGTAGAGCCAACCGCCTTCTACATCGATCTTCTCGACCGCTATGATGTCCGTCGGCCCCGGGGTCAATGTGCGCGCGTAACCACGCGAGCGCGTTCTCGCGCATATCAACCCACGCGCTGTCGCGCTCGGTGTAGACCGTTGTAACCGCACCGTTGTCAGATCGGCCGAGCATGATCTGGAGTGTGTTCTGCAACCGGTTGAGGTGTTGCACCACCACCTCGTCTGAGTTGGCGGCCCAATCCATCCGGGCGATGTAGTTGTTTCGCGGGTCGCCGGGAACTTCCAACCACTGCGTGGACTGAGCGTCGACGCCCACAACCCCAACCCGAGCCGCCGAG
>JBDGYV010000135.1:0-2524 GCA_039588915.1 Gemmatimonadota bacterium
AGCGGAACGCCCCACTCGTCGTCGTGATACGTGATCATGAGATCCGACCCCACCCAACCGCAGCGCTGCTTCACGGCTGGACGACCGCCTTGACGACGCGTCCACCCTCGACATCGGCGAGGGCCTCGTTCATCTCGTCCAACCGATAGCGGCGGGTGATCATCCGCTCCCAATCGATTTGTCCATGCCGTGCCAAGATCCCAACCATTCGATAGAAGTGGTTGAAGTCGGCACCCCAGGTGCCGTGGATCTCGAGGTGCTTGAGGTTGATGTCGGTGTGAGGGTTGATCGACACCTCTCCCGCATCTGTGTAGTGGCCGACAATCACGTACCGCCCGGCGTCCCGCGTCATCCCGAGACCCTCACGGACGGCGGACGGTACACCCGTAGCTTCGATCGTCACGTCGGCACCGCGACCACCGGTCAGCTCACGGACCCATTCGATTCGCTCGGCCGGGGCCGTCTCCGACACAGAGATCGTGTCGTCGGCGCCGAAAACGCGGGCGGCTTCCAGCCGCTCGACCGGGTCACCCACAACGACCACCGGATCGGCGCCCGACAATCGCGCCAGGATCGCCGCGCCAAGACCAACCGGTCCGCTGCCTTGGATTGCGACCGCATCGCCGACCCGAATTTCGGCGCGATCGATGGCATGAATCGCGGTCGCCAAGCCACAGCCGGCAGCGATCAATCGCTCCGGTGACACCGCTTCCGGCAGGGGAATCACCTTGACACCGGGCTTGAGATAGATCGATTCGCTCCACCCACCGAGCAGTCCGTCATCAGCTCCGTAGGTGACTCCGTACACCTTGCGGGACGGGCACCGGTTCGGGGCTCGCGCGACCTGACAGTACCAACACGCGTGACACGTCTCGTGCACATCGTGGAACGTCGCGATCGCACCCACGCGAATCGGTTGCCCGTCGATGTCGACACACTCGCCGGCCACCTCGGCCACCCGACCGACCGACACGTGGCCGGGAATGATCGGATAGGGGACGCCTGTCAGCCGGCCGTGATGGAGATGCACGTCGGTGCCGCAAACTTCCGAGTAGATCGTCTCGAGCAGTATGGAACCCGGCTCTAGGTCGGGCGACGGCTGATCTCGCACCTCGATCGGCTGTCCAGGGCCGACCATGATCGCCGCGCGTGGCATCGGCTACGCCTCCGGCTCCGGTAGGAGCTCTCGACACACGTCGTAGATCAACACGTTGTCGAAGCCGCGCCGCTGGAGGTACCCAGCCAGCCGCCGCCATTGTGCTGCGTCGGGTTTGTCTTGGAGGCGAGGCAGATAGCGCTCGGCGACCCGCCGCGCGAGGTCACCATCATCAACGTTTTCATCCAGGAGGACCTCATCGACCGCCTGCGCGGCGGTTCGCGCCGGAACGCCCTTATCGACCAGCTCGCTCACCACCTGCCGCCGAGCCCGAGGCTTGAGCCTGACGGCGTCCAACGCATAGGCCGACGCATAGCGAAGATCCGAAAGCAGCTCCTTGCTCGCCAGCTCGTCGATGACCGATCGCACAACGGACGCATCGACGTCCGCACCGCGACTCAGCTTCTGACCGAGTTCCTTGACGCTGTGCTCACGCCGGGCGAGCAACCTCAGCGCCCGCTCGCGCACGCGCTGCGTCGCTTCGGGATCAGTCGTGATCGTCGTTGCTCGCGGGGACCGTACAATGGGCGAGCCCGCGCTTCTCTAGGTATCGCTGGTGGTAATCTTCGGCTCGATAAAACGACGCCGCCGGCTCGATCTCGGTCGCGATCAGCCGCTTGAAACGCCCCCCGCGCTCGTGCTCCGCCTTTGATCTCCGGGCGGTTTCTTCTTGCTCAGGCGAATGGACAAAGATCGCCGACCGGTACTGGGTGCCAACGTCAGGACCCTGGCGGTTGACTTGGGTCGGGTCGTGCGATCGCCAGAACACATCCAGCAACTGTTCGTAGGAGACCTTCTGCGGATCGAACTCGACCTGAACGACCTCGGCATGTCCGGTGGTATCGGTGCAAACGTCCTCGTAGGACGGGTTCTCGGTCTTCCCACCCATAAAACCGACCGCCGTGGCGGTTACACCGTCGATTTGGCCGAAAGTCACCTCGATGCCCCAGAAGCAACCCGCTCCAAACGTCGCTTTCTCGGTCTCCACGTCGTCCCTCCTGATGAGATATGTGAGCACCTATCCTGAACGCTCAGGCGTATACTCTATATTCATCACCCGACGCCGACCTATGAGGAAGAGCTCCCGTGAACGAGCGACAACCCACCGCCGACACCACGTTCGAAGATTACCCGCTCACCCGCAGCGAGTACATCAGCGCAATGGTCCATTTCTATCGCGGCGAGCTGGGGCGAGCGGACGCCGCGCGCGCGAGGCTCGATCCGACCACCAACTGGGCGGTCGTGACTGCGGGGGCTGTCTTCTCGTTCGCGTTCAGGACCGACAACTCCCACGTGACGCTGCTGCTGGCGCTCTTGCTGATCTCGATCTTCCTGGGATTCGAAGCGCGTCGCTTTCGCCACTTCGAC
>JBDGYV010000136.1:0-2458 GCA_039588915.1 Gemmatimonadota bacterium
GGTAACCGCGACTCCCCAATCCCTACCGCCACCGCGCCAGTCGTCGACTCTACCGAGTACAGCGTTGATAGACTGACGATGCTTAAGATTTTCATACCGTTAGCCGTGATTTTCGCGGTGCTGCCGGCGGTACGGTTTGCCTATCCCGATTCTCGCTTGTTCTGGCACCCGCTGCGCGCACATGCTTCCTCAAGCATAGTCCCGCTATGCTTTCGGTCGCGAGCACGCGCAGCGAGCACCAGTCCGGCGCGACCTCTCGGGATACTCGGTAGAGTCGACGACTGGCGCGGTGGCGGTAGGGATTGGGGAGTCGCGGTTACCGGCGGCTTTCGCCGATGCCGGTGCCTCAGTCCAGACCATGGCTCCGTTTCCAGTCGCCGCTCGTCGCACCGGACGTGCGGATCTCCCGCATCCGGCGCTCGGACAAGGGTTCATGCCTTCGCCCACGCAAGGTCGCGCGTGCGCACCGTCAGTCGGGTGAGCCCCAGATGCTCATAGAGGTACTCATCGGGGTAGCGTGCCGTCCCCTTACCCGACTGGGAGTGCTTCGCGCACAACCACTGGCGCAGCCGGGTGCGCGCGTGTGCGTCCACCCCCCGGTAGGCTTTGCTGACCGAACCCAGACAGAAGTAGTTGGCCCAACCCGCCAGCTGCCGGTTGAGCTCCGCCACCACCTGCGCCGAGTCCTTCAGCAGCATCCGGCGGGCGGTACGTTCACTCACCGCCCGGCACACCCGGCGGATGCTCTTGCGCGACGGGCGGGTGCCCACGTAGGCCTCGCCCGTCTGCGCTCGATAACATCGACCAAAGGTGTAGCCCAAGAAATCAAACGGTTCTGCAGGAACCCGACAGACCTGGGTCTTGGCTTCGTTCACCTCAAGCTTCAGCCGCTCCACCAGCGTCCGCAGCGCGCGTGCAGCCGGTTCGGCCGTGCCGCGACAGCAGATCACCAGATCGTCAGCGTAGTTGACCATGTGCGCCTCAAGGCGCTTCTCCAGCCCCCATGCCTTCCACCCCAGCAACAGCCGCCGCACATACAGGTTACTCAACAGCGGCGAGATCGGCGACCCTTGCGCAATGCCGCGCTTGGTCCGCTTCGCCTCGGCCGTACGCCGCCGACCGCCGCCACCGTCGTCTTCCTCAACCGCGACTTCCAGCCACATCTTGATCAGATGCAGCATATGGCGATCACTGATCCGACGGGCGACCGACTTCATCAGCTCCGCATGCGGAATGCGGCCAAAGTAGTCGGCCAGGTCCGCGTCCACCACGTCCGTATGCCCCGTGTTGAGCAGCCCGTGCACCCGTCGCACCGCGGCGTGCGCGCTGCGCTTCGGTCGATACCCGTACTGCTCATCGCACAGATCGGCTTCAAAGATCGGCTCCAAGACCAATACCGCCGCCGTCTGCACCACCCGGTCCCGCACCGTCGGGATCCCCAACGGCCGCCGCTGGCCCCCCGACTTCGGGATCCATACCCGCCGAACGGCTTGCGGTCGATACGTCTTTTCCCTCAACGCCTGCGCCAGTTCACCCAGCCATCGCTCCCGCCCGTACGCCTCGATGTCACCGCACGTCTCGCCGTCTACCCCGGCGGACCCGCCATGTTGGCGCACCCCCCGGTAAGCCTCGGCCAGGACGTCTTCTCGGTACACCTTGTCGTACAGCATGTAGAACCGATACCCGGGCGCTTGCTTCGCTTTCGCATGCAACGTCTTCTGAAGCTTCCGCACCGTCTCAGAAGGTACCAGACTCACGTCACTCTCCTCGGCTTCGCTTCATCCAACGTCTCCCTTGAACTGAGGCCCCTTCGCTCCACCGGCATTACCCGGCTTCCCGGCTACTACGGACCTCCCGCCACCTCCCACGGCCCAACGTCTCCCTCGCGGGTCGCCGGTTGGCGGACACGCTCCCACCACCGTCGAAGGCTTCCCGTGTTGCGCCACTCTCCCGTTTGCACACATGCCATCGCCACTACCCCGGTGGAACCCCTGGGTGCGCATGTCGCTCGCTTCCCCAGACGTACCAGCCTTCCCCGTATTACAGCCGGGTCGGCTTCCACATCGCCCTTTTCGAGGCCTGCTCAGCGTTCACTCCACGTTACGGCCTGCATGCTCGCCAAGTCCCTGACAGAACCTTCTACACCGAAGGCTTCGACTGCTTCGTTACCTCCACAGCCGCTCCGATTGCTACCGGCTGGAGCGACAGTTGCCGGGTGGGATTCTCACCCACTGAGAGAGCGCGCCTTTCACGGCGCACTGCAATATCCGGGCTAAACAAACCGTAGCGAATTCCGATAACACGAATATCGGGACGTGGTCCCCGCGTGATGACCAAAGGCCGGATCCGTGGTTTCTCTGAGTCAGATCTTGAAGTTTCCCTCACGCCGACGACGGGACATCGCCGACGTGGCTCGGTCGCTGTTACGCATCAAGGGCGAGGCCTCGGCGATCAAGCT
>JBDGYV010000137.1:0-2436 GCA_039588915.1 Gemmatimonadota bacterium
GCCTTTAACGCGCCAATTACCCAGGCCACACACCGCTCAGGATCAACACCACGATAACCGCGACAACCACAATCAATAGTCCGCGAAGCAAGCGTCTGTTCGTCATGTGCCTCCTCCAGTGGACTTCGCCACCGTCAAGGGCCAATGTCCACTTCGGCCGTTCGGCAACTCGGCTGTCTTCGGGTCCTTCGTGGCGTCATAGATGGGCGTCGCGGAGGAAGCGAGGACCCGTGGCTTTGCGTCCCCGGCTTTCGCCGGGTTTGCTTTTGTCGGGGTAGTTATCTCGATCGTAGGGCAACTAAGGACACGTTGTCTGTGGGAAAGAACCCGTTGTCGTGTAGGTCAGAACCTCACGCTTGACTGTACTAACCACGAATGGGAGATGCTGCATCGAAGTTTTGGATCCTACATAGGAACGTCTATCGGCAGGAAGTGAACGGAGCAGAGGGTTGCTTCCTAGTTCTCGGCCGCCCGCATCTTCCGCTCATCCGCAACGCGGTCCCGCACCAAGTCAGCTACCGCAGCCGACGCGTAATCTTGAGCGTTCTCAAGATCCTGTCTTATCCGGCCCAAGGCGACTGCTGCCTCAAGCAACTCCAGATTGGATAACGCCTCGATCGCACGATTCAGTTGACCCGCGCTCAGATCCTTCGTGAGCTTCTCAGCGGGGATGGAGTCGGCAAGCTTGAGGAGGATGGCGGCGAAGTTAGTCACTGGCCTAAAGCTAATCGGCGGAGCGGTACTCAAATCTCTACAGTCTGCGACACCCGCGACCCGGCGTGAATCGAATTCTACAAAAAATTCATTTCTAGTCAGTCGTTAACCCAAAGAAGCCCCGCCGTGACGGGGCTTCCTCATGGTGGGCCTGGGTGGAGTTGAACCACCGACCTCACGCTTATCAGGCTGGAACAGAATCCTCTGAACAACCGTCTTCCGGGTACGATGCTTGTTTCGCGCTGGGTGGCGCGGGGCCGCTTTGTTACCATTATTGTTACCGTCCTCTACCGGACTTTACCGCCGAAGGTACCCCGTCCGGGACTCGCTCTCCGGCGCGCTCGCTCGGTGTTAAGATCTGCCGCGAAAGGAGATGCTATGCGAGTCCTACTCACGTGTTTCGCCGCGATGGCGACGATTCTGGCGGTCCCGGCCGTGAGGGTCGCGCAGGACGCCGCGGAGTCCCAACCGAGTGAGCAGTACGTTTACGTCCTCAAGCTGATCCCGCGTCTCTACGAGCCCACCAACTGGACCGACGAAGAGAACGCGATCGTCGGCGATCACTTCCGGCGGCTTCAAGCGCTACTGGCGGAGGGCAAGCTTATCCTCGCCGGCCGCACTGCGAACACCGACGAGAAAGGGTTGGGTCTGGTGATCCTCGAAGTCGAGAACGAAGCCGAGGCGAGACGCCTCATGGAGGAGGATCCCGTCGTCGTATCGGGTATCATGACCGCCGAACTGTTCCCGTATCGGGCGGCGCTGCTTCGGGGATCAGACTAAGCGCTACTGCGCGCAGTACGGTGCCAACCAAGGGAGGAACCATGGCCGACATCCTACACCGCGTCAAGATCGCCGCCCCGCCGCAGAAGGTGTTCGACCTCATCACCACCCCCGAGGGCGTAGCCGTCTGGTGGACCGAAGAGTGCACCTGTGAGCCGCGCGCAGGGAGCGAGGCGGTCTTCCGATTCGTCGGGGGCGACGTCGTTTTTCGCATGCGGATCGATGAGTTCGAGCCTGAACGGCGGGTCGCCTGGACGTGCGTTGGCGACTACGACGAGTGGAATGGCACGACGCTGAGCTGGGACCTCGAACCGACCGACGACGGCGGAACGGTGTTGAACTTCGCGCACCGGGGGTGGGCCACGACCGAGAAGGAGTACCCCGAGTGCAATGCCAGCTGGGGCAACCTGTTGCACATGGTTAAGGATCATCTGGAAGGCAAGCCGGTCGAAGTCCATCCCTCAGGGAGAGCCAAAACATGAGCTCCACACGTGGCAGTCGTGCCGAGCAGATCGTCCTGAACCTGTTCCGAATCGTGGTCGGATTCCTGTTCTGGCAGCGCCACGCGGTCTCGCACCAAGTCAGCCACCGCAGCTGACTCGTAATTGCCTTCGTCCTCGAGATCCTTCCTTGTCCGGCCCAAGGCGACGGCTGTCCACAGCCAGGCGAAAGGCACGCTGACAGCCCGATAGCCGTCAACGCGGACACCCCAGGCGATCGTCTGCGCTCTACTCCAGAAGGGGCTGGAAGTCGTCCTCGGGCCGGGGTTTGACTTCGGGTCGCCGAAGGATTCGCTCGCAGGTGTTCCAGCGCAGGATGGCGTCGTCGTTGTCGGCCGGGCGGTGCTGCTCCGCCGTTTCGTAAAGGTCCATCGCCTTTCGGTACCAATCGTAGGCCACCGATCCCGAGCCGGTCCCGCCTCGCTCGAGATGGGCGTTGGCG
>JBDGYV010000138.1:0-2414 GCA_039588915.1 Gemmatimonadota bacterium
AGTTAGCCGTCTCGAAGTCGATATCGACCTCGACGGCCGTGTCCACTCCTAGGTCCTCAAGCTCAACCCTTATCGTTGTCCGAGGGGTTCCGGTTCTGTAGTACGGCGGATAAGGGCTCTCGCCACACGCTACGTGTTTTCCGCAGACACCGATCCGCCCATCGGTTACTACTCGGTCGTCATGTACCCGAACGACAGGTGGGCGGCATGTTATCCGACCAGGCCTACAAGACTTGGGATGGGTGACGTCCTCGACAACACTCCGGGCCACCTCACGGACCTCATCGACACTGAATCCCTCGAACACGACGCGATTGCCGGTGTGGCTCTCGGATTGTTGGGTCGTCGCACAAGCGACAAGCGCGAGTATGCATAGAAGGGCGACCTTGTTCATCTCGCGACACCTCCAAGTCCAGTGTAGCACCGGCCATCTTCTGGGTCTGTGGGAGTTTTCCCGAGAGGTCTGTAGGAGCTCCAACCCAAAGAAGCCCCGCCGTGACGGGGCTTCCTCATGGTGGGCCTGGCTGGAGTTGAACCACCGACCTCACGTTCCCGCCCCGAACGTGAGCGGACTCGCCGGTGACGCCCGGCGTAGTATGAGATACGCGCTCACGCCAGATCACCCACGCTAGATTGCTTCCCGTGCAACGAACGGTCTCTCGGACGTCGATTCATCACGATCTCGTTCGTCTTGGATATAGAAGCGAAAACAGACCAACAAAGGAGACGACGATGGCCGAATTCATGCTCTTGCTGCACGAAAACCCACAAGGCTTCGCCGAGCTATCGCCCAAGGAGATCCAGAACGCGGTCGGTGAGTACTCCGCTTGGCGCGAACAAATCGCCGGCAAGGGTCGGCTGACCGGCGGCAACAAGCTGCGCGACGAAGGTGGACGCTGGCTGACGAGCGACGCCGGCGACGTGCGCGTGGTCGACGGTCCGTTCAGCGAAGCCAAGGAAGTCATTGGCGGCTACTTCATGATCAAGGCCGCCGACTACGACGAAGCGGTCGAGATCTCCCGCGGCTGTCCGCACCTCCGTTACGGCGGGCGGATCGAGTTGCGCGAGGTCGACCCGCTCAACGACTGAGCGGTTCCGAGCCGATGATCGAGAATCCTCCGTCGGGTCGACGTGGCGCTGCACCGCCGGAAGTGAAGGGTTCGCTCGACCTCCTGTTTCGGCGCCGCGCCGGGCAACTGGCGGCGACCCTGACGAGGATTCTCGGCATCGAAAACCTCGATCTCGTCGACGACGTGGTGCAAGACGCGTTCGTCCAAGCGCTCAAGAAGTGGCCCTACACGGGCGTGCCAGAAAACCCGGGCGGTTGGGTTATCCAGGTTGCCAAGAACCGCGCCGTCGACATCTTGCGCCGGCAGGGCCGGTGGCGGGAGAAGCGCGACGAACTCAAGCACTCGATCCTGCCCCGGCTCGATGCGGGTCGCGTGTTCTTTTCCGACGAGCTCGACGACGATCAGCTGCGGATGATGTTCGCCTGTTGCCACCCGGCGCTGTCACGCGACGCCCAAGTCGCACTCACCTTGAAAGCAGTTGGCGGGTTCAGCGTCAACGAGATCGCGCGTGCGTTTTTGACCCGTAAACCGACGATCGCCCAACGGTTGGTACGCGCAAAAAGGACCCTGCGCGACAAACAAGTCTCGCTCGAGATGCCAGCGACAGAAGAGTTACCCGCACACATCGATTCGGTGCTAGAGGTCCTGTACCTCATGTTCAACGAGGGGTACAGCGCGTCGGCCGGTGACGATCTGGTGCGCGCTGATCTCTGCGACGAAGCGGTGCGGTTGGTCGAGCTGGTGGCGATGCACCCGGTGGTCGGCGGACCGCGGGTTCACGCCCTAGCGGCGTTGTTTCTGTTTCAGGCCGCGCGGCTGCCGACCCGTGTCGACGGCGACGGCGAGCTCCTGCTGCTCGACCAACAGGATCGCTCGCTCTGGGATCGCGCGCTCTTGCGACGCGCGCTGAAACACTTTCGACTAGCCGCCCGTGGCGAACAGGTCAGCGCGTATCACTTGCAAGCCGAGATCGCCAGTTACCACGCGCTGGCCGAGAGTTTCGACGCCACCGACTGGGCAGAGATTCTGCGTCGCTACGACCAGCTGCTCCAACTCGACCCGTCACCCGTCGTGGCGCTCAACCGCGTCGTCGCGCTCACCAAGGTTGAAGGTCCCGACGCCGGACTGCAGGCGCTCGACGCACTGCGCGAGGAGCCGGCGCTCCAAACGTACTACCACTTGTTCGCGATCGAGGGCGACCTGCACTCCCGCCTGGGCCGGAAGCGCGAAGCCAAGGCGGCTTTGTCGAAAGCGATACCTCTCGCTCGCAGCCAGCCCGTGCGGCGTTACCTCGAACGTCGAGTACGCAACTTGGAAACCGAAGACACCGCCGCGAGCTTCGAG
>JBDGYV010000139.1:0-2710 GCA_039588915.1 Gemmatimonadota bacterium
CATCAAGCTCCAGGAGAAGATCCAGAACGGCGGGCCGTCACGAAGATCGGGCTCCAACCGTGGGGAAATCCCCTCGCAACGACGTGTACTGGTGCGATCTCAGGCCGAAGTTCCGGTCACCACGCTTGTTACCACGCCTCTGAGGAGGCCATCAAAACGCCCACCACCAGAAGCAAAGAAGCCCCGCCGTGACGGGGCTTCCCCATGGTGGGCCTGGGTGGAGTTGAACCACCGACCTCACGCTTATCAGGCTGCGACAAAATGCTCGGAGCAAATCTCTTCCGAGTATGATGCTTAGTCACGCTGGGTGGCGCAAACCGCCGCTGTTACCGCTCTTGTTACCGCTGCCTTGAACCGGCAAACCAAACGATGCACCAAGTACCGCTCACTCCCGCCGCAAACCTTTGAGCCGAATGATCGCCTGCCGCGCGTCGTCCACCCTCGGCTGCAACTCTCATCACGTTCACCGAGCGCCTCGTGCGCCTGGCCAAGACGATCGGCAACAGCCGGGTTCCCCCACCAATCGAACGACCGAAACAACCGAACCGCCTCGCGGAACCGACTCGTCTCGAGCGCGATCTCGCCCTGCCACATCCGGATTACGGCATTTACGCCGATCCTTGGCGGGTGACCGGTCGCCTCACGACGAGCGACCTCGAGCAGAGTCCACGCTTCGTCTCGGTTGCCGCGGCGCCACGCGGCATACCCCTCCATCGCCCGAATCATCCCCAGGGTAAAGCGATAACTGGTGGAGTCACCCTCGGCCAGGAACCGTTTGGCGTCTCGATCGGCGTGGGCGACGGCCTCCTCGTAGTCCACCCGGCGTCTCTGATCGATCGCTCGCGCGGCAACCGCCAGCGGCTTGCCGGTCGGCACCGTATCGGCCGAGCTGAACGTCGTCGCCTCCACGAGAGCGTCGTCCGGCAGTGACAAGCCAAACACATGCATCTCTAACAAACCGTTCTCACGGAACCCGGGAGAGGATATCGAGTGGTCGAGCGCCGCCAGCGCGTCAGCACTCCTACCCCGGACGATGCCCACCCAGAGGAGATTGACAATCGCGCCAAGGGTCGCGTCGTCGCGTTGGCTCACCTTCGCCGCGAGTTCGGCGGCTACCGGTAGGAAGCGGGGATGGAAGGCGTAGCGCGTGACGAACACCTGCTCACTCACTGCCAGCCCGTCGACCGCTATGCGGGCCTCGGTTCGTTCCGCCTCGTTCCCCCATAGCAAGCTGAACGCATTTCGGAACGCACGATCATACGACTTGAATCCCCCGCTCTTAGCCTGCTGCCCGTAACGGGCGATCAACTCGGCAGCGCCCGCGCTGTCCGCCTGATAGAACTGCTCTTCGACGGCGTGGATGTAGGCTGGCGAAAAGCCGGGGTCGAGCTCGATCGCCCGCCGGTAGGCCTCGAGCTCCTGGGAAGGGTCGACGAGATCCTGGTCACCGAGGTGGGTGTACGTCTCACCGAGCATGTACCACATCTCGACGTCGTCGGGATACTTCCGGACTCCCTGCTGGAGCGGCTCGATCCCTCCTATCACCCCTCGTTGCACTGCGAGGTTTCCCTGGACGAGGATCGCCTCGCGCTCGGTCAGCCGCCCCGAATGACGGGCGGCCCGCTCCATGTACTGAGCGAAGAGGTCGCTGTTGACGTTCTCCGTCCAACCGTAGGTGAACGCTAGCCGGGCAAGCGCTAATGCGAACGTCGAATCGGCTTCGACTGCTCGCTGATAGGCCGGGATCGCCGCCTCGAAGTTGGACCGGCGGAAGAATGACTCGCCGTCGAGAAATGCTTTGAGAGCGGACAACGACGACGTCGTGACCCTGGCCAGGTCGAGCCTTGGAAGCTCCTCCTGTGGCGCCTTCAGGATCGTCCTGAGGACCCCAAATGAGAGCTTATCGACCAGCGCGTAGACTGAGTCCGGCGCCCCCTCCGCCTGCGCGCGGCCGAGGCTCTGTCCGTTCGCGACATCGTAGACGTCCGCTACGAGGCGGACGTCGCGACCGATCGCGACCGCCGAGCCGACCACGGCGTAGCTCGCTCGCGTCACTCGAGCCACTTCGAGGGCTGTTGCCAGATCCGCCGTGGAGGTGTCCGGGACGTGCTCGTCCCACCGTGACAACACCGTCCGGTTGTCGATCGCCCGTAATCCCGCCGCGCCATCGAGACCGGTCGAAAGGAGGCTCACCATGCCCTCGCGCCAGACATCGAGCCCCTCGCCCTGGACCGTGAACGGCAATACCGCGATCCCGGGCGCTGCTCCCTCAGCGATCGCTTCCGTTGGGCTGAAGGTGCGGCCACGGTCCTGGATCACGACGTACAAACCGGCGAAGCCAAACAGAAGCGAGAACGCGAATGCACCGCCCAGAATGGCTCGCATCCAGTTGAGGTGCGGCAAACGACCCCTTGCGACCGATTCTTTGATTTCCCCCAGGTCGACTTCCCAATCGCTCGGTACTTCGTCGGCTGCCTCGCGTTGTGGCATCAACGGATGGGATTGGATCCACGCAGTCGCCAACACGACCACTAGACCCACAAAGAGGAGGACGAGAGTCCATGGCATCGTCCATCTGGGGAGGTCCATTGTCTCGATAAACAGACCGACGATCTGGAGTACCACCCAGGCCGCCGCCAGATAGATGACGAGCACCCGTAACAGGTGGGCGTCCTTGAGGCGGGACCAGAGGCTGGGACTCGTCATGTCA
>JBDGYV010000140.1:0-2985 GCA_039588915.1 Gemmatimonadota bacterium
GATCATCGAAACGACGGGCGCGCTCGGGATCATCGAGACGTTTTCCGTGGCGTCGATCATCGAAGCCGCCGATGCGGCGGTGAAGGCAGCCAACGTGCAACTCATGGAGATCCACCTTGCCATGGCGATCGGGGGGAAGGGATATGTGACGTTGACCGGAGACGTCGCGGCCGTGAGGACGGCGGTCGACGTCGGAGCCGACTACATCCGCAGCAAGGGCCTGTTGGTACAAAAGATCGTCATTCCCCAGCCGCGAGAGGAGATTCTCAGAGACAAGATCTAGAGGAGGAGCCACGCGGTCCCGGGAAGACCCAGGATCACGCGAACACGGGGGTCAGGGGTTGTGCCATCGGTCCCAAGAGCTATCGTACTTTCGACGCCTTGGAACCCGCTTCCCAAGGAGGCCCCATGCACGCACCAGCCCGATTCACATACGTCCCCGGTCTTCTCGTCGCTTTGCTGTCACTGATCGCTTCCTCGTCGGCGACGGCCCAGCACCACACACCCGCCGCCCGCGAGGTCTCGCCGTTCCGACCGCTGGACCTCCCGGCGCCCAACGACTACCGCGCCGCGGATGGTCGGCCGGGGCCCGAATACTGGCAGCAACGGGTCGACTACAAGATCGAGGCGACGCTCGACCCGGAGACGAACGTCTTGTCCGGCACCGAGCGGATCACTTACACAAACAACTCCCCGATGGCGTTGCCGTACCTGTGGCTGCACCTGGAGCAGAACATCTGCGCACCCAACTCGATCGCGAACACGCTCGACCAGCCACCGCTCGTGTTCGGCGAGGCGGTGTTCGACTTCTCGTGTCAGGGGTTCGAAGGCGGCGTGACGCTGGGCAGGATCGAGAGCGACGGCCGGCCACTCGACCACCAACTCTACGGCGTGACGATGCGGATCGACCTGCCGGAGCCATTGGCCTCAGGAGCCATTATCGAGTTCGAGATTGACTGGTCGTCACCGATGCCCGAGTACGGTGCGGCGCGGATGGGACGCGACGGCGAGCTGTACGAGATCGCTTGGTGGTACCCGCGGCTGGCGGTCTACGATGACGTAAAGGGGTGGAACCACGAGCCGTACATCGGCGCTGGCGAGTTCTACCTCGAGTACGGCGCGTTCGACGTCGAGCTCACGGTGCCGGCCAGGTTCGTGGTCGTCGCGACCGGCGAGCTTCAGAACCCCGAGGACGTGCTCACGGCCACCCAACGCGAGCGGCTGGCCCGCGCAATGGCCACCAACCAGCCGGTCGCTGTCATCACCGCCGACGAAGCCGGCACGAGCGCGACTCGGCCCACGACCGACGGCATGCTCACCTGGCACTTTGCCGCCGACTCGGTGCGCGGCTTCGCGTTCGCGATGGCGCCCAACTTCCGATGGGACGCGACCTCGTGGGACGGGATCTCGATCCAGACCCTCTACCGTCCGGAGGCCACACTGTGGGAGGAAGGGATCCGGATGGCGGAGCAAACGATCCGCCATTTCAGCGAGAAGTGGTACCGCTACCCGTATCCGCACGCGACCACGGTCGAGGGACCGATCGCCGGGATGGAGTACCCGATGCTGACGTTCGTCCCACCGGGTGCGAATCGCGAAGAGCTCCAGTGGGTCCTCATGCACGAGCTCGGCCACGAGTGGTTCCCGATGATCGTCGGCTCGAACGAGCGACTCCACCCGTGGATGGACGAAGGGTTTAACACGTTCATCGACTCGTACGGCCAAGAGGAGTACTTCGCCGGCACCGTTTACGGCGACACGCTCGGCCAGACCCCGCTCCACGAGTACGACATCCACGCCCTACCCGGCGTCGAGCGGCCGATGGGTCTACGCCCGGTCGAGCAGACGGACCTGTTCTGGATCGCGTACCGCAAGCCGACCTTGATGCTGAGGCTGTTGCGCGAAGAGGTCGTCGGTGCCGAGCGGTTCGACCGCGCCTTCCGCGCCTACACCGACGCGTGGGCCTTCAAACACCCCACGCCGGCCGACTTCTTCCGCATGATGCGCGACGGCTCGGGGATGGACCTCGATTGGTTCTGGCGAGACTGGATTTATTCGACCGCGCGACTAGACCACGCCATCGCCGATATCCAATCGAGCGACGACGGCACCGAGATCGTCATCGAGAACCGCGGCGACATGGAGATGCCGGTAGAACTCGAGCTGACCTACGGTGACGGCACAACCGAGCGCATCAAGCTACCCGTCGAGATGTGGAACCAGGGGGATATGTTCGTCTATCGGGTAGCAGCAGGACGGGAGGTCACTAGCGCGCGGTTGGATCCAAGGGGGGTGTATCCGGATGTTGATCGGGGGAACGACGTGATGTTGTCTGGTGCGTGCCGACGATCGTGGGATGGCTCACCAAGACCACCACGAAGTGCCTAGTGCGAAGCTGAATCGAACCTTGACTATTGAGCGGGCTGTCGAGTCAGATGTACGATGTAATTCGCTCCAAGATCAGATAATACAATCTCATCACCGGCAACCGTAGCACAATTCTCAGAGACTATCGCTTGAAGAGTGACTTCGATGTTACTCTCTGGGACGCCGAGAGTCCTCGCGGCTTGCTCAAACTGCTCCCGAGTCATTGGACGTAGCCAGAAAAGCAAGAGAAGCATCAGTTTCGTTCTTGGCACAAAGAGTACATCCAGGCGAATCATCGGGTCGGTCAAAGATGGCGTCGAAACCGTGGTCCCGGCTTCGAGTTGTATCTCCAAGGGTCCCAGCCGCCGAACTCGAAACGCTTGGAAAAGTGTCAGTAAGTGAACGCGGAACACATACGGCGCTGGAAGCAGAAGAAGTATCAGGGCCGAAGGGTCTAGATCCCAAGCATCGAGAATGACTCCGGCCGCAACGAACAGGAGAATCCCCAAGTACAGAGGCGTTGCCCTGCTCCGAAGAAAATACCGGACCGAATGTGACCAAGTCCTAAACCACCAAATCCACCGATCGCCGTCCGCTTTGCGTAGGTTGATCTGCCCC
>JBDGYV010000141.1:0-2532 GCA_039588915.1 Gemmatimonadota bacterium
TTCGTCGTGTCTAACTGGGTTCGCATACCGTTCACCATTGGTGCCTCGGGCTCGATCTTCGGCCTCTTGGGCGCCATGGTCCATTACGGGCGCAGCCGTGGGGGAACTTTCGGTGTGATGGTTTTTCGCCAGTACGGGCAGTGGGCGCTTGTCCTCTTCGTCTTGGGCTTCATGATGGCCGGGATAAATAACTTTGCCCACGCCGGTGGGTTCTTGGGTGGGTACCTGGCGGCGATGGCTCTCGGCCACAACGACCACAAGCGAGAACAGGGTGCCCACCGGCTAGCGGCGACTCCTTTGTCCTCGCCCTTTGGACCGGCCTCGTGGGCTAGAATCCACCTCAGTGCTTATGGCTATACCTCCTTCGCAAGGCGCACATCCGTCATTGACCGACAGGGAAGGCAAGTTTGATACCCCCACCGTCCTGCTCGTCTCGATCGCCCACATGGTCCACGACACCTATCCTGCCTTCCTGGCGCCGCTCCTTCCCCTCTTGCAGGTCAAGCTCGGCCTTTCGTACACCATGGCCGGGGGACTCGCCGCCTTCCTCCGTTCTTCATTCCTCCTCCAGCCAATCATCGGGTTCTGGGCCGATCGTCGAAACATCCGGACGTTCGTGATCGTGGCCCCGGCCACCACAGCCCTCTTCATGAGCGCGCTCGGGGCGGCCCCGAGCTACACGATCCTTGTCCTCCTCCTCATCTGTGCCGGGATCAGCCACGCTGCTTTTCATGCCCCTGCCCCCGCGCTGATGATGCGGATAAGTGGGTCTCGTCCAGGACGAGGGATGTCCTTTTTCATGACAGGTGGTGAGTTCGGGCGGGCAGTGGGTCCGGTCCTGATCGGAGGCGTTGTGGTCTTGGTGGGGCTCAACTGGAGCATTCTGGCGGCCGTCCCCGGACTCTTGATCTCACTCCTCCTCGTTCGCCTCCTCCGCACCGTACATAGAGAGACCCTTCCGCCGAAAGTGACGAAACTCGGGAAGATCATGGGGGCGCGCCGCGGGCTTCTCGTAAGACTGCTGATGCTCATGGCCATCCGATGCTTCATGATCGGTAGCGTCACCATCTTCTTACCCGGTTTGCTCACGTCTCGAGGAGTCGCAGTATTCGCAGCGGCGGGGGCGCTCAGCCTGTTCGAGCTGGCCGGGGCGGGAGGGGCCTTAGCCGCCGGAACCTGGTCGGACCTCGTGGGGATCCGGCGCGTCCTCTTCCTCGCTCACATCGCCACCCCCCCCTGCCTCCTCGCGCTGACCTGGAGCCACGGATGGGCGACGGCCTTTCTCCTTATTCCCACGGGGATAGCCATCCTCTCAACCGGCCCGGTTCTGCTCATGCTATCGCAGCAGGTCCTTCCGGAGGCGCGAGGGACGGCGGGTGGCCTGTACTTCGGGGTCAATCAGCTGCTGGCCGCGCTCTCTTCGGTAGGCTTTGGCGTGCTCATCGATGCCATTGGTATCCAGCAGGCTTTCGTCGTTGTAAGCGTTGTCCCCCTGTTCGGCCTACCCCTACTGCTTGCTCTCCCTGCTTTACCTATTGAAAAGAATGATCCAGGTCTGCACGCGTGATTTCACCCGGTATGCGTAGCTGCCAGAGTTGGGTGACTTTCTGAGGCTTGACCCTCTGTGGAGTGCCACATAAGATGAAGATGCTGCGGTAGCGGACACGCACGCGCATCCGCCGCAGGGAAGAAAGGCGATGCACTGTTACCTGGTACGACACGGCGAGCCGAAGGCCGAGACAGAAGATCCGACCCGACCACTGAGCGATCGCGGTCGCGAGGAAGTAACCCGAGTGGCCCGCCATGTGAGGGCCATGGGACTCCAGATCGCAGAGATCCGCCACTCTGGAAAATTACGCGCTCGACAGACGGCAGAAATCCTGGCCGAATACCTCTCACCGACTCACGGCCTCCACGAGGTGGAGGGGCTGGCCCCGATGGATGATCCTGGGGAAGCCCAGGCCGAGATCGAACAAGCTCGGGAACCGCTGATGCTCGTTGGACACCTGCCTCATCTCAGCCGCCTCGCCTCGGCCCTCCTGCGCGGCGATCCCGAGCCAGAGATCGTCCAGTTCCAGGCAGGGGCAATCGCGTGTCTCGCGAGGGTCGATGGCGGCTTCCGGCTGGAGTGGGTCCTGACCCCCGACCTCGCCATGTAGTAGTACTTTTACCGCCAACAAAAAGGCCGAGCGCCGTGGTTGAGCGCTCGGCCTAAACTTTTGAGTGAGGAATCCGGTCTCCGGCTAGGTCACTTCAGCCAACCGGCGGAGGACATAGTGGAGGATACCGCCGTGGCGGTAGTACACCACCTCATTGGGTGTATCGATCCGGACGGTGGCAGTAAAGGTGATCTCTTTCTCGTCCGGCTGTTTCGCCCGCACGATGACATCGCGCCCACCCTGAAAGCCGCTTTCGAGGCACTCGGCGAGCCCGACAATATCGAACGCTTCATGGCCGGTCAGTCCCAAGCTCTTCACGGTGTCACCTGGCTTGAACTCGAGCGGCACAACGCCCATACCGACCAGATTGCTG
>JBDGYV010000142.1:0-3060 GCA_039588915.1 Gemmatimonadota bacterium
CTCATTAAGGATTGTGTCTACACAAGCACTCAGGCGACAGATGAAGTCCGAGAACCGCTAATCGTAAGGCTAGTGCGATGAACCCTCGGACTAAGGTGAAGTCCGTACATGCGGAGGTCGGTGGTTCAACTCCACCCAGGCCCACCATGAGAAAGCCCCGTCACGGCGGGGCTCCTTTGGGTTAATGACTGGCTAGAAATGAATTTTTTACAAAATTGGATTCACGCCGGGTCTCCGGGCCTCAAGGCTGTAGAGATTTGAATACCCCTCCGCCGGTTAGCTTTAGGCCAGTGACCAACTCCGCCGCCATCCTCTGCAAGCTTGCCCACTCCATCCCCGCTGAGCAGCTCACCAAGGATCTGAGCGCTGGTCAGCTGAACGGTGCAATCGAGGCGTTGTCCAACGTGGAATTAAGCGAGACAGCCGTCGCTTTGGGAAGGGGCAGGGGATTCGGATTAGATGGAAAGAGACTGTAAAAGCCCTGCAAGAGGAAGATAAGCTCAGGGACAAACCCACTCACTGGTCTTTCCACTACGGACTTGCCGCCGGAAACGACCATCATGGTTGGTGTAGACCGCGTTTACTTTCAAGAGGGTAAGAGCGACGCGTATCTGATACCGTACTACGACGACAGGGGAACCGTGGGCGATTACAGCGAAAAGAGGGTGGCTGTTATCAGCAATGGACCTTGGCTTGACAGTCTAGAATCGAGACAGGAGAGGTGGCGGGGCATTCCAGATCTGGAGTTTGACCTGCGAGCGATATCTGATTCAGTCACTCTGAGTATTGTCGTCCCGGTTAATCAAGATGACCCGCGTTTTGGTAGGAGGAATGAGAACTTGCATGGACCGATGGTAAGCAAGGAGGGCCTTAGGGTAATTAGAGATGAGAAGAGCTTCTATCATCCGATCAAAGAGAGATAAGTAACGCCCGAAATGTGCTAGTAGGAGTGCTAATCGAGGCGTGGTTTTCGGGATTAGACTAGTAATCCAGCGCAAACGGTTACCGGTCCATAGGAGGGACATGAAAACCGGCTGAACAAGCAATACAGGTCGCGGCCATAAGCACAGCCCCACTCGTTGCCCAATCGGAGGCCCCCGATGGCGCTGAACCCCTGTCGTGAATGTGGTCAGGAGGTAAGCACAGAAGCATCTGTTTGCCCGCATTGCGGAATATCGAACCCCACCGCGGCAGCTGCCGCTCCACCAAACCAAACCGATCAAACAAAGAAGAAGGCCAACTCTATTGTTGGGTGCTTCGTGGGTTGTTTGGTTCTAATCGGACTCGTCGTAGTGATGGGAGTCTGCTTCGCCTTACTAACCGAAAGTGCTCGGCTCAACAAGAGCCTCGGTGCACTGGCGAAGACGAGCTTTATGGTGCCCACGGTGACGAAGACGGTGATAAAACCCACCGGCGTTAGCCCCTACATGGGCCGGTCGCCCTTGATCGTCACCCGGTAGCCCGACCGCGTCTGCGGCCAGTAGTCCCAGATCGCCTGGTGCTGCACGCAGCGGTTGTCCCAGAACACGATTGAATTGCGGCGCCACCGGAACCGCAACTGAAACTCCGGCCGCCGGATATGTTCGAACAGAAGGCGCAGAAGCGCGTCGCTCTCCGCCTTCTTCAGCCCAACGATTTCCGTCGTGAACATCTCGTTGACAAACAGGGCTTGGCGGCCGCTCTCCGGGTGCGTCCGAACTACTGGGTGCTCCGCCCGCGGGTAAGCGCGGTCACGGTCGTCGCGCCCGATGCGCGCGTTGACGCTGCGGTAGTACGGCGCGCCGTCGTGAATGGCGGTGAGGCTCTGGAGAAACGTCTGCAGGGCCGGCGAGAGCGCCTCGTAGGCCGCGTACATGCTCGCGAAGAGTGTGTCTCCGCCTGTCTCGGGTAGCGTGTGGATGCGCAGGATCGACCCCAACGGCGGCTCCGAGTCGCACGATACGTCCGAGTGCCAGCATTCGCCCGCCACCCGTCTCGACGACTTATCGGCGTGGATGATCATCACCTCCGGGTGGCCCTCCAGCCCGGGGTCATTGGGGTGAGCGACCAGCTCACCGAACGACGCGCCCAGGGCCATCTGCGACTCCACCGAAATGTCCTGGTCCCGGAAGAAGATCACGCCGTACTCGATCAGAGCATCGTGGACCAGGCGCAGGTCATCGTCATCCACCGCACCGAGGTCAATGCCCTCGATCTCGGCGCCCAACACGGGTGTTACCCGGCGCACGTTGATTTCCGTGTGAGTCATGCAGGAACGATAATAGCGCGGAGGGCTATGAGTAGCTCGTCGGTGGGAAGCCGACACTGTTCGAGCGCTTTGCGGAGGATAATGCGGACGTTCTTCCGCGATTCGACTGAAGAACGCGCCACGTGTTGGGGTAAAGGCCACTCGGAAGGCTGAGGTTCCGTACAAGTCACCGCTAGGACACTGATCCCCGGCCTGCCGAGCCAAGTCGAATGCCTAGTTGTCACGAACTTGCCCACCGAACTGACACACCAAAACCGAACCCAACCGATCACAACGGCTTAGCCGCACCGAACGCCTGCACGTCGGGCAGGTGTTCTTGCCGCAAGAACGTGACGTTGTTCCCTTCCCGCCGATAGACGTTCCTATGTAGGATCTAAAACTTCGGTTGTACCGTTCCCGTTTCAGGTCAACTGTACTGTGCGTGAGGTTATCACCGACACCGCAACGGGTTCTCCCCCACAGACACTTGTACGTCATCCGGGGTACGGTCGAGGTGGTAACCCAGACAAGAGCAAACCCGGCCAAAGCCGGGGACGCAAAGCTACGGATCCTCGCCTCCTCTGCGACGCCTGACAGACGCCACGAAGGACCCCAAGACCGCCGAGCTACCAAGGGGCTGCTTCGTTTTGCTACTCACCTGTACAAGGAGGCGTCTCATGCACTGGCGTATCCCAATCGTCGGAGTACTCGCACTGTTGGTAGCTGTCAGCTGCAATCAGCAACCCGTTGAGCCGCAGCAGGAGGTTGGGACCACCTTGATGATGGCAGAGCAACCGGTATACGGTGTGATGGACCTGGAATTCAACCTGGGC
>JBDGYV010000143.1:0-2228 GCA_039588915.1 Gemmatimonadota bacterium
CAAGTGACTAATACCTCTTTGACGAACACTCTCGCGCTTGGTCTAGTTGTTCTGCTGGTAGCGACTTCGGGTTGCACCGGATTCGTCATGCGCTCCGGGCCACCCGAGACGATCGTCACCGCAGAACTGCCGGGAGCAGTGGCCGTAGATACAGACTCGGAAACCGGGATCATCTTGTATGATCCGCATGTTGAGGGCGATAGTCTAGTGGGGCAACGGTTTGAACGGGTGGGCAAGAGGCGGATCCCGAATCGAACGGCGATTGCGGTGGACTCAATTCAGTCGCTCGGTACGGAGGAAGTGCTCGTGACGAGAAGCATAGTGTTCGGTCTTGGCGCGGCTGGTGCTGCCGCAGTCCTTGTGCTGCTGGCAGCATCGGCTACAAGGTAAACAATGCGGACACCTCTCTTAACGATGCAGAGGGCCAGTAGGCCGGTAGGGTATACCCCGACACCGTGAAGCGAGGGTCCCCTTACAGACATCCGTGATCGGATGTGCCTAACCTGGAATCAGATTCTCCCGACCCGGGAGACCCCGCGTCCCGTCTCGTCACATGCTGCCGACCGTGGAGGCGCGCATGGCAGGCATAGCCGGTTACGGCGCTTACATCCCCAGGAAGAGAATCCGGACCGAGGAGATCGCCCGTCAGTGGGGGAAGGACCCCGGCGCGATCAAGAGAGGGCTTCTCCTGGAGGAGAAGTCGGTTCCCGGCTTCGATGAGGACACGATCACGATCTCGGTCGCCGCGGGCCACGGCGCGATCGATCGCGCGGAGGTCAATCCGCAGAAGATCGGCGCGCTCTACATAGGCTCGGAGTCGCACCCCTACGCGGTCAAGCCGAGCGGAACCGTGGTGGCCGAAGCGCTGGGGATCGGCCCGGAGGTCCACATCGCGGATTTCGAGTTCGCGTGCAAGGCGGGAACGGAGGCGATGTTTGTCGCGCTGGGTTTGGTGGAGGCGGGTCGGGTCGAGTACGCGATGGCGATCGGCGCGGACACCTCCCAGGGCGCGCCCGACGACGCGCTCGAGTTCTCGGCCTCGGCGGGTGGAGCCGCATACGTCTTCGGGGTGGAACATCTGGTGGCGGAGGTGGTGGAGACGTACAGCTACACGTCGGATACGGCGGACTTCTGGCGGCGAGAGGGCGAGTTCTATCCGCGGCACGGGGGTCGGTTCACCGGCGAGCCCGCCTACTTCAAGCACGTGCTCGCGGCGAGCCGGGCGATCATGGAGAAGACCGGTCTTACGGCCGATGATTTCGCCCACGTGGTCTTCCATATGCCCAACGGCAAGTTCCCGCTGACGGCCGGCAAGCGACTCGGCTTCCGCAGGGAGCAGCTGGAAACGGGGTGGGTGGTTCCGACGATGGGCAACACGTACTCGGGCTCGTCGCCGACGGGGCTGGCCGCGATCCTCGACATCGCCGAACCGGGCGACCTGATCCTGATCACGTCCTTCGGCTCGGGTGCGGGCAGCGACTCGTTCGTGTTGAGGGCGACGGAGCGGCTCCCCGAGGTGCAGGGCCTGGCACCGACCGTTCGCTCGATGCTCGAAGGCCCGCGGCAGTACGTGACCTACGGCGAGTACGCGAAGTTCCGCGAGAAGATCATCGCCAATGACTGATAGCGACAGGAGACGCCCGCATGCGTGACGTCGCGATCGTTGGAGCCGGGATGACGCGGTTCGGCGAGCTCTGGGATCAGGGGTTGCGCGACATGTTCGTCGAGGCGGCGTCGGGTGCGCTTAGTGAAGCCGGCGCGGATCGCCTCGACTCGTTGTACGTGGGGTGCATGTCGGGCGGCCAATTCGTGGGCCAGGAACATCTCGGGCCGTTGATGGCCGACCACTTGGGAATGGCCGGGGTGGCCGCGGTGCACGTCGAGTCGGCGTGCGCCTCGGGTGGGGTCGCCTTGCGACAGGCGTTCATCGAGGTGGGCTCGGGGATGAGCGATCTGGTGCTGGCCGCCGGGGTCGAGAAGATGAACGACGGCGCAGACGTCACCAACGTGCTGACGACGGCCGCCGACCAGGAGCTGGAAGTCTATTACGGAATAACGTTTCCGGGACTGTACGCGATGATCGCCCGCGCGCACATGAAGCGACACGGCACGACCGAGGAGGACCTGGCGTGGGTCGCCGTCAAGAACCATCGCCACGGGGCGATGAACGAGAAGGCCCAGTTTCGTCGCGAGGTGACCCCTGAGCAGGTGATGGCATCGTCGCTGGT
>JBDGYV010000144.1:0-2201 GCA_039588915.1 Gemmatimonadota bacterium
GTCGCCCCTTTCTCTTCGCTGTACGAGCCAAACCGCAGCCACGATCGAGCGCTCCAGAGTCTCACACTCCGCCTTCTGCGAATCGACGTAACCGGCCAGGCGATCTGCGTGCTCGGGAAAACGCTTCGCCAGTTCCGTGGCCCGGATTTCGATGAGGCGGTTGTTTTTTCGGTTGCAGGCTTCGACGTCGTTCCGGGGGATCAACGTTTCACGCAGCAACTCGTCTCCATGTTTTGTCAGCTGTTGGCGGGTTTTCCGTCGTGAAGCGTAGTGCTCATAACCAGGCTTCGCGATCGGCGGGCCCGAGACGAGAAACCCATCGTCGATGACGATGTATCCGTTTGGGCGGACAACCTTTCTGAGTTGCCCGACACAACGATCAAACGTGCCGAGCAAACCGCCAAGGGCGGCCCAGACGACGACGTCAAACCCTTCGTCACCCGTCAGTAGGTCGTGGACGTCTGCCAGCCGAAACTCGCAGCGGTCATCGACCCCCTGTTGTTTGGCGCGTTCGCGCGCGTCGTACACGAACGGCTCGAACAAGTCGACACCGAGCACCTCAAAACCGAAGTCCTGCGCCAGCCGGATACCGACCGCGCCCTTGCCGCAGGCCACGTCCAGGACTCGAGTTGAGCTGGGCGAAAGGCCAAGCGGGCGCAGAGCGTCGGCAATCACCGCAGGCCAGCTGCCCAACGCCCAGATGTCCGCCAAAAGCCGGGGAAGGAACGGAAGCAGATCCGGGGTGGTCTCGAGCGCTGCCGATACCTGACGCTCTTGTTCGTCGGTCAATCGGGCGCTGTGCACTGCTCGTCGGATAGCCGTCGATCTCTAGAGCTGCGGAACGATCGCCCGCGCAACAGTATTCGTATCGGTCCCGAACCACAGCGTGCGCGTGGGCGCGTGGAACACCATGTGTCGCACGACATGCCCTCCGCTGGGAACCATGGTAGAGGCGATGAACTGCTCGTTCTCGGGATCGAACCCGATCAATCGGTTCGGGATGGCGCCCGTTTCGACGAACCACAGCCGATCGCGATCGTCAGATGCCATCGCGTACGGCCGCGCATTGCGCCCGCCGGGGATGGGCCACTCGAGAAACGACTCGGTGGCAGGCTCAAAGCGTCCCAAAAACCCCTCGGCGTAATCCACGTACCACACCGCCCCGTCCGAGGTCAGCGCGAGCCGTCGAGGGCGCGCGCCTTGGCGCGGCAACTCGAACTCGCGCAGCGTCAGACCCGACGGATCGATCGTCGCCAGCTTGTTGCTTCCGAACTCGGCCACCCAGGGTCGCCCATCGGGATCGACGACAATGCCGTACGGTCTCGCTCCCGGGGTCGGTACGGACACGATGTCGACGTCACCGGTACCGATCGCCAACCGGCCGATGGCGTTGTCGTGTTGCACGGTGAACCAGATGTCTCCCACCGGATCGAACATCAGAGTGTGGGGGTCACCCGCCCCGTCGGGCATCGCGATCTTCACGATCTCACCCGTTGATGGATCGAGGCGGCCGATATGGCCGGCTTTGTTGCCGGCGTACCATATGGTCCCGTCCGCGGCCACGATGACGTTGTGCGGACCGGCACCGTCATCCAGCGGAAATCGCTGAAACACCCCAAACGAGGGGTCAAGCGCGGCCACGTAGTCACCGGTTTGGCCGACGAACCAAACCCGTCCGTCCGGGCCGACAAACGGATCCCTGGGCCGCGTGCTCTCCCACGGCACCGGCCACTCCTCGATCGCGACCGTGTCCCCATCGGTGATAGCCACCATCTCGATAGTCGGTAGTGATTCCGCGCTTTGATCGGCCAGCACCGGCGACGGTCTTGACGCACTGCTTTCGCACGCCATCGCGACGAGGGCGACGGTCAACGGTCCCGACATCCACTTGGCAACGTCAGCGTTAGTTAACAAGAAGTCCTCCCTCTATCGGCTTCAGCTTGGCGGTAAAGTGCCTCAACGTTGGTGGCGCCTCGACGATCTTCAGCCCGCGTATTCGGGTCCGCAGCTCGTTGACATGCACCAGAACTTCGACCAGGTAGTCCACGTGACTCTGCGTGTACACGCGGCGCGGGAATGCGAGTCGAACGAGTTCCATCGGCGCCGGTTTCTCCGACCCGTCGGGTTGATGCCCGAACATCACCGAGCCGATCTCGACCGAACGCACGCCACCCTCAGCGTACAAGACGACCGACAGCGCC
>JBDGYV010000145.1:0-2117 GCA_039588915.1 Gemmatimonadota bacterium
GTGTCTCTGATCATCCCGGTCGCGATGGCGGAGGGGTTGCGGTTCGCGATCCGTGAAGGCGGTCGGACCGTCGGCGCCGGCGTCGTTACAAAGATCACTAAGTAGGAGCGCTAAGTGGCTAACAAGATTCGCATTCGATTGAAGGCGTTCGACCACGCGGTAATCGACCAGTCGACCCAAGACATCGTGCGCGTGGCGCAGCGGACAGGGGCTATCGTCTCGGGTCCGGTTCCGCTCCCGACGCGAACACAGATTTTCACCGTCTTGCGCTCGCCGCACATCGACAAGAAATCGCGCGAGCAGTTCTCGATGAAGACCCATAAGCGGCTGATCGACATTCTCGATGCCAAACCTCAAACGGTCGATGCGCTGATGAAGCTCGATCTACCGGCCGGCGTCGACGTGGAGATCAAGGTTTGAAGATGGTTGGTCTCATTGGACAGAAGCTGGGCATGACCCAGGTGTTTGACGAGGATGGGCGGGCGCATGCGGTGACGGTGATTAAGGCTGGTCCGAATCATGTGGCCCAGATCAAGACTCCGCAGACGGACGGGTACTGCGCGGTCCAGGTCGGCTACGGTGAAGGCAGCGAGAAACGGGTCTCGAAGCCGGAACTGGGCCACCTGTCAAAGAACGGGCTCAAGCCGGTTCTACGGCTGGAGGAGTTCCGACTTGACGAACAGCCAGATTACACGGCCGGTCAACCACTATCGCCGGAAGACGTCCTGTCACCCGGTGATCGGGTTGATGTCGTCGGGGTCTCAAAGGGTAAGGGATTCCAGGGTGTGATGAAACGTCATGGACACCATGGTTTCGATGCTACCCACGGCACAAAGACACACCACCGGAGGCCGGGGTCCATGGGACAGGCAGCCTACCCAGCGAAGACGTTCAAGAACCGCGCGCTGCCAGGGCAAACCGGCGGAACACGGACGACGATCAAGAATCTCGAGGTCGTCAAAGTGGATGCTGACCGGATGCTGGTTTTCGTCCGCGGCTCGGTACCTGGGGCGAGAAACAGCTTCCTCCGGATCCAAAAGCGAGCCACGAAATGACACGAGTCACTTGCTATACGATTGAGGGTGAGTCAGATCGTCAGGTCGACCTCCCCGATGAGTGGTTCGGAGCTGAAGTAAATCGCCACGTGATGTACCAGGCGGTGAGGGCTCAGCGAACCAACTCGCGCTCTGGAACCGCGTCGACGAAGACGCGGGCTGAGGTCCGTGGAAGCAGCGCAAAGCCGTGGCGCCAGAAGGGAACCGGTCGCGCCCGTGCCGGCTCGCTCCGCTCACCTTTATGGGAGGGCGGAGGCGTCATCCATGGCCCCAAGCCAAAGCGGTGGCGGGAGCGGGTTCCGCAGCAGGTTCGGCGCGTGGCGTTTGCTTCGGCGCTCTCAGATCGGGCGCAGGGGGGTCAGGTTCGGGTGGTGGAGTTGGGGGCTTTCGAGGAGCCGAGCACGGCGCGGTTGGCACGCGCAATTGAGCGCTGGGATGCGGAGGGTAAGGTGCTGGTTCTGATCCGCCGAGCCGACCGGAACATCCTGCTGTCGGGTAGGAACCTGCCGAGAGTCACCGTAAAGAAGTTCTCGGACGCTTCGGCGCACGACGTTCTGATACATGACGTGGTCGCGGTTGAGGACGGAGCGTGGGACACTCGCTCCTCACCGGTGACATCGCGTGTCGCCGAAGGGGGACGCGGCAATGGATAGGAAGCGATTCAGGGTGATAAAGCGGCCGCTCTTCACTGAGAAGTCGACGCGAATGCAGGATCAGCAGAATCAGTACGTCTTTGCGGTCGATATGAATGCCAACAAGCATGAGATTGCCGATGCGGTAGCGAAACTGTTTTCGGTGAGCGTCAAGAATGTCCGCACTCAGAATCAGATGGGGAAAGTACGCAAGATGGGTCGTTTCTCTGGTCGTGCTCCTTCCTGGAAGAAAGCGATCGTGACACTCGCCGAAGGCGAGACGATCGATCTGTATGAGGGTTAAGAGGCACTAGATGGGCATCAAGAAATTCAAGCCAGTAACGCCAAGCTCACGGTACCGAACCGTGCTCGAGACCTCGGAGCTGACGAAGAAGAAGCCCGAGCGCTCGTTGCTCGAAGCGAAGAGCAA
>JBDGYV010000146.1:0-2109 GCA_039588915.1 Gemmatimonadota bacterium
GCATCTTCTGTTGCCTCCTTTTGACGAAATAGTTGCTTCGACAAAAGGAAGCTCGACATTGGCTTGGTAACTGAAAAGGGGAAATGGGCTGTATGAGAGGAACCTAACGCTACTCTAATTCTACTGCGGGCAACCATAAGGTGAACTCGCTCCCGCGACCCACCTCGCTCTCGACCTCAATTCGCCCGTCCTGAAGCCTCGCCAACAACTGTGCGATGGTTAGGCCCAGACCTGTGCCACCATGTTGACAGTTATGGTGTCAGGTAGAGTCCGTGTAGAAGCACTCGTGGACTAGAAAGTCTTCCTCGCCGGTGGGATCCCGAGCTCAACTGGCCTCACCCCGACTCAACCTCCACCCTATCTTAGTCGCGCCCTTCAAAACTGGGCGGCGACATCCATTCGATTACTTCGGTTGAGTCGGCCGGAATATCGACCCAGTCAGAAGTGTCCGGGTTCAGTGCCGCAGCTACCGTATCGTCACAGCCTAAAACGGTAAAATTCGTTATACCTACTGTACGGGTTCCTGCCGATATAGAAAAGCTGAAGTCCCAGTCGTAATGCGGAACACCCGGTGTCTCCTCTTCTTCCCAACGGACATCCTCGACGCCCAAACTAAAGGCTTGAATCCAAATCTCTCCCGTACCTCCGTGGAGCGACGGAATCCCTACGTCGGCCAGTCGTCTGTCGGAGCTGATTCTCACTTGGAGAGTATCGTAGGGAAAGGCAACCCTAACGCTATCCAACTCCGTGTCGAATCCTACAACTAGATGCACGTCCTCAAGGGGGTCAAAGGGATTGCGGATCGCAACGACCGGCGCGATCTGAAGTGGAACCTCAGAAATAACCAGATCCTTGCATGACGGCGTTGCTCCCGAAAAAACGACCATCTTGATTTCGCTCTTATGTGGAGGCGGTGTTCGCGCCCGTTCGAGCTCCACTGTCAACCGACGATCCATCTCCGAGATCTTCATGTTGACACGGGCCGAATAAATGATTCCAAAGATGACCACGGCTGCCGAGATGAAAACAGGAGCCCAGAACCTAAGCCCATGATGTTTCGCGTCTGTCATCGCTACCGCAATCTTGTTACAAAATCGTCAAGTCGCTCGCTTGTGCGCTTTCATTCTCAACCAGGGCGGACATCGCAATGTGGACAAAGAGGTGCGAGTGTGCTGACTCTCTTTCCGCATTCCCTGCGGGGCCTAAGATTTCCTATGTTTCTAGATCCCCGCGCGAACGGCTCCCTGCCAACCGTGCCCACATTCGCCGCATGATAAATCCGGATCGTCGTCGGTCACACAGCACCCACCGAGCACGATCTTCCCCTGGCGTTCCAGTTCTGGGTCGGGAGGCGGCCGGAGCCCATACAGGATCCTGATGATGTCCGTAGATCCACAGTTGGGGCATTTCAACGAGTCGCTCTTCACGTTTGTCATCATTCGAAAATAGCTGGGGCTGAGACCTACCGCCCCATCCATGACGCTGATATGAACCCGCCATGAGATGCCGTATTGCAGGCTCGGCAGGGTTGCTTGCTAGTTCTCCGCCGCCCGCATCTTCTGCTCATCCGCAACGCGGTCTCGCACCAAGTCAGCCACCGCCGCTGACTCGTAATTGCCTTCGTCCTCGAGATCCTTCCTTATCCGGCCCAAGGCGACTGCTGTCTCGCTTAATTCCAGGTTGGACAACGCCTCGATCGCACCGTTCAGCTGACCGGCGCTGAGGTCCTTGGTGAGCTGCTCAGCGGGGATGGAGTCGTCAAGCTTGAAAAGGATGGCGGCGGAATGGGTCACAAGCCTAAGCTAATCAGCGTTGTTGTCGTAAGTCTGCTGAGTTTTTGGCGAGACCTTTGGAGGTGCGACGTGTTCGAGAGGATTCTTTTAGGCGTGGGACCACGTATGGCGCCGGTACCGGAGTGGATGTTACGGCTGATGGTACGGCGCGAGGCGAGAAAGCTCGCCAAAAGACCGGGGCTCGAAGCCGACGAGCAACGTCTCCAGCACTTTGCAGTGCGGGAGATCCCCCGCCGGAGAGAGCCGATCGCGCCCGAGGCGTTTGCCGCCGAGCTGAACCTCTCCGTCGACGAGGTGCGACAGATCCTCGACGAGC
>JBDGYV010000147.1:0-2090 GCA_039588915.1 Gemmatimonadota bacterium
GTACTAATTTCCTTCTTGTAACTATATGAAATTAAAAGATATTCTTTATCAGTTAGTGTATGTTAAATGCTTTTCCCAGATACCAAGTTGAAAAAGATTCCAGAGCGGCCTCGATCACCGCGTCGGCCACTTGGTCTAGATGACAGCCTCCGGACAGTCATCGGCTCAACATCGTGAAGGGTTGCAATAAGAGAGCTACCTCGTCATCCTGAGCCAGGTATGTTTACCATGTTAGTGGCTCAGGAGAAAGGAGGTAGCTGTGGGAATGGTCATTCCAGATAAGCAACGTAACAATGATGATCGCCACCAACGTTGGGCTCGCCTCGAACGCGCCGAGCTGTTTGAGCAGTATGGCGATCTCCAAGCCCGAGGTGTTTCTCAGCGAGAAGCCGCCAAGGCACTTGAGGTTCCCCGCAGCACGCTTCAGGCGTGGCGGGTGTACCAAGAGAGCCTCGACGAGAGCCCGGAAGTGGTGGCGTTTTTTCAAAGTCCTGCGGGTCTCGCTTTCCTGCATCGACTGGTCCTGGCGTTCCATGTGGTGTGTGTCGAGGTGGGTGCGTGCGGGATTCGCCTGGTGTGTCTGTTGTTGAAGATCACGGGCCTCAACCGGTTTGTCGGCGCCTCCTATGGGACGCAGCAACAGGTCAACCGCCGTGTTGAAGAAGCGATCGTGGTGTACCGCCAAGAAGAAAGTGCGCGTCTGGCTCAAGACATGCCCGCCAAAGCCATCACGATCACGCAGGATGAGACGTTTACAGGCGGTCTTTGTTTGGTGGGGACCGAGCCGAAGAGTAACTACATTTTGTTGGAGCAACCGGCAGCGGCGCGGGATCAAGACACCTGGCAGGAGCATATGGAGCCGGCCCTTGCGGGTCTCAACTGCACGGTGATTCAATCGACGAGCGACGAGGCACCGGGACTTCTGGCGTATGTGGAACATCACCTCGGGGTGCATCACTCGCCGGACTTATTCCATGTGCAGCATGAACTGAGCAAAGCGGTCTGCGCTCCGATGGCCGCCAAAGAGCGGGCGGCCCACAAGGCCGTCACCAAGGCGCAAGAGACGCTTGAACAGAGGCAAGAGCGCCTCCACAACGGGGACGACGAGCCGGCAACGCGCGGTCCGGGGCGCCCCCCGAAGACAGCCGCGAGCCTGGAGCAGGTCGAGCAGGAGAGGGAAGCGGCTCGCCAAGAGCATCAGCGCCTCTTCGAGCAGCGAGAGAAGGCCCGACAGAGCATTCGGGCCATCAGCGACGCCTACCACTTTGTCGACCTGGAGCGAGGTGTGCGTCGAAACGGCAAACTGATTGCGGGTGATATCCAAGAGCAGATCGACACGATTCGCACCATTGCCCGGCAGGAAAATCTCAGCCAGGCGTGTCTGGATCGGATCGATAAAGCCGAGCGCGTGGTTCCCAAGATGCAGGCGACCATCGAGTTCGTCTCGAGTTATGTCGGGCAGCAAGTGAGTCAACTGGACTTGGCGCAGAGTGAGTCCTATGCCATGCACGCCCATCTCATTCCATCGTATTACCTCGAGCGCGTGGCCTCGACTCGCACGGTGACAAAGGGCGAGCCACTTCGTGAGCTTGCCGAGCGCCTCCGCACTCCGCTGTTTGAGCCCAGTGGAGCATTGGGCGAACTGAGCCCGGTGGAGCAAAACCGGCTCAAGGCGGAGGCGGCCACGCTGGCGGAGGTATTCCAGCGCTCAAGTTCCAATGTGGAAGGGCGAAATGGATATCTCTCGCTGAGGAACCATCAACTCCGAGGACTCGAGCATCCCCGAAAGCGTCAATGTCTGACAGCGGTTCACAACTTTTTCCTCACGCGTGCAGACGGGACGACCGCGGCGGAGCGGTTTTTCGAGCAGAAACCACGATCGATGTTTGCCGCCATTTTGGCATCCGTCGAGCTACCGCCAGCGCCCCTCAGTCCACCACGGCGAGCCATGGGGTAGACCGGGGAACCGAAAGTGGCCGACGCCATGATCGAGGCCGTGGGTCGGACGTTCCATCCAGAAGGCAGTGAAGCATTAGAGCACTGGGTCGAAGAGAAGCGGGAATTGTTGTATACCGGCAGGGCGGCTGAAC
>JBDGYV010000148.1:0-2087 GCA_039588915.1 Gemmatimonadota bacterium
CGTCTTCGCCAACACCTTCGTGATCCTCTTCACGGTCGTGTTCATACTGCTCGAGATCTCGAGCTTCCCTCTCAAGCTCAACGCCATCCAGCCGCGATCGCGGGCCACGATCCAGGAGTTCGCCGCCTTCGCCGACAGCCTGCAGCACTACCTGAACCTCAAGACGCTCGTTTCCTTGCTGACTGGGCTCACCGTCGGCTTGTGGGTGGCCGTGCTGGGGATCGACTTCCCCGTCCTCTGGGGCCTGCTCGCGTTTCTCTTGAACTACGTGCCGACGATCGGGTCGTTCATCGCCGCGATTCCCGCCGTGCTGCTCGGATTCATCCAGTTCGGCTTGGGCCGGGCGCTCATCGCCGCTGCCGGCTACGCGGTTATCAACATCGTGATCGCGAACATCCTCGAGCCGCGGGTCATGGGAAAAGGATTGGGGCTCTCGACGCTCGTCGTCTTCCTCTCGCTCCTCTTCTGGGGATGGGTCCTCGGGCCGGTCGGGATGATCCTGTCGGTGCCATTGACGATGACGATCAAGATCGCCTTACAGAACAGCCCCCGAACCCGCTGGGTGGCCGTTCTCCTCGGCCGCGGGGAAGCACCCTCGGTCGTCGAGGTGCCGGCGACCGTCTCGAGCGAACCGGTGGCGGACACCGGCAAGGCGTGAGGAGCGCTGGGTTTCAAGACCCCCCTGAAGTTGGCGAGGCTAAGTCGTGGTTGGGCCCCCAGGATTCGAATCTGGACTCTCGGGGGAACTCAACCTCAGAGGTGCCTCACGCGGACCATGAACGCTGGCGCTCTAGTCCGGCGTCGCCCGCGTCAACAGATCTGAATCTGTGTGCTGATTATCATGCTGCCAAGAAAACCCCCGAGGAAACGCCTGAATAACGTTCTCGACGATGGTCACCCAAGGAGGGACTTTCAAGACCATCTCTTCTTCGCCCCTCTCCGCCTCGATGCCCAGATGTCGGGTTCGCCTTAGCTCGGCACGGTGATGACGACTTTTCCTTGGGCGTATCCTTCTCCAAAATACCGGAGAGCTTCGGCAACCTCACCTAACGGGTAACGTCTATCTATAACAGGTACTACTTTGCCGGCCTCAAAAAGCTCTTTCATAAAAGTCAAACCCTTGTTTGGTTCCGCCGCCAGGATACACATTTTCTTACTCCCGGTCATTGAAATCCATGGTCCTAGGAACACGGCTTGGAGAATTCGAGCCATGGAACCTCCGACCATGACATAAATTCCCTTGGGACTTAGTGCACGCTTGTAATCGGAAATCGAACGATAGGCCGCAACATCAAGAATCAGGTCATAACGCTGCTCGTTTTTGGTGAAATCTTCTTGAGTGTAATCAATGACCTGGTCTGCACCAATCGAGCGCACCATGTCCAATTTCCCCGTGCTGTCCACGCCAGTCACTTCAGCCCCGAATGATTTGGCAATCTGCACCGCAAACGTGCCCACACCACCACCCGCACCATTAATCAAAACGTTTTGTCCTGGCTGAATCTGTCCTTTATCGCGAAGACCCTGCAGGGCCATGGCTGCCGCTTGAGGTACGGCCGCCACTTCCTCGAATGTCATACTGGCCGGTTTCAGCGTTAATGCATTTTCACGAGCACATACATACTCGGCAAAACCGCCCCAACCACACCCGCATAGGTCCCCGAACACCTCATCACCTGGCTGAAACTGCGTGACGTTTCCGCCAACCGCGTCAACCCGCCCCGCTACGTCACATCCGAGTATCTTGAGTTTTGGTCTTAGAAGCCCCCTGAAGATTAGGCGGTTCAAGAACTCACCTCTCAGGAGATCCCAGTCCCATGAATTTATGGATGCCGCATGAACTCTTATCAAGACTTCATTGTCCCTGGGAGTAGGTTTTCCTACCTCTTTGAGCTGAAGAACGTCCGGTGGTCCGTATTCTGTGTATACAATCGCCTTCATAAGTATTCTTCGAAGATTACCTATAAATTGGGTTAGGTGCTGGTTGGGCCCCCAGGATTCGAACCTGGACTCTCGGCTCCAAAGGACTCGACCTGGCGCTGACTGGAACTGATACGCGACAGTTCTGCTAGGAATGACGAGGTGGA
>JBDGYV010000149.1:0-2052 GCA_039588915.1 Gemmatimonadota bacterium
ACCGACCAGTGGCGTGTCGCTACTCCTCGGCCAGACCGAGGATCAGGGGCAAGAACTCTTCGAGGAGAAGTGCACGGCCTGTCACAGTCTTGGATCTGATCGGATCGTCGGCCCAGGGCTGGCGGGTGTCGGCGAGCATCGCGATCACGAGTGGCTGGTCGCCTTTGTCACGACTCCCGATCGCTTGATCGCCGAAGGCGACTCCATTGCGACGAGACTTCTCGCCGAGTACCAGGTGCCGATGCCCAACCTCGGTGTGACAGCAACTGAGGCTGACTTGGTTCTCGCGTACATCGAAAGAGCGGGGGCGACTGCGACAGTCCCCGGAGACGCTCCGACTTTCCCCCCTGGAGATCCAAAGATGGGACGGCGGCTCTTCACCGGTGAGCGCCAGTTGGCGAACGGCGGACCGTCCTGCATCTCGTGTCACTCGATCAACACCCTTCAACCCCTTGGTGGGGGAACACTGGCAAAGGACCTGACTTCGGCGGCGGCGACTTACGGCGGCGGTCTACCGACGGTGCTCGACGAAACGCCCTTTCCGGTGATGCAGGACGTCTTCGCAGAACGCGCCCTGACGCCCCAAGAGGTCGCTGACTTGGCCGCGTTCCTCGCTCAGGTCGACGAGAGTTCTTCCGACCGGTCCCGCTTGGCGTTCCCACTTGCCGGAGTCGTTGGGACCCTCTTGCTTTTGGTGCTCACAGGGGTTCTCTGGCGGGCTCGCCTGCGCGGGGTCCGGAAGCCATTGATCGGAGGTCGATCGTGAGTTGGATCAAGGATGTCGTAGATCCCAAGACCCGGCAGTGGGAGGAGTTTTACCGCAACCGCTGGCAGTACGACAAGACAGTTCGCAGCACGCACGGCGTGAACTGCACCGGCGGGTGCAGCTGGGAGATTTTCGTCAAGGACGGGATCGTCACCTGGGAGATGCAGGCCATCGACTACCCGTCGCTGGAGGATGGCATTCCACCCTACGAGCCCAGAGGATGTCAGCGCGGGATTTCGTTCTCTTGGTACCTCTACAGCCCGATCCGTGTAAAGTACCCCTACCTGCGTGGCGTGCTGGCCGATCTTTGGCGCGCGGCGAGAAGCGACCACGAAGATCCAGTGGACGCTTGGGCATCGATCGTGGAGAACCCGGAGGCGCGGACGCGTTACCAACAGGCCAGGGGAAAGGGAGGTTTCCGGCGCGCGAGCTGGGACGAGGTCCTGGAGATCCAGGCGGCTGCGAATGTCTACACCGCGAAAAAGCACGGCCCGGATCGGGTCATCGGGTTCTCTCCGATCCCGGCGATGTCGATGCTGAGCTACGCTGGCGGTTCCCGCTTCCTCCAACTCATGGGCGCCGTGAATCTGAGCTTCTACGACTGGTATAGCGATCTGCCGCCGGCATCGCCCGAAGTGTGGGGCGAGCAGACCGACGTCTGCGAAAGCGCCAACTGGTATCACGCGAAGTACATCGTGGCGATGGGCTCGAACCTGAACATGACCCGGACACCCGACGTGCACTTTGCGGCCGAAGCCCGTCACAACGGCTCCAAGCTCGTCGTGTTCTCACCCGACCTGAGCCAGGTATCGCGATACGCGGACTGGTGGATCCCGGTGAACGCCGGCCAGGACGGCGCCTTCTGGATGGCGGCCAACCATGTGATCCTCAAGGAGTTCCATGAGGATCGTCAGGTCCCGTACTTCACCGGGTATCTGAAGAAGTACTCCGACGCGCCCTTCCTCGTACGACTGGAGCGTGATGGCGAGGGTTGGAAGCCTTCGCGGATGCTCCGGGCGAGCGATCTCGATCCGTACTCGTCGGTCGAGAACCCCGACTTCAAGCAGCTCGTATTCGACGCCGCCTCGGGAAGCCCGAAGCTGCCGCAGGGCAGCCTCGGACATCGTTGGGAGAAAGGGGGCGGCAAGTGGAACCTGGAGATGAAGGACGCCGTCGACGGATTGGAGATCTCGCCTTTGCTGACGTTCTTCGACGACTCGGATGAGGTCCTACAGGTCAACTTCAGCGACTTTGCCGCCGACACCGTCCGGGCCCGCGGTGTTCCG
>JBDGYV010000150.1:0-2034 GCA_039588915.1 Gemmatimonadota bacterium
GGCAACAAAACGGCAGCGGCGGGACTGTTGGGCATCAGCCTACGCGGGCTCCACTACAAGCTGAAGAAGCTCGAAAATGACAATATCGTCGTGGAAACCGGGTAACGCACAGAAAAAACCCAACAGTGACCGTCACCTCCTCTCTCCCGCTCTCCTACCACGATGCCATTCTCTGAAATAGCGTGCAAGCCTTTCATCGTATCCCCACCCAAGTAAATCCCCTCAACTTTAAATAAGTTTCTCCCACATTCCATCTTCCAATTCCCCCAAATCGTGCAGACTCTTCACAGCGAGAGTGGAAAGACCACCGACACGGGGGAGTGTTATCGTGCAATCTCCCTGCGTGCGCCGAAGAATAACCTTTTGATTTCCTTAGTAATAACACCATATCACTGGGCTCACCCTTGATATAAGCCTGCCGTGGCATAGAACTAGCAACCTCCCGCCCATCAACGGTCCGTTCATACCTTCACCCGCGGGACCTTCTTAAGGAGCAACGCATACAGATGTGTGGCATCGTTGGCTATATCGGGCCGCGACAGGCCGCAACGGTCCTCTTGCCTGCGCTCCGACGTCTCGAATACCGGGGATACGATTCTGCCGGCATAGCGACCGTCAACGGGGAAACCCTTGACGTGCGTAAAGCCGTGGGGAAGATCGTCAGGCTCGAGGCCTTGCTCGAAAAAGATCCTCCCCAGGGGTCTGTAGGTGTTGCCCACACGCGCTGGGCGACCCACGGGCGTCCCTCGGACGCCAATGCGCACCCCCACATCGACTGTGGATCCCGCCTGGCCATCGTCCACAACGGAATCATCGAAAACTATCGAGAGCTTCGCAAGGATCTCGCCCAAGAAGGTCATCGATTCCGCTCTGAAACGGATACAGAGGTCATCGCCCACCTGATCGAGCGGCACCGGGCAAACGGGCTGCCCGAGGCGGTACTCCGAGCTGCCCGAGAGCTCAGGGGTGCGTATGCCCTCGTCTGCGTCGCGGGTGATGCCCCCGACATGCTCGTGGCTGTTCGGCGCGGCAGTTCTCCCCTCATCATCGGTTTAGGAGACGGGGAAGTCTTCCTCGCCTCTGACATCCCGGCAATCCTTGGCGAGACGCGCGAAATCCTTGTGCTGGAAGAGGGAGAGCAAGCGCTCTTGACCCCCGATAAAGTTAGCCTCTGCACGCTGAACGGAAATCCGGTGGGACGAACGGTCACCACCGTTCCCTGGGAACGCGAGGCGGCCGAGAAGGGGGGCTATCCCCACTTTATGCTCAAGGAGATCTTCGAACAGCCCGAGGCGGTCCGGAACACGATGCGGGAGCGGGTGGACCCCGAGACTGGAGACATCCAAATCCCCGAGCTGGGACTCACGGATAGGGACCTGGCGGGGATGAATCGGCTGTGCTTTGTGGCATGCGGGACCTCCTTGCATGCGGCCCTCGTTGCGAGATATCTGGTCGAGGCCTTTGCGCGGCTTCCAGTAGAAGTCGACATCTCGTCAGAGTTCCGCTATCGCCAGCCGGTACTCGACAGTCGGGTCCTGACCGTTCCCATCTCCCAGTCTGGTGAGACGGCCGATACCCTGGCCGCCCTTCGCGAGGCGCGGGAACAGGGTTCGAGGGTCGTCGGCATCTGTAACGTAGTGGGAAGCTCAGTGGCCCGCGAGGCCGACGGGGTTCTCTATACGCGAGCCGGGATCGAGATCGGCGTTGCCTCGACCAAGACCTTCACCGCGCAACTTACTGCACTCATCCTCCTTGCCCTCAAACTCGGCTTGGCCAGAGGTTTCGCGGATCGCGGACTGGTCCACCAGGTGATCAAAGGATTATGGGAGATACCCGACCTGATGGACGCACTCCTCCGACAAAACGACGAGATATCTGATGTCGCAGCCCGGTTTGCCGAGAGCAAAGACTTCCTCTATTTGGGTCGCGGTATTAACTATCCCCTGGCCCTGGAAGGGGCGCTCAAGCTCAAAGAGATCTCTTACATCCATGCAGAGGGATACCCGGCAGGGGAGATGAAGCACGGCCCGATTG
>JBDGYV010000151.1:0-2019 GCA_039588915.1 Gemmatimonadota bacterium
TGGTAAACATTGTTTACTATGAGAATACGATGTTAACCACCTCGCTCGCAGGCGCAGCCCGGACGGAAGGCCGGATCGTGGAGGTCGCCCGGTCCCTCCTGGCCGAAGGGGGAGCCAAGGCGTGCTCGATGCGCGCCGTGGCCGAGGGCTCGGGGATCACGGCGGCCGCGATCTACAAACATTTCCGCGACAAGACGGCGCTCGTCGAGCATCTGGTCGGGCTCTCGTTTGAGAACTACGAGCGGTCGCTGCTCGAGGCGATCGCACCCTTGCCCGTCGGGTCGTTCGCCCGGGTCGTGGCGATGGGTGAAGCGTACATCCGGTTCGCGGCCGAACACGAAGAAGAGTTCAAGATCCTCTTTATGCCGCTTCGCGGCGGGCGGAAGAAACTCTCTGAAGTACCCGGCCAAGGCGGCTATGCGATCCTCCGACAGTGCGTCGCCGAAGCGATCGACGCGGGTGCGATTCGTAGCGATAACCCGGATCTCGTCTCCTTCTACTTGTGGTCGCGCGTGCACGGGATCGTGATGCTGCTTCTGGCGTGCGACATGGACGGGGTAGTCGGAACGGAAGGCCCCGCGCAGCCACTCGACCTGTTCGGACTGACGCGGACGTTCGTGATCGACGGTCTCGGCACATGACGAACCGGCGCTTTCTCTGGTTGGGACTCGGCGTGGCGCTCCTGCTGGTGGCGAACGCGCGCTGGATCTTGCCGTTGGCGACATGGTTCTTCGCGATCGGCTGGCTGGTGTTCTTCGATCGGTCACGGCGCTTCTCGGGCCTGGCGATCGGTTTCCTCGTGTACGTCTTGGTCCACTTCGTCATCTGGTGGGGGATCATCCCCGCACCGGGTGTGCTCTACTACCTGATCGCGGCCACGTACGCCGCCGCGTACTTCCTTCCGTTTCTCGCGCATCGTCTGTTCGCGAGTGACGTCACCGCGTTTCGGGCAACGCTCGTCTTCCCGCTGGCGTGGGTCAGCGTCGAGCTCTTGTTCTCGCGTTGGGTTACTCCGTACGGCAGCTGGGCTTCGTTGGGCTACACGCAATCCGATTCGTTGACGCTCGTCCAGCTCGCCTCGTTGACCGGAACCGCCGGGATCACGTTTCTCATCACGTGGTTCGCTTCGGTGGTCGCGTGGATGCTGCGCCCGGGCCTGGAGAGCCGCGGTCGAGTCCGGGCGGCTGGTGCGTTCGCGGTCACAATCCTCGTCATTCTCGTGTTCGGGCAGCTCCGGCTGGGCAGCGGCGACACAGGAGGCTCGGTGCGGACGGCGTCGCTCGTTCCTTCTCGCTCGGCGCTCGGCGAGCTCGAGCAATCGTTGCGTCCGGTTCGGGGCGGCGCGGAGCTGTCGGAGTCAGACATGCGCGCGATCCAGGCAGCGGCTACGCGATTGAACAACGACCTCTTGAGACGCACCCGTCGCGAAGCCCGAGCGGGGGCCAAGCTCATCGCCTGGTCGGAGACTGCGGGCCGCGTGCTCGCTTCGGAGGAAGAAGCGTTGCTGGCGCAGGCCAGCCGGTTGGCAGCCAAAGAGGGCGTCGTTCTCTTGATCGCCCTGGGCGTTTGGCACCCCGACGGCGCGCCGCCGTTCGAGAACAAGGTCGTCGCCATCGACGCTACGGGCGCCGTCGCGTGGGAGTATCACAAGGCGAACCCGATCGTCGGCGCAGAGTCTTCGGTCATTGCCGCCGGTGGCAATTTGATCAAGGGCCTCGACCAGGAGTTCGGCCGAATCGGCGCCGTCATCTGTCACGACCTCGACTTCCCACCGCTGTTGCGACAGGCGAGCGCCGAACGAATCGGGCTGCTCGTGGGTCCATCCGACGACTGGATCGACGTCGCGGCGCTGCATGGTCGGATGGCCATATTCCGCGCCGTCGAGAACGGGTTCACCCTCCTTCGGCCCACCAACGGCGGTCGCAGCATGGCGGTCGACACGCGTGGCCGTGTCATCGCACGGGTCGACTTCCCCGAAGACGTCATGGTCGCTCACGTCTCAACCCAACGGAGCCGCAC
>JBDGYV010000152.1:0-2176 GCA_039588915.1 Gemmatimonadota bacterium
CCGGAGGAGAAGATCCGGCAGGCATCGGAGCTTATCGCCGGCGCGCGCTATCCGTTGGTGATGGCCGGCAACGGTGTCATCCGGGCTGGTGCGACCGACGCGCTCGTGCGCTTCGCCGAGACGCTCAATCTGCCGGTTGCGACGACGTTTATGGCCAAAGGCGCGATCCCGTGGTCGCACCCCAACTCGCTGGGCGCGGTCGGGCTTCAAGCCCACGACTACGTCGGATGCGGTTTTGATCGCGCCGACGTGGTGGTGTGTGTCGGCTACGACATGGTCGAGTACCACCCGTACTTGTGGAACCCGAATCGCGACCATCAGATCATCCACATCGACTCGACTCCCGCGGAAGTCGACGAACACTACATCGTCGCCGCCGGGTTGGCCAGCCGCATGACTCACTACCCGCGTCTGGTCTCCGACAGGCGATCGCCGATGAGCTCTCGGAGCACGCCAACGATCGTGCGTTTCCGATCAAGCCACAGAAGATCCTGTGGGACTTGCGCCAGGCGCTCGAACCCGACGACATCCTCATCAGCGACGTCGGCGCGCACAAGATGTGGATCGCCCGGATGTACCAAGCCGAGCGTGCCAACACGTGCCTGATCTCCAACGGGTTCGCGTCGATGGGGATCGGCGTTCCCGGCGCGATCGGCGCCAAGTTCGTCCACCCCGATCGCAACATCGTGACGATAACCGGCGATGCCGGGTTCCTCATGAACTCGCAGGAGATCGAGACCGCGCTCCGTACCGACACGCCGATCGTGATCTTGATCTGGAACGATTCCGAGTACGGCTTGATCACCTGGCACCAGCTGCGCCACTTCGGCCGGCTGAGCCACACCGAGTTCACCAACCCCGACCTGGTCGCGTACGCCGAGAGCTTTGGCGCCAAGGGGTATCGCGTCGAGGCCGCCGACGAGCTGGTGCCGATCCTCGCACAGGCGATCGCCGACGAGACGGTCGTCGTCATCGACTGCCCGGTCGACTATGCCGAGAACATGAAGCTCACCGAGAAGCTCGGTGAGCTCGTTTGCCTGATCTAGGACATAGGAATGGCTGATCACTTTCCGCTGCTGGTACCCGGCGCCCGCCCTGCGGGCACAATGGAGGTGACCGCACCGTTCGACAACGCGGTCATCGCGACCATCGAGCAGGCCGACCAAGCCGGTGTCGAGAAGGCGCTGACCACAGCGTACCGATTGTATCGTGATCGCGACGCATGGCTCTCGCCCGCCAAGCGGATAGCGATCTTGGACGGCGCAATCGAGATCATGCGCAAACGGCGAGACGAGCTGGCGATCGAAGCCGCTCGCGAGGGCGGCAAGCCGCTAGTCGACTCCGAGGTCGAGACCGACCGCGCGATCGACAGCGTCCGGATCTGCGTCGAGGAGCTTCGCACCCAGCGTGGCACCGAGATCCCGATGAACGTGAACGCGGCATCGGCCGGACGGCTGGCGTTCACGCAGCTCGAGCCGCGCGGCGTGGTAGTCGCGTTCAGCGCCTTCAACCATCCGCTCAACTTGATCGCCCATCAGGTCGGTCCGGCGGTCGCAACCGGGTGTCCTGCGATCGTCAAGCCGGCCGAAGCGACGCCGTTGTCGTGCTGGCGTTTCGTCGAAATCCTGCACGAGGCGGGATTGCCACCCGAGTGGTGTCAGGCGCTCATGACGACCGACCTCGACGTGGCGGGCCAACTGGTAAGCGACTCGCGGGTAGGGTTCTTCAGCTTTATCGGCAGCGCCAAGGTCGGTTGGATGCTGCGATCCAAGCTGGCGCCAGGAGCCCGGTGCGCGCTCGAGCACGGCGGTGCGGCACCGGTGATCATGGCCCGTGATGCCGACCTCGACGACGCATTGCCACTATTAGCTAAGGGCGGCTTTTACCACGCCGGGCAGGTGTGTGTGTCGGTCCAGCGGGTTTTCGCACACCGTGACGTAGCGCATCAAGTGGCCGAGAGGCTGGCCGAGATGGCGTATGAGATGACGGTCGGCGATCCGACGTTGCCGGTCACCGAGGTTGGCCCCTTGATCCGCGAGGCCGAGGTCACGCGTGTCGGCGAGTGGGTCGAAGAGGCGATCGACGGTGGCGCCGAGCACTTGAGCGGTGCCCGTGAGCTGTCGTCGACCACGTACGCGCCGACGGTACTCTACGACCCGCCGTCGAGCGCGAAAGT
>JBDGYV010000153.1:0-4453 GCA_039588915.1 Gemmatimonadota bacterium
ACCCCGGTCGGGTTTCATCATCAAATGATGGACCCCGGCATCGACGCGGGCTGGAAGCTGTTCCACGTATTCAACACGCAGCTCATCATCTTCCCGAGCCTGATCACAGCGTTCACGATCATCGCGTCGTTCGAAGTGGCGGGCCGACTGAAGGGCGCCAGGGGTTGGTTCGACTGGCTGGAAAAACTGCCGTGGGGCGACCCCGCGTTCTCGAGCGTCGCCCTGGCGATGATGATCTTCGCCGTCGGCGGCTGGGGCGGAGCGATCAACGCCGGCTACGGGATGAACGCGATGATCCACAACACCGCTTGGGTCCAGGGGCACTTCCACCTGACCGTCGGGACCGCCACCGCGCTCACCTTTATGGGTTTCTCGTACCGGTTGATGCCCGCGCTGACCGGGCGCGATCTCGAGCTGTCCTTGCTGGCGATCATCCAACCGTATCTGTGGTTCATGGGTATGCTGATGTTCTCGATCTCCAACCACCTGACCGGACTGCAGGGGATGCCGCGCCGGATCTATCAGTTCCAGTACGGTGGGAGCGAGATCGCCCAACAGTGGCTTCCGGGAACCGGGATCTCGGCGGTTGGCGGGCTGTTCCTCTTCGCCAGCGCGATCTTCTTCGCGGCGGTGATGTTCGGGACCGGTTTGGCCGGGACAAAACGCCCGCAGAGGCAGATCGAGTTCGCCGAGCCGCTGCAGCCGCCGGGCCGCAAGGGGCTGATCCTCGACAACATGAAGCTGTGGACCGCGCTGGCAATCGTGCTCGTGATCGCCGCCTACGCGATCCCGATCATCCAGCACTTGTCAATGGAGCGATTCGGCGCCCGCGGGCTGTCGCCGTTCTAGACGGCGGACAGGTTTTCCCTTACACGCGGGAGCGAGTTCCCCCCGACAGACGCCGGGCCTACGGGCCCACACCTTCGAGGCGTGCACACACGTCGCGGCGTCGGCAGGCGCTCTCTCCGAACCATCTCGCAAGAAGGCTCAGTCAGATGAAAAGCAACCGAAGTCTCCGATTCCTGGTCCCAATGGCACTCCTCGTCTGGACGCTGGGTCCGTCTCCCGCGACGGCCCAGGACGTCACCGGTGATTGGTTTGGCACGCTGGACGTCGGCACTCTCGAATTGCGCATCACCCTGCACGTTCAGGAGACCGAGGATGGATACTCCGCCACCCTCGACAGTCCAGATCAGGGCGAGACCGGTATTCCGGTCGAGGAGTTTTCTTTCGAGGACGGGCAGCTCGTTTTTCGTACCAGCACCTCCGGGGCCGAATACGACGGGAGCGTGGACGCCGGGTTCGCGACGATCGCCGGCACCTTGAGCCAGGGCAACGAGAGTTACGCCCTCAACTTCGGCCGCACGATGCCTGTGCCCCCAAGGGGAAGCCCCTTATGGTCGGAAGAGCGTCTGACGAAGATGGAGGTCTACATCCCGATGCGGGACGGCGTACGACTGTTCACGTCGGTATACGTGCCGAGAGACACAAGTCAGACGTATCCGATCCTGCTGCGTCGCACTCCCTACAACTCGGAGCCCCGCGGAGAGGAGATCTACACACCGCGTCTATCGACTGACGCCGATCTCGTCGAGGAGGGTTACATCCTCGTTTTCCAGGACGTGCGGGGACGCTACATGAGCGAGGGCGAGTTCATGGATGTGCGCCCGTACAATCCCGACAAGAAGAGCGAGCAAGACATCGACGAAAACAGCGACACCTGGGACACGATCGACTGGTTGGTCAAGAACGTGCCTCACAACAACGGGCGCGTCGGAATCTCCGGCATCTCGTATCCCGGATTCTACGCGACGATGTCGCTACCCGAGGCCCATCCCGCGCTCAAGGCGGTGTCTCCTCAGGCGCCAGTCACCAACTGGTTCATCGGCGATGATTTTCACCACAACGGTGCGTTCTTTTTGTTCCTCGATCTCGGTCCGGTCAAGAACGTCGAGGCCAAGTTCTTTGGCGACAGCATCCAGTTCTGGTCGGAAGTCATGGATCACCCCGACTACGACGACTGGTGGAAAGCTCGAGACCCTCTCCCCCATCTGAAGAACATCGAGCCGGCAGTGCTCGTGGTCGGCGGTTGGTTTGATGCCGAGGACCTCTTTGGACCGCTCAACGTGTACAAAGCGATCGAGACCCAAAGCCCGGCCACTACCGAGAACCGCTTGCTGATGGGACCCTGGTTCCACGGCCAGTGGGCCTTCGACGAGGGCGACAACCTGGGGAATGTGCACTGGGGTGATAACACGTCCGATTTGTATGACGACATCGAGCACCGTTTCTTCAACTACTACTTGAAGGACGAGGGGACGCTGGATCTGGCCGAGGCGACGGTCTATGACACGGGCGCTTTGGAGTGGCTCGAGTTCGAAACATGGCCGCCTGGCGATGTCGTGGAGAAGGAGCTTTACTTCCACCCTGGAGGGCAGCTCTCATTCTCACCACCTACGGCAGCCGAGAGTTACGACGAGTACGTCGCCGATCCGATGCGACCGGTTCCGTATACGGAGGATGTTCATCTGCGGCGGACCCGGGAATACATGACGGACGACCAGCGGTTCGCGGCCCGGCGACCTGACGTCATGGTGTACGAGTCCGAGGTACTCACCGAGCCGGTGACGCTGACCGGCCCGATCGTGGCCGATCTGTTTGTCAGCACCACGGGAACCGGTGCGGACTACGTGGTCAAGCTGATCGACGTTTTTCCGGATTCGTTTCCGGATTCGTTGGGTGACTACCCGAGCAACGACAAGTCCGTCCCGATGGAAGGGTACCAGATGCTGGTGCGCGGAGAGGTCCTTCGCGGCCGATATCGGAACAGCTTCGAGGTGCCAGAGCCGTTCGTTCCCGGGGAGGTGACGTCGGTGCGCTTCGAGTTGCCCGACGTCGCTCACACGTTCCAGCCGGGCCACCGGATCATGATCCAGGTGCAGAACTCGTGGTTCCCGCTCGTCGATCGTAATCCGCAGACGTTCGTGAACATCTACGAGGCCGACGAAGACGACTTTCAGAAGGCGACGCACCGGATCTACCACGATGCCGAACGGCCATCAGGTGTGAGGGTGTCGGTGCTCGAGCGGTAGGCAACTACGGGCCGTACTCTTCCAGGTAGCCCCTAACGCGGACTTTGCGCGCGGTGTTCTCGCTGCTCATGTAGCGGATCTTGCCGAAGATCGGGCGCTCGGGTCCCCACGCCCGATCGTAACGGCCCAAACACCAAAAGATGCCGCTGTAGCTGTTGGGATTGCGGCCGTCGAGCGCGTGCTTGTTGTTGAGCTCGATCATGACGTCGACCGCGGATTCCGGACGCTTTGACCATTCGAGGATTTTCTTACCCCACAGCATGCGCAAATAGTTGTGAATTCGTCCCTCGCGGACGAGCTGCCGCTGCGCAGCGTTCCACAGCTCATCGTGCGTCTCCGCGGTCTCGAACTCTTCCAGCGTGTAGACGTGCTCACGCGGATCGATGACATGCTCGGCCAGAGTCTTCTTGGCCCAGTCGGGCAGCGACTCGTACTGATCGCAGTCGGGCCGTTGCCACGCCATGTTGTAACCGACCTCACGCCAAGTAATCAGCTCGTCCAGAAAGCTCTCGACTTCGGGACTCGCTCCCCACCATCCCTGTCTGCTGCCGCTGGCTTTCTCGGCCAGGTCGTCGATCGTCCAATCGCCAGTCGCCATCAACTCCGAGAACACCTGATGCACCGAGATGTGACCGAAGTGGAGGTGCGGCGACAAGCCACTCGTGACCTCTTTCTCGGGCTGATTCCGATCGGCGTCGTAATGCCCCAGCTTCGATCGCAAGAACTCTTGCAGCGTCTTTTGCGCTGCTTTCGGCCCGCCCACCGTAGCGGTCGGTGCCACGGTGTGATCGATCGGAAGGCCTTTCAACCCTCGCGGAGTTACCAACGAGTCAGTGAGCTCGGCAGCTGGCCACTTGCGGGCGATTTCCTTCGGCAGTTGTTCCAGAGTCGGCAATCTCACTCGAAACAGAGGATCAGGCTTTGGGAACTCTTCGAGGTGCGGTTTCAAGGTCTTCTGCAAGAACCGTCGGAAGTCGTGAGCGCGAGCGTACACCATCTCCGCCGCCCGCATCGGAAGAATGCCATTGGAATCGACCAACTCCAATGACACGGGAACCTGATCGCTCGCGGCCTCGACCATCCGCGGCAGGAAGAACGCCGGAAAGTCGTCGCTGACGACCACCGCGGCGCGCTCCGCGAGTGCGGCCAACAACCCTTTGCCGGCACCGGGTTTCGGTTCGAGATAGGGGTAATAGAGAACGCTCTTACGGGAACTGAACCGCTGCGCGTTGTCCGCCATGCCTTGAATGACGAACGCATGCAACCGGTCGCTGGCCCACGGATAGCCACAGCGCAGTGGCTCAAACACGAGGAGCGGTTTCTTCAGCTTGCGCGCCCATTCGATCGCCCGCTGCAAACCG
>JBDGYV010000154.1:0-2007 GCA_039588915.1 Gemmatimonadota bacterium
CTCGAGCGGCGGGATATGTGGCAGCATCGTCTTGGCATCGATGTAAATGGCGTGTCCCCCGGGTGGCCGCACGATCGGAATCCCAGCCGCCATCAACTTGTCACCGAAGTACGCGACCGAACGGACTCGGTACCGTAAGTACGCCTCGTCGAGCGCTTCGAACAAACCGATCGCCACCGCCTCTAGATCGTGCCCCGCGAGTCCGCCGTAGGTCGGAAATCCCTCGGTCAGGATCAACTGGTCACGACACTGATGGGCGAGGTCGTCGTCGTTGAGCGCGAGAAAGCCACCGATGTTTGTCAGACCGTCTTTCTTGGCGCTCATCGTGCACCCATCGGCGTACGAGAACATCTCCTTCGCGATCTCGAGTGGCGTTTTGTCGCTGTACCCTTCCTCGCGGGTCTTGATAAACCAACTGTTCTCGGCAAAGCGACAGGCGTCGAGGAAAAACGGGATGTGGTGCTGACGGCAGAGCTCGCTCACGGCACGGATGTTCGCCATGCTCACCGGTTGACCCCCGCCCGAGTTGTTGGTCACGGTCACGAACACCACCGGCACGTTCCCCGCCTCGCTGTCCAGCGTACGAGCCAGAGCCTCGACATCCAGGTTTCCCTTGAACGGGTGTTCGACCTCGGGGTGAAGGGCCTCCGCCATCGGGAGGTCACGGGCCTCGGCAAGCTGAGCCTCGACGTTGGCCCGCGTAGTATCGAAATGGGTGTTGTTTGGCACGACCTGACCTTCTTCGACGGTCGCGCCAAACAGAATGTGCTCGGCGGCTCGCCCCTGATGAGTCGGAAGCACGTGCTTGAAACCCGTGATCTCGCGCACCGCGTCTCGGAATCGATAGAACGAACGCGCACCGGCGTACGATTCGTCGGCGCGCATGACCCCCGCCCACTGCTCGGACGACATCGCGCCGGTCCCGGAATCAGTGAGCAGATCAATCAGTATGTCCTCGGCCTTGACCCGAAAGAGGTTGTAGTTGGCCGCGCGTAGCGCCGCGATCCGATCCTTACGGCTGAGTTGACGGATCGGCTCGACGGTTTTGATTCGAAAGGGCTCGATGATCGTCTGGAATTCGATCGTCATAGCTCGTCAGTCCGTCGAAGAAACCGGTCCGAGAGAAGCGAGCCGTTCAAACTCGCGGACGAGGTCGCCGCGATGGGCTTGCTCGAGTGCGGGGAAGAGGACCTGTACGGGGAGCGTCACCTGGCGTGCGTCCCCGCCTGGCGGCTCGGGGTTGAAGAGCACGAGGCCGATCACGAGCCGGCCGCCTTCGCCCCAGCGCGCGAGCCCGCCGTCACGGAGCGCAGCGGTCGAAACAGCCGGCACGACCCACGCATCATCGGCCTCGATATTCGCGACGCCATCACCACGCACCGTCAGACCGTGGTGATTCGGGATCACCGCGTGAAGCGCGTCGGCAACCGCCTTCGCATATGGTTCCGCCAGCGGGTCGGAGGCGACGACTTGGTTGCGATCCGGACGGTACCATTGATCTCTCGGCACGCGGTCGACCGTCTCGCCGGTCAACACTCGCATCGCGTCCCGGCGGTTGGCGTCGTACTCTCGATTAGCACTAAACGTCGGCCCTTCGCCCTTTCGAAGGAGGACGAGAACGGTGACCATCCCGACCAGGAAGAGAGCCGAGACGACCAGCGCGACGATGCCCAGGGCGGGGCCCATCCGCCGACGCTACGCTGCCCCAACCGGCTTGCCAACCCACCAATACGGCATTACCGTCGATCAATGACTCGGGAAGCGATCGAAATGCTGATCGGGGTGGCGATCACGATCCCAGCCTTCAAGAACCATAACCTGTGGTTGGCGATAGCCGGCGGCCCGTTCCTGGGCGGAGCGCTCGGCATCCTGCTCATCCCGCTCCCGTACCCGCGCTAATCGGCAACTGACAGAGAAAGCCTTAGGACGCCTCGTCGTGATCTTGCACCGGCGGTTGGGGCGTAGCCGTGCCAGGCTGTCCTTGGCTGTACTTCTCCTCGACCAGCG
>JBDGYV010000155.1:0-2459 GCA_039588915.1 Gemmatimonadota bacterium
TTGCGCCGATTGCCACACGTCCCTGGATGAACATGGGGGCACGACGGTCGACTCACGAGAGACGTGCAACGCGTGTCACCATTCTCAGATCCGGCCCATGAACTGCGCTCGTTGCCACTTTGGCCCAGGCGGATCGCCGTCTTCGGTGATCGCGCATCGGACCGGCAACTTCTCTCATGACGTCCATCGCGGTGCGGGACTCGCCTGCGCTACATGCCACACCCCACCCGCCATGGGCGCTGAGGGACTCGATTGTGCGACCTGCCATGAACGGCACCATCGACCCGAAGTGACCTGCCTCGGTTGTCATCAGGAGGGCACGATCGAGAAGCACACCCCGGCGATGCACGGGCAGTGTGTGGTCTGTCACGGAGCGAAGATCACGGGCATCACCCAATGGAGTCGGAAGGTCTGCACCGTTTGTCACACCGATCGGATCGAGCACAACGCGCCGGTGGAGTGCACTCAGTGCCACCAGATGCCGGCCATGGCCGGGGCGCGAGAGGAGACCAGTTGACCGGGGGTTGAAGCGTACCCCCGAAGGGTGACTCATGCGTGATCGGGAACGAGGACGAGCGAGAGTATTGCGAAGCCTGCTGCTGGTCGTACTCGTGTTTGGTCTCGGGGTGGGCTCCAGTACATCAGCGACCGCTGCCCAAGTGGGGAACCAGGAACCATCCGTCGTGACTTGTGAGGTCTGTCACGGCAATCCTGACTTTCTCGTCGGCAAAGGAACCCCAGAACAGCAGGCTGCGCTGTTCGTGCCGGATTCCATACTGCTGGATACAGTGCACAGGGATCTCGACTGCGCGGACTGTCATCCCGGTCCCGCCGTGGGCTACCCGCACGGACCGCTAACCGTGGTGAGCTGCGGGACGTGTCACGAATCAGAGCAAAGCGACTGGGAAGTGTCGATTCACGCGCTCAACGTGGTCGAAAGCGGTGACGCGCCAACCTGTGTGGGTTGTCACGGGACGCACACGGTGCACGGGATAGACGATCGCCGCTCGCCGACGTATCCGCTTAACGTGGCGACGCTGTGTGGCCGCTGTCACGCGGATCCGAGCATCATCGGCACGTACTTCTCCACACCCGAGGAGGCGCAAGCGCGCGTCGCGGTCGAGCAGTACCACGAGACCGTTCACGGGGTGGCGCTCGAAGAAGCCGGTCTGGTGATCTCGGCCACCTGCAACGACTGTCACGAATCCCACCGAGTGTTGCCGACCGAGTCCCTTGAGTCATCGGTGAACCGCGTGAACGTGGTAAAGACGTGCGGCGTGTGTCATGTGGGGGTCCTAGAGACATACGAGGAGGGATCGGCGCACGGCGAAGCCTACCGTGAGCACTTACGCGGGCCGACGGGACACGAGGCTCCGGCCTGTGTCGATTGTCACTCCGCGCACAGCATCGTAGAGGCGGACGAGCCCAAGTGGTTCGTGGGCATCGTCGAGGAGTGCGGCAAGTGTCACGAGGACGTTTACGAAACCTACTTCAGCACGTATCACGGACAGGTAACGGCACTCGGTTTTGAGCTCACCGCCAAGTGCAGCGACTGCCACACACCGCACAACATGCGCCCGGCCTCGGACCCCGAGTCGAGCGTTCATCCGTTGAACCTGGTGGAGACGTGCGCGAGATGTCATCCGAAGGCGAATCAAAGCTTTGTCCGCTACTACGCTCACGGAGACGCGAGCGACCGCGAGAGGTACCCAGTTGGTCGTTCTTTGGCTTGCACTCCCTGTTTTGGCTGATCCGAGTGACGATTGAGCGTGCGCGAGGGACTGGCCATGGGACGTAAGGTGGCCTCCTCCGATCGAGGGGCTGGACCCTACATCTGGCGGTTCTCGGGTCTGGAGCGAGTTCTCCACGCGATGGTGATCGTGTCGTTCTTCGGGCTCGTGATCACCGGCACGCCGCTGCTCTACTCGCACATGCCGTGGGCCAGAACGCTCATCCGCATGGTCGGTGGGTTTCAGGCAGCGGGGTTGATCCACCGTATCTGTGCCGTGATCACCTTCGGGTACTTCTTCATTCACGTCGGCCATTTGACGTATCGGATCGCCAAGAGCACCGACAAGAAGCGCTTTTTCTGGGGCCCCGATTCGATGGTTGGACAGCCCAAGGACCTATTACATGGACAAGCTCGACTACTGGGGTGAATTCTGGGGTGTCACCGTCATCGGTGGCTCGGGGCTCGTTCTGTGGTTCCCGGTGTTCTTCTCGAAGATCCTGCCGGGTTGGATTTTTAACGTGGCGACGATCATCCACGGCATCGAGGCGCTGCTCGCGACCGGCATCATCTTCACCATTCACTTCTTCAACGTGAACCTGCGGCCTGAGAAGTTCCCTGTGGATGTCGTGATGTTCACCGGCCGTGCCACCCTCGATTACATGAAGGAGGAGCACCCGCTCCAGTACGAGCGGTTGACCCGGGAGGGACGGCTCGAGGAGTTGATCGC
>JBDGYV010000156.1:0-2372 GCA_039588915.1 Gemmatimonadota bacterium
AGAAGCAGTGTCGCAACGCCAGTGGCCAGGAGGCGGGGACCCAGCGGATGGGTTGCCGGGGGGCTCATTATTGGCACGATTCTAGCGGGTTTTGGGCGTTTGCGCACGCAATTGACCCGCTTCCGAAAGGCGGCTACACTCGATCAAAGTGATGCGGTTTTGTGTCTTCCTCACCGCCGCCTGGCTCGTTCTAGGCGCCCCCGTCAACGCCATCGGTCAGACCGGTTACGGCGAGTTCAACGTCCACGGAGCGACGTTGGTGGGGGACCTGTTCGAGGATAGCGGCAACGCCCTTCAGTTTGGCACTCGGGTGCTTTACCGAACGAACAGCGGCCTTTCCTTCGGTGGCAACTTGGACTGGGCGACGGCGGACAACATCCTCATCAGAGCCGGCTTGGACGGCTTGAGCGCGAATATTCTCATGTACAGCTTTGAGATCGACTACGCGACACGGGTCTCGCCGCGCGCCGACTTCTTCTTTGGTGGTGGGCTCGGCGCGGCGACGGTGCAGTTCGATGGCGCCAGCGATGTTCAGAACAGCACCGGCACGCTGGTTCCTATCGGGGGCGGCATCAAACTGCTGAACCGCCCGGTCGATCCATCGTGGGCGTTTCGCGTCGACGTTCGTGACAACATCATCGTGCGCACGATCATCGACCCTGTAACCCAAGCCGAGAGCGACGAAGCGCGCCACAACTGGGAGCTGTCGGCTGGAATCTCGTTCCTGTTCGGCGGAGGCGTTGGTGATGCCGCGTCACCACCCGAGCCCGCCCTACGGCCGGTGGAGGAGCCGCCCCCGGGCGAGGCTGAGGTCCCAGTCGAGGGAGCGCCGGACACGCCCCCCCGGAGGCTCGAAGACGCGTTGCTGGAGGCTGAGCCGCCCGTCCGCGCCTGGTTCATCAGCGGTGGCCCGATCGAAGTCGACGGCCGGGGTTGGCGACCGCTCGGAAGACCGGAGCCGATCACCATCAACAATCTGGTTCAAGTGGGCGAGTACGACGGCATCCCGGTCTACGTGAACGCTTTTGCTACCGAGCCCTATGTCGATCTGTGGCTGCCGCGCTGCGGTCCGGGGAGCCTGTTCCATCTGTACGTGGAGACCGACAACCCGGCTACAATCACGACGCCCAATAGCGGAAGACCGTATCCGGTGGGCTGCGGCCGCCGCTTGCGGACGATCGAGGTCGCGTGGAGCGTGGCCACCGCCAAAAGCATGAGTGCCAGGTGGCCCACGATCCCCGCGGCTCGTCCACCGGTGGCGTAGAGCAGGAGCCCAAGTGCGACCTGCAGATCGACCAGGCCGGTAAACGTGGCCAGGATGGCCGGTCCCGGTGACGCGAACGGCTTCCCTCTGAGTGTCCCGATCAGGAAGTACAGCAGCGCCAGCAGCCCGGCGGCCAGTACCAGGTAGCGGATACCCGAATGGGCGTGAAAAAGCGCGGTCATGGAATTACCTCCCCCCGGCCAGGCGTCTGAGCCTGGGTCGGGCTTGGCATGTGGTTAAACGATGAACGGGCTTCGGCCATTTGGTGTCAATAGAGGGAGAATACCATCTTCCCAAACCGGTGTCCGTCTGATCGGATGATGGCTGGCGCCGAACAGCGGTACTGGTGAGGGGTACCGGGCGGGGCGACCCGCCCGGTTTTTATTTCCCCCTCACCACCACGTCAAGCCAAGCTCCTTCTGCCTCGGAGGTCCAATGAACGACACCCGCAACGCCCCCGTTGAAGCGCTCTCAGGCATCTCCGTGATTCGCGCGAGCGACGATTGCCGCGATTGGAACGGCATTCGCTACAAAACCGGCATGGCGGCTCACAACGTTGGATCTACGAGTCTGTCGATGAACGTCGCGACGATTCCGCCCGGTGGTGTGGCCAGAGCGCACGTTCACGTCGGTTTCGAGGTCATGCTCTTTATCCTCCAGGGACGCGTACGACACGAGTACGGACCTGGACTCTCCAGCGTCGTCGACAATCAGGCCGGCGACTTCATCTACATCGAGCCCGGCGTTCCACACGAGGTGTTCAACCTCAGTGACTCGGACCCCGTGGTTGCCGTAGTGGCTCGTTCCGACGCTGCCGAGTGGGAGAACATCGTTCTGTATGACCGCGAGACGGGGCGCTGACCGTTAGCGCTGCCCATCGGCCCAGGGTAGATTCGCCCCGCAATACATAGCGAATGCATACCATTCCCCACCGATCCAAGAGGATGCAAAAATGGGCCTCAATCTGACGCGGAAGATCATCGAGGAGCACCTTGCTGAGGGGGATTCTCGTCCCGGAAACGAGATCGGAATACGAATCGATCAGGTGATTACCCCCGATGCGACCGGCGTCCTGTGTTACTTGCAGTTCGAATCCATGGGATTGGAC
>JBDGYV010000157.1:0-2859 GCA_039588915.1 Gemmatimonadota bacterium
TCGTTACCGGCGACGACATCACGACCGATGACATCGTTCCCGCCACCGCCGAGATGCTCTCCAACTGGGCCAACATCGATGCGGTTTCGAGTTTTATCTTCAAGCGCCTGGATGCCGACTTCCCGAAGCGAACCTTTGCCAAGGGTGGCGGATGGATCGTCGGCGGGGCGAACTATGGCCAGGGATCATCGCGCGAACACGCTGCGATGGCTCCGATGCACATGGGAATCAAGGGAGTAATCGCCAAGTCGTTTGCCCGGATCCACAAAGCGAATCTGGTGAACTTCGGCGTGGTGCCACTGACATTCGCCAACCGGTCCGACTACGACTCGGTGGAGCCGGGCGACGAGCTGCTAGCAAGTGACGTTCGTGCCGGAATCGACGCTGGCCGAATCACAATTCACAACCAGACCCGCGGCACCGAGTTCGAGACGGTGATCGACCTCACCGAGCGCGAGCGCAGGCTACTGAAAGCCGGCGGGGTGTTGCCGTACACACGCGCTCACGGCGGCGTGGCGGCCTAGGAGGTGTCTATGGCAGGCCCACAATCGGTGGCCGTGCGATGCATCACGTTGATCATCGGCGTAGTTCTGATTGGCGGCGCGCTTGGCTGTGGCGGTGCCGCAGCCGATCCCCATGGACGCAGGCAACGACGACGTCGTCTTCGTCGACAACCGTAACTCGTTCGCTTTTCAGCAGGAGCGAATCGCTGGCGCGCGTCTGATCCCGACCGAGGCGATGGCGAGATCGGTGGGGAGTCTTCCGCTCAACCAGTGGATCGTTCTCTACTGCACGTGACCCCAAGACGGGATAAGCGTCCGGGCGGCGCAAATCGCGATGGAGAACGGATACGAGAAGGCGGTGGTCCTGAAAGGCGGGCTGGGCGCGTGGCGTGGCGCCGGCTACCCGATCGAATCGGGCTCATAGGTTGGTGATCGACATCGGTAGGCGGGTCATGTTGCGTGGCATTACTCCGAGCGGTCGTCTTGCGCGGGAGCGAGCGGAGACCCCGCAGTGGCAGAGCCATGAGGAGGCTCCGCGATGCGAAGCGCCGACCGCGAGTGGGTGATGCGACGCAACACCACCCGTGATGACGGACGCCGACTACCCTTCCTTCTGTAAGTCACTGTTCAGCGGCGTCATCGCCGCGGATCTCGTTTTCCCTTACCCACACATGGCGCGTCACGACGCGGAGGGTCTCGAGACGTTTCTCGAAGACCTCGAGCGGTTCCTCGATGCTAAGGTCGACGCCGCGGAGTTCGATCGCGCGGCCGCTGTTCCGGAGGAGGTGATCGAGGGGCTGGCCGAGCGCGGTGCGTTTGGCCTCTACGTGCCGACCGCCTACGATGGCCTCGGGTTCAGCCAGGCGCAGACGGCGAAGGTGATGGAGCTTATCGCTTCACGCGACGCCGGGCTCGGCGTCCTGTTGGGCGCCCACCAGTCGATCGGCATCAAAGGCATCTACATGTACGGCACCGAAGCGCAGAAGCAGCGTTGGCTACCGCCATGCGCTCGCGGGGATGCATTGGCCGCGTTCGCGCTGACCGAGCCACGCCACGGCTCCGATGCGGTCAGCATCGAGTCGCGAGCCGAACGCTCGCCAAACGGCGATAGCTGGATTCTCAACGGTCACAAGATCTGGATCGGCAACGGTCAGCGCGCAGGGGTCATAACTGCCTTCGGCCAGACACCCGTCGAGAGGGATGGCAAGATCATTGATCGCGTCACGGCGTTCGTCGTCGAGGGTGATGACCCGGGGCTCGAAATCGGCCGACTCTGGACTTCCGAAAAGCTAGGAATCCGAGCGTCTACTCAGGCCGAGCTTCTGTTTCGGAACCTCGAGCTGGGCGACGACCGGGTGCTTGACCAACCCGGCCACGGCTTCAACTCGAGCTGGGCGACGACCGGGTGCTTGACCAACCCGGCCACGGCTTCAAAGTGGCGATGAACATCCTCAACGGTGGGCGTCTGGGGTTGGCCGCCAGTGCGGTCGGAGCGATGCGCACAATTCTCGGCACCGCGATCGATTTCGCTAGCACCCGCCGTCAATTCGGCCGCCGGATCACGGAATACGATTTGATCCGCGGCAAGATCGCTCAGATTCGCCTCGACACCTTTATCACTGAATCGATGGTACACCTGACCGCCGATCTGATCGATCGCGACGATGTCGATTACAGCCTCGAATCCGCGATTTGCAAAGTGTATGCATCGGATGCTGCTTGGCGAGCCGCCGACGCGGCGGTCCAGGTTGCAGGCGGGCGAGGCTACATCAACGATCGTCCGTTTGAGCGGTTCCTTCGCGACGCGCGGATCATGCCGATCTTCGAGGGTACAAACGAGGTGCTCCGCGCGTTTATCGCGCTGGCCGGGATGGAGCGGTTGGCCGACTACTTGGAGAACGTTGGTCGCGCATTGCGCGAGCCGATCAAAGAGATCGGTGTGTTGACCGAGTTCGCTTTCCATGAGATCCGCGGTGCGATCGGGAGCCGTAGCGCCGACGTCAACGTGGCCGAGCCGTTGTCGGGTTGCCTCCGCCGCTTCGAGCGCTACACCGGATACCTGCATGAGGGGGCCGAGTCGCTCATCAGAACCCATCGGAGCGACGTCGTGAATGAACAGTTTCAGCTCGCGCGGCTGGCTGATATGGTGATTGATCTGTATGCCTTGGTCGCCGCGATCAGTCGGGTCCAGTCGACGATTGATCGAAAGGGCGAGGCAGCGGCTGCGGTCGAGATCGATCTCGTTCGGCAGTTCTGCCACCAGGCTGGAGAGCGGTTCGAGCGTAACCGCGCACTGCTCTCGGAGAATCACGATGAACGCCTGCGACGGATCGCCGTTCAGGCAATCGCCGATCGA
>JBDGYV010000158.1:0-3182 GCA_039588915.1 Gemmatimonadota bacterium
ACCGCCCATTGGTTGGCCCCACACTCTTCTTCCGCCCCTCAGTTAATTACCTAATTGAATGGCGTGATCAAAATGGACCTCATTATCGTTGTTTGTTTCATGTTTATTGCAAGTCGGTGGCCGAAATAAACTGGGATATCGAGGTTGAAGCTAACTACACCCATCTCAACCACTTTTCCACAGCCACCGCCATCGAGCACAGCAACATCTTTGAGTCTGTATCCATAGAGACATATGACGACCCAGGCGATATTCCGCATGGCGATCCCATCCGTTTCATAATCGTGATTGGACCCACCAGCAAAGATACCTCATGGTCCTGGTCCCTCTGGGCTCCAGGTTCATCAGCCTCCGCACGCCTGCCCGGTTTCGACCATTCCATCAAACGTCGTGAGCGACAAGTGAACCACTGGATCGATAAGCTTGAGTTGACGAGTCTTGAGGAGATGGCTCTTGTCTATTGGCACCAGAGTCGATTCGACGAGGCCGAGCCGCTATATCGGCGGGCACTGGCGATCCGTGAGAATGCTGTCGGGCCGGAGCACCCCGACGTGCTCCAGAGCCTCAACAACCTGGCAGAACTCTATCGTGCCCAGGGCAAGTACTCCGAGGCTGAGCCGCTTCACGAGCGGGCACTGGCAATCCGTGAGAGAGCGCAAGGGCCGGACCGTCCCGACGTGCTCCAGAGCCTCAACAACCAAGCGGTGCTCTACCAGGGCCAGGGCCGCTACGCCGAGGCTGAGCCGCTATATCAGCGGGCGCTGGCGATCGTGGAGAATTACCGGGATGCGAGCACCCCCACCGTGGCCACGATCTTAGAAAACTACGCCGCCCTCCTGCGGGAGACTGAACGTGAGGACAAGGCGGAGGAGTTGGAGGCTCGCGCTAAAGCGATCCGTGCAAAGTCCGAGTGAGTGATAACGTCTGGCTCATGGCCAAGGGAGCGCGCCTTCCGAAAGTGGCTATTTTTCCCCGTCCCGGCCATGCCTGTTTGACGGTGAGTTTACCCCCGATTCCGGACTTCCGGGAGCCAATGCCCGGAATCGAACTGATTCCTTCCGGTTTTCCCCCAGGTCCAGACGTACCCGGCAGCCCCGGTATACGGGGAAAATGACCCAGACTGTGTGAAAACGCTCGCCATGCTATGATTCTACCGTTCTTTGGCGGGAGGATTTGATGAAGCGTTTCGTTGAAGGCGTGGATCGCGGCCAGGTCACGTTGTTTCCGGATCGGTTGGAAGACTGGATCGGTGACGACCACCCGGTTCGGGTGGTCGATGGGCGACTGGCCGGCCGGGCTATCATCCTTCGGTGCTGCTGAAGCTCTATATCTACGGCTATCTGAACCGGGTCCAGTCGAGCCGCCGCCTGGAGCGCGAGGCGGGGCGCAATGTCGAGGTGATGTGGCTGACCGGCCGGTTGGTGCCGGATCACAAGACGATTGCCGATTTCCGCAAGGACAATGGCCCTGCGATCCGCAAGGTCTGCAGCCAGTTCGTGGCGCTATGCCGCCGGCTCGAGCTGTTCGCCGATGCCAGCGTGGCGATCGATGGTTCCAAGTTCAAGGCGGTCAACGCCCGGGACAGGAACTTCACGCGCGCGAAGATGAAACGCCGCATGGAGCAGATCGAGGAGTCTGTCGAACGCTATCTGCATCAGTTGGACTCCGCCGACCGGCAGGAGCCGTCGCTGGCGCGGACGACCGAGACGGCGCGGCTGAAAGACAAGATCGTTACACTTAGGGAGGAGATGGGGCGCCTGGGAAAGCTTGAGGTCCGGATGCTCGCGGAACCCGACCAGCAGATCTCCCTCACCGATCCCGATGCCCGCTCCATGGCCACCTCTGGCCGGGGCAGCGGCATGGTCGGCTATAATGTTCAGGCCGCGGTGGACACCAAGCATCACCTGATCGTCGCCCACGAAGTGACCAATGAGGGCACCGACCGCGCCCAACTCGCCAAGATGGCCGAACAGACCAAGGCGGCTCTGGAGACCGAGTGTCGTTGCCGACCGCGGCTACTTCAAAGGCGAGGAAATCCTGGCTTGCGATGAGGCCGGGATCACGGTCACGCTTCCCAAGCCGCTCACCTCGGGCATCAAAGCAAAGGGCCGGTTTGGAAAGCAGGACTTCGTCTACTTGGCCGACGAGGATGTCTATCGGTGCCCTGCCGGCGAGCATTTGGTCTACCATTATACAAACGTGGAAAAGGGCCTGACCTTGCACCGTTACTGGACCAACGCCTGCCAGAGCTGCGCCATCAAGCATCGCTGCACCACGGGCAAGGAGCGCCGGATCACCCGCTGGGAACACGAACACCTTCTCGAGGCCGTTCAAAGACGCCTCCACGAGCACCCGGAAAAGATGCGCCAGCGGCGCGAAACCGTCGAGCACCCGTTCGGCACCATCAAGTCCTGGATGGGCTATACACACTTCCAGATGAAGACGCTGAAGAAGGTCCGCACCGAAATGGCACTGCACGTGCTGGCCTACAATCTCAAACGCGCCATGGCCATCATGGGCATCGGCCCGCTGATCGAGGCGATGAGCGCGGCATAGACGCTCGCCGGCTTACATTCGCGCCCGTATTCGGCCGAATCGCCGCCCGGAACCCTAAATCTCGGCCCGTGAGACCCCGTGGCCCAAACAAACCGACAATACTGGAAAAACCGTCGCTGAAGATCATCCAAACCCACAGGCCCGTCATACAGACACAACAGTGAGCGTTTCTACACGGCCTGGACCAGAACGGGACCTTGTGGTTCACTCTCCAGCGAAGCAACATGGTGGGCCGCCTGCACGCGGCGACCGGTGACATCGAGTTGGCGACCATGAAGACCCCCGGGTCGAGGCCCTACGGCATCAAGATCGACGCCGAAGGCGCACCTTGGGTCGCCTGCAATGGCAGCAACTGCCTGGTCAAAGTCGACCCGGTGACGATGGATTTCACGGAAATCAAGCTGCCGATTCCGGAAACGACCGTCCGGCGTCTCGATTTCGCCAGTGACGGCATGATTTGGTACGTCAACTCGTCTCAGGGCCGGCTCGGCCGATTGGACCCGAAAACTGGCGGGATCAAGGAGTGGCCGTCGCCGAGCGGACCGGACTCCCATCCCTATGCCATCGCCGTCGTGGACGACGTCGTCTGGTACAACGAGTCGGGTAAGAGGCCGGATGCGCTGGTC
>JBDGYV010000159.1:0-2430 GCA_039588915.1 Gemmatimonadota bacterium
AACAAGTGGGGCATTGCGACCGAGGACTGGGGTGGCGCCTGGGTGACATTTGAGCAGGATCGCCTCGTGAGGATTCACCATCGGGTACAGTGCGTGGAGTTACCTTAGTGACGCGGATCGCGAGCGTGTCAACAAGTCACCTAACAGGCTGCTGACGAATACGGGTTTGAGAGACGTTCTCGAGGTTCGGTCGCATGTTTATGCCGTCCGTTCCGGTGGAGTCTGACGATTTCGCCGTTCACCGCGGTAGCGGCGCGTCGCTATCTGCACCCGGTTCATGGTTCTTGTGGCAGCGGCACCACAAGCTTCGCCAGCCGCTTCAGATTGAGCACCCATCCGATCATCAGAACTTCCTGCTGCACCCGCAGCAGGCCGCGTCGCCGGAAGCGACGCAGCCCGTGCCAGTCTTTGGCCTCTCCGTACAGCTCCTCGATCTTCTTCCGGCGCCGCTGCGACAGTCGGTACGGCGCGCCCCGCACTCGCATCCGAACCCGCCGATGCCACAGCCGCCGTCCGCTCTTGGTCGGTGCGATGTGCGGCTCGGCTCGACGACGCAGCAGTCCCTTGATGAACCGTGCATGGAAGAATCCCTTGTCGGCTCCCACGCTCCGCGGCCTGAACTTCAGCCGCCGTTTCGCCCGGTCCAGCAAGCCCAGGCATCCGTCCTCTTCCACCGTGCTCCCGTGCCCGATGGCCGCGCCCACCCCCAGCAGAATCCGGTGCCGGTTCTCCATCACCGCGTTGACCGTATACCCCGGGTACGCTCCCGTCCCCGACGTCCCCTTCGACACCAAACGGCTGTCGGGATCCGTCGTGGACCGGTGCGTCCGGTTGCTGCGCTTCTGCCCTCGGAAGTTCACCGCCCGGTTCCCGGGATCGTCCGGTCCGTCAGGGTCGTCCCGGTCCGCACCGGTCCGCAAACCGCAACCGCTTCTTGTACTCCTCCGGGTCCATGGGCAGCTCGATCGGCTCCAGGCTCTTGAAGCTCGCGTTCGCTCGCACGAGTGTCCCGTCGGCGCTCACGTGCCGGCTCACCAGACCCGCCTCCATCGCATCGCGCACCGTCCGGTCGAACAGCCGCTCCAGGATCCCCGACTTGTCGAAGCGGCGCCGTCGGTTCTGGCTGAACGTCGAGGCGTCCCACACCTTCTGGGTCATCTGCAGCCCCACGAACCACTTCAGGGCCATGTTGCACTTCAACTCCATGACCAGCCGTCGGTCGCTCCGGACACCCAGGATGTATCCGCCCAGAAGAGCCAGAAACAACTGCTCCGGAGGCACCGACGGACGACCCACGTTCGAATACAGTGGCGCGCACTCCCGTCGGATCGCCTGCTCGTCGATCAGGGGACGGAGACGGCGCAGCGGATGGTCCTCCGGCACGAACGGATCCGGCGCGCTGTTGTACATAAAGTCCACTTGGGTGTCCTTGTCTCCAACCATGCGGCGGCACCTCCTCAACTCATAAATACCCGCCGCTCTGGCTCAGTGATCAATCGAAATGCGAAATCATCGACTTTGTCAGCAGCCTGCTAAGCGAACTTGACCAGCTATCGCCTATAACTCAGCAGCGTAATTCCAACTGCGTGGGGCCGCGCGTGACTCCCCACCGCGTCCAGTTCACTCCCGTTTCTCCCCCGAGAAGCACCGGCCTTCTTCACCAGGAAGTACCCGGCACTCAGCGCGAGAGCGGCGGCGGCGATTCCCAGAGATGCGGTGGCGCTCGCATGTTCGAAGTCCATCTCGATCACATGCCTGGCGACGGCGGTCAGAGCGACCAGGAAGATGATCTCCACGCGGATTATGTGTTTTTCGAAGTAAAACTTGAGCGTTTCCAGAAGCTCGATGCCGATGATGACCATCAAGATGGTCCCAAATGCCGAATGGAGCTTGACCTTGAGATCCTCGGCGACGTGGATCTCTCCCCAAGCGTCCGCGAGCCGAGTGACGAAGAGGTAGCCGAGATTCAGCACCGCGACCAGGATCACCAGCATCAGGAGGAGCATCAACGCGCCGATCACTCCAGCCTGGAATTTCTCATGCACCTGAAGTAGCAGCTTCTTCATGGCTTCTCTGGACTCCTCTGGCGTCACTGCGCAGTAAGAAGATGATTCTGATTTCCACCGCTGGCCGCACCCCTCTACCCTCGACGCGCGGAGGCGAGCCCCGATGCCGTGGACAGCGAGACGTCGGTTCGGAACGAGGGGAACAGCCAGGCCGCCTGGTCGCCGGCCTCGTTCGTCGGGCTCCATTCGATCGCCTCGGAGCGGAACGTGCCGAGGTAAGGACGAGCGGCGCGCAGGATGGCGTCGTGAGGCAGGTCGTCGGGAAGCAGGGGACCGGCGGCGGGATTGGCCAGAAGCCACTCCAGTCCAGCGGCCAATGAAGCGGCCACCTGCAGCGTGGTGGCGTTCACGCCCGGGCCAGTCA